>DATJLT010000092.1:0-29229 GCA_035509195.1 Streptosporangiaceae bacterium | reverse complement strand
ACTGGAATGGCACCCGCTGGACCAAGGTGGCCAGCGGAAGGTGGAACGACAACGCGCAGTTCACCAGCATCGTCGCGATCGCGGAAAACGACGTCTGGCTGTTCGGCGGCGAGGGAAGGTCCACGCGCGGTGCCGGCCTCTGGCATTGGTCAGGCTCGAAGTGGACAGAGATCAAGGGCACGCCAGGGACGATCTACCGCGCGAGCGAGGCGTCGCGCGATGATCTATGGGGAATCGGCGGCGCCGGGGGCGACATGACGACGCTGTGGCGCTTCCGGGGATCGGGCTGGCACGTGGTGACGCCCGCGAACCTGGTCGGCTTCACGTACTCCGATGTGCTCGCCATAGCCCGCGACAACGTGTGGGTCGCCGGCTCGCTCGACGGTGTGCCTACACTCGGCCACTACAACGGCAAGGGCTGGTTCCAGGTGACCACGCCTGTGTCGGTGCCGCCGAGCGCCATGTGCCGTGATGGCCGTGGCGGCATCTGGGTGATCGCTAATTCCGGATTCGGGCCGTCAGCGGTGTATGACCTGTCGGCCAAGGGCAACTGGACCACAGCACAGGTCAGCAAGACCTCGGCCAACGAGGTGCTCGGCTGCGCGTCGATTCCCGGCACCACCTCAGCCTGGGGCGCAGGGAAGGCGGCCGCGCCTTCTGGAACGGCCGCCGCGGTGTATGCGTACGGAAAAGTACCGTAAGCTCCCCCCGTGATCGACTCCATGACCGGCAAGGTCTGCGTGCTGACCGGCGCGAGCTCGGGCATTGGCAAGGCTGCCTGCGCCGCCCTGGCCGGGCTGGGCGCAACTATGATCATGGTCGTCCGAGACCTGGGGAAGGGCCAGACGGCGCTGGCTGAGGTCAAGGCCGCGGCGACCGGCGAGGCGCCCCGCCTTGAACTGGCCGATCTCGCGTCTGCGAGCCAGGTCAAAGACCTGGCTCGCAGACTTGGCGAACTGCCGCGCATCGACGTGCTGATCAACAACGCCGGCCTCGTCATGCGCCGTAAGGAACTCACCGAGGACGGCATTGAGCACACGTTCGCGGTCAATCACCTCGCGCCGTTCCTGCTAACCAACTTGCTCTTGACCAAGCTCGAAGCCGATTCGGCCAGGATCGTCAACGTCGCCTCCATCGGGCATCGCTTCGGCCGGATCAACCTGGACGACATCGCCGACCCCAAGGTCTTCATCCCGCTGCTCACCTACGGGAACAGCAAGCTCGCCAACATCCTGTTCACCAGGGAACTGGCCAGGCGGCTTGAGGGTACCGGCGCTACCGCCAACTGCCTGCATCCAGGTACCGTGCGCTCCGGTTTCGGCAATTCCGGCGAAGCCTGGCTGAGGTACGGCTTCGCGCTGATCGGCCCGCTGGTAAGCACTCCAGAGCAGGGCGCAAGTACCGTCGTCTACCTGGCCAGTTCTCCCGAAGTCGAAGGCAAGACCGGCGGCTACTACGTCAAGCGCAAGCTCCGGCGGCCGTCCCGCGCGGCAAGGAACGATGACCTGGCGGTAAGACTCTGGGACTTCAGCGCCAAACTCACCGGGCTGGAGTGACCACGTCTATCGACCTGGCACGCCCGGCCAGGACGCCAGCGGTGAGCTGACCAGCCGCGAGGGCGATAAGCACCCAGGCAGGAATGGTCCAGCCACCGGTCGCCGTGTGCAGGAACCCGAGCAGCAACGGACCGGTCGTAGCGACCAGGTAGCCAGCGCCCTGCGCGAACCCGGACAGGGCGGCCGCCGTATGCCCGTCGGCCGACCTGGCCGTGAACATGAATACCGCGAGACCGAGAGCGGAACCCTGGCCGAGGCCAAGGAGGATGACGAACGGCACGACGACGGCGCCGCGCCCGAAGATGGCGCCGCCGATGCCGATCATGACCGCTGCGGTGGCGACGGCCGCGAGCAGACGCTGATCGCGGGCACGATGAGCAAGGACAGGTACCAGCAGGCCGGTCAGCGCGCCGCCGAAGTTCATCAGCGCCAGCAGGTCGCCGGCTCCCGTCGGGCTGATCCCGTGGTCACGGAACATCGTAGGGAACCAGGACAAGGTGGCGTAGTACAGCAGGCTCTGCAACCCCATGAAGGCCGTGACCTGCCAGGTCAGCGCGTGCCTGCTCATCGAGAGCACGCCTCGGGTGCCGCCCGCGCCCTCCGGCGCGGTCGTGCGGAACCGCAACTGCGGCAGCCATATGGCGGCGGCGATCAAGGCGGGCACGGCCCAGATCCCGATCGTCAGGCGGACCGCGCCTCCGGCACCGGCGGTGCTGTTCACGGCGTCGAACAGCGGGACAGCGATCAGTGCGCCGAGGACGGAGCCCGCTGTCAGTAGCAGGAGATACAGTCCGATCAGCAGCCCGGCCCGATTCGGCTGGCGGCGCTTGATCAGGCTGGGCAGCAGAACGTTCAAGAACGCGATCGCGCAACTTGCGAGGATCGTGCCGGGAAACAGGAGAACGCCTGGCGACAGTGCTCGCAGCGCCAGGCCGACGGCAAGGAGGACAAGGGCCGCGCCAAGCACGCGTTCCTCGCCCTGGCGGCGCGCAAGCACGGGCGCGAAACCAGAGAACAACCCGAAACAGAGCACAGGGAGGGACGCGAGAATCGCCAGAGAGGCGGTCGACAGGCCAGCCGCCGAGTGCAACTCGGGGAACACCGGCGGCAAGCTGGTGATCGCCGCCCGCATGTTGAACGCCGCGGCGAGGATCCCGGTGACAAGGAGGGCGCCGCCCACCGCCAGCCCGGCCTTGCCCGCTGAACCGGAACCGCCCGCAGCGCCCGAGGGACCCGAGCCGCCCGAGGAACCCGAGCCGCCCGCGGGACCGGAACTGCCCGCAGCGCCCGAGCCCGGCGCGCCTGGGCTGGGCGCGGAGCCTTGCTGGCCGGTCAGCCTGCGGACCTGAGGCTGCGGAGTACGTACTGCATGATGCCGCCGTGGCGGAAGTAGTCGGCTTCGCCTGGGGTGTCGATGCGGACGATGGCCCTGAACTCCTTGCCGTCCGCCTTGACTGTCACTTCGCGAGGAGTCTGACCAGTATTCATGGCCTCCAGGCCAGTGATGTCGAAGACTTCCTGTCCGGTCAGGCCGAGTGACGCTGCGTTTTGGCCGCTAATGAATTGAAGTGGCAGCACGCCCATGCCGATGAGGTTAGAACGGTGGATCCGCTCGAACGACTCGACGAGGACCGCCCGCACGCCGAGCAGAGCCGTGCCCTTCGCGGCCCAGTCGCGGGAGGAGCCGGTGCCGTACTCCTTGCCGCCGAGCACGATGAGCGGCACGCCTTCCTCGATATAGGCGCGGGAGGCCTCATAGATCGACGTTTGCGTGCCTTCGGGCAGTTTGACCGTGACGGCGCCTTCCGTGCCTGGGGCGAGCTGATTGCGCAGCCTGATGTTGGCGAACGTACCGCGGATCATGACCTCGTGGTTACCGCGGCGGGAGCCGTAGGAGTTGAAGTCCTTGCGCTCGATGCCGTGGCTGGTCAGGTACTGGCCGGCCGGGCTGTCCGACTTGATCGCGCCGGCCGGGGAGATGTGATCGGTCGTGACGGAGTCGCCGAGCTTGGCCAGGACGCGGGCACCGTGAATGTCGGTGACCGGGGCGGGCTCGGATGGCATGCCGTCGAAGTACGGCGGCTTGCGCACATACGTGGAGTCCGGCTGCCAGGAGAAGACATCACCGGCCGGGACATCGAGTTCCTGCCAGCGCTCGTCGCCCTCGAAGACGTCCGCGTAGTCGCGGCTGAACATCTCTGGCGCGACCGAGCCCGCGACGACCTCTTCGACCTCCGCGGGGGAAGGCCAGATGTCGGCCAGGTAGACCGGCTTACCGTCCGCGCCGGCCGCGAGAGGCTCGGTAGTCAGGTCGATGTCCATCGTCCCCGCGAGCGCGTAGGCGACGACCAGCGGCGGGCTGGCCAGGTAGTTCATCTTGACGTCCGGGTTGATGCGGCCCTCGAAGTTGCGGTTGCCTGAAAGGACGGAAACGACCGCGAGGTCGCTGGCATTGACGGCTTCGCTGATCGCCTCTGGAAGCGGGCCAGAGTTGCCGATGCACGTGGTGCAGCCGTAGCCGACCAGGTTGAAGCCGAGCTTCTCCAGGTACGGCGTGAGGCCGGCGCGCTCGTAATAGTCCATGACCACCTTGGAACCAGGGGCAAGCGTGGTCTTCACCCACGGTTTCCTTGCCAGGCCGGCGTTGACGGCGTTCCTTGCGAGCAGCGCCGCGCCGACCATTACGAACGGGTTCGACGTATTCGTGCAGGAGGTGATCGCGGCGATGACGACCGAGCCGTGGTCGACGGTGGTTTCCGTGCCGTCGTCCAGGGTGACCTTGGTCTGGGCGTGCGGCCTGTCGTTGCCGTCTATCGCCACCGGGTCGGACGCGGGGAACGTGGCGGCGATGCCGTTGTCCAGGCTGGGCTCATGCACGTAGTTGGTCAGGGCATCGCGGAAACCGTTCTTGGAGTCGGCGAGGGCGACGCGGTCTTGCGGCCGCTTGGGGCCGGCGATGGACGGGACTACCGTGCTGAGATCAAGTTCGAGGCGCGCCGAGTACCTGGTGGCGTCGTGCGCGTCAGGCTCGTGCCAAAGGCCCTGCTCCCTGGCGTAGGCCGCGACCAGTTCTATTTGCTCTTGCGGGCGGCCGGTGAGCCTCAGGTAGGCGAGCGTCTCTTCGTCGATCGGGAAGATCGCGCAGGTGGAGCCGAACTCCGGGCTCATGTTCCCGATCGTGGCGCGGTTCGCGACAGGGACGGCAGCTACCCCTTCGCCGTAGAACTCGACGAACTTGCCGACGACGCCGTGCTTGCGCAAGAGTTCGGTGATCGTGAGCACCAGATCAGTCGCGGTGGCGACCGAGGGCAGTTCGCCGGTCAGCTTGAAGCCGACTACCTGCGGGATCAGCATGGAGATCGGCTGACCGAGCATGGCCGCCTCAGCCTCGATGCCCCCCACGCCCCAGCCGAGCACGCCGAGGCCGTTCTGCATCGTGGTATGCGAGTCCGTGCCCACGCACGTGTCAGGGTAGGCGGCCTGGCATGGCTCGCCGCTGCTGTCCTTCGCTTCGGCGACCATGACCACGCGCGCGAGGTGCTCGATGTTGACCTGGTGCACGATGCCGGTTCCAGGTGGGACCACCCGGAACTGCTCAAGTGCTTGCTGACCCCAGCGGAGGAAGGCGAACCGCTCGGAGTTGCGCTGGAACTCAAGCTCGACATTGCGCTCGAAGGCGTCAGGCCGGCCGAAGATGTCGGCGACGACCGAGTGGTCAATGACGAGTTCGGCCGGAACCAATGGGTTGATCTTCGCCGGGTCGCCGCCGAGGTCACGCATGGCCTCGCGCATCGTGGCAAGGTCAACGACGGCAGGGACGCCGGTCAGATCCTGCATGATCACGCGGGCCGGGCTGAACTGGATCTCGGTATCAGGCTCCTTGGTAGCGTCCCAGTTCGCCAGTGCCCTGATGTGCTCGGCGGTCACGTTGGCGCCGTCCTCGGTGCGCAGCAGGTTCTCCAGCAAGATCTTCAGGCTGAACGGCAGGTCGGCGGAGCCGGGGACCGAGTCGATGCGGAAAATCTGGTAGTTTTTGCCGCCTACCGCGATCGTGCCTCTGGCGCCAAAACTGTTCGTGATCATCGTTTACCCTCCTGCGCGTCTTAGCGGCCATCCTGCCTTAGCAGCGGGAACCGGTCACGCCCGGCTCGCCCGCACGCGGCCCGCCTGCCCCTACCCGGCGATCGCGGCCGTACCCGCAAGTATCTTGATGTCAAGGTACTTTGCCAGCGTAGTCAGACAACTCTCTTGATGTCAAGCTATCTTGGAGTCCCGGCAACTTCGGGCATTCCGGGCAGCCGGGACATGGTGCGGGGCCGCCGGGGCCGCCCCGCGGGCAGACCCGGCTGCTAGCATGCGGCGATGGCCTCGGGGGAACCGAACGCACCCGAACTCAATCCGGTCGCCGACCGTCTCGCTGAGCAACTCGGCACGCTCGGCGACATTGGCGGACTTGAGCCGGCCAGGCGCCGCCTAGCGGACATGCTTCACCAGGCCGGAGCGCTTGACCGGGCTGTCTACGACACGGTCGCGAAGGTGCCCACCCCGGCTCTCGATGTAGCCATGCGCCGCCTGTCCAACTCGGCGAACCACTCGCTGATCTGGCTCGCCATCGCCGCCGGCCTCAGCCTGACCGGACGGTCAGGCCGGCGGGCAGCGGCAAGGGGCATCGTGGCGATCGGCATCACGTCAGCGGTGGTGAACCTGGCCGTGAAGCCGCTGTCGACCAGGCACCGGCCTGACCGCGAGGGCGCGGGCGTGCCCGGCCAGCGCTACGTGTCGATGCCGGGATCGACCTCGTTCCCCTCCGGCCACTCGGCGTCGGCTTTCGCGTTCGCGACCGCGGTGAGCAGGGATAGCCCGTGGCTGGCGATCGTGCTGCAGTTCCTCGCGGGCGGCGTCGCCTACTCTCGCGTGCACACCGGCGTGCACTATCCCGGCGACACGATCGCGGGCGCCCTCATCGGCGCCGGCGCCGGCCAGGCCGTCAGCAGCATCTTCGACCGCGCCCTCGCGGCGCGAACCAGCGCAGCCGCAACGCGAACCAGCGCAGCCGCTCGCGGCGGGCGCCCATCGCAGTCGTGAAAGCGGCAGCGCGGCGCCCGCGCACCCCGCGCGCCCGACCCGAGCCCCGAACCCCGAGCCCGCCCCGAGCCGCGGCCCCGCCCGCTGCAAGCCCGGCCCCGAGCTGCGAACTCACCCCGCCAGCAGGTCGTCGGCCGCCGAGTACGGGTCAAGCTTCCCCGTCGCCACCAGTTCGGCCAGCTCGTCAAGCCGCGACTCGCCAGGCAACCCTCCTAGCCGCCGCCTGATATCAGCCACCGCTATCGCGGAAACCTCCTCCCGTGCACGCGCCACCCGGCGCTCCCGAAGCACCCCCGACTCCCCCAGCCACTCCCAGTGCTCCGCGACCCGAGCGACCAGCTCATCAACCCCGGTGCCCGCCGACGCCGCCGTCAGCACTATCGGTGGCCGCCATCCGCGCCGATCAGGCGCCATCGCCAGCATCGACCTCAGATCCCGTGACACGTCGTTAGCTCCCGGCCGGTCACTCTTGTTCACCACGAACACGTCGGCGATTTCCAGGATCCCGGCCTTCGCGGTCTGAATCGAGTCGCCGAGCCCAGGGGCGAGGACGACCAGAGTGGTATCGGCCAGCCCGGCGACCTCGACCTCGGCCTGCCCTACCCCGACGGTCTCCACGCAGATCACGTCGAACCCGGCCGCGTCGAGTATGTGCAGCGCCTGCGGCGCCGACCAGGACAGGCCACCTAGGTGCCCGCGACTCGCCATCGACCGTATGAAAACCCCTGAATCGGTCGCGTGGTCCTGCATCCTGACCCGGTCACCGAGCAGTGCGCCTCCGCTGAACGGCGACGTCGGGTCGACAGCGAGCACGCTGACTCGCAGCCCGGCCGCGCGGTAAGCGCGTACGAGCTGATCGGTCACTGTCGACTTTCCGACGCCCGGCGAGCCGGTCAGCCCGATCACCCGCGCGTTCCCTGTGTGCGGCGCGACAGCCCGCATCACCGGCCGCAGCTCAGGCGAGCCGTTCTCGACCAGCGAGACAAGCCGCGCCAGCGACCGCGCATCCCCCGAACGCGCCGCGCCGACCAGCACGTCAGCCCGCGACTCCCGCACTTGCGTTAGGCCGGCGCCGGCACGCTGAACAGCAGCGCATCGCCCTGACCGCCGCCGCCGCACAAGGCGGCGGCACCGAGCCCGCCACCGCGCCGCCGCAACTCGTAAATAAGGTGCAGCGCCAGCCGTGCCCCCGACATCCCGATCGGGTGCCCGAGCGCGATCGCACCGCCATTAACGTTGACGATGTCAGGCCCCACGCCCAGGTCGCGCATCGACTGAATGGCAACGGCCGCGAAGGCCTCATTGATTTCAATCAAATCCAGGTCCGCCACAGAGCACCCAGCCTTACTCAGCGCCCGCTCAATAGCCCGCGAAGGCTGCGAGTGCAGAGAGTTGTCAGGCCCGGCCACCGCTCCATGCTCACCGACAACGGCAAGCACCGGCGCTCCGGCGGCTGCCGCCGCCTCCGCCGACATGACCACGACCGCGCACGCGCCGTCCGAGATCTGCGACGCCGTCCCGGCGGTGATCGTGCCGTCGGCGGCGAAAGAGGGCTTCAGCTTTGCCAGCGTCTCTGCGCTCGTGTCCGCCCGCACGCCCTCGTCGGTGTCAAAGATCACCGGCTCGCCCCGCCGCTGCGGTACGGGCACCGGCACGATTTCCTCGGCAAGCAGTCCGTTCTTGATCGCCAGCGCCGCCCTCTCATGCGACCGGGCAGCGAAGGCGTCCTGCTCAGCTCGCGTGATCCCCAGCTTGGCGTTGTGCCGCTCGGTCGACTCGCCCATCGACAGGTGATCGAACGCATCGGTGAGCCCGTCGAACGCCATCGCGTCGATCAGCGCCGCCGACCCATACTTAAAGCCCTTGCGAGCACCAGGCAGAAGGTGCGGTGCCGCGGTCATGGACTCCATGCCACCCGCCACGACCACGTCGAACTCGCCCGCCCTGATGAGCTGCGCGGCCAGCGCGATCGCGTCAAGGCCAGACAGGCAGACCTTATTAATGGTCAGCGAAGGAACGGTCATCGGAATGCCCGCGGCCACCGCCGCCTGCCGGGAAGGAATCTGCCCAGCGCCGGCCTGCAAGACCTGACCCATGATCACGTAGTCAACCTGGTCGCCGCTGACCCCGGCCCGTTCGAGCGCCGCCTTGATCGCGATCCCGCCCAGATCGGCGCCGCTGAACTCGCTCAGCGACCCGAGCAGCCGCCCGATCGGCGTTCGCGCCCCGCCAGCAATTACCGCCTCACCCATGCCAGCAACGATACTTCAGCCCGCCGTCAGTCCCGCCGCGGCGAGGCCTGAAGCCCGTGCCATGGAACACTGTCGGCATGCTTACCCGCATCGATCATGTCGGGATCGCGTGCCGCGATCTCGCGGCCAGAGTCGTCTTCTACGAGTCGGTCTTCGGCCTGACCGTGGTCAGCATGGAAGTCAACGAGGAGCAAGGCGTGAAGGAAGCCATGCTCGCGGTGGCCGAAGGCGCCCCCGGCCCTGGCGTGTCCTACATCCAGCTTCTCGAGCCCCTCAGACCCGACACGCCGGTGGGAAAGTTTCTCGAACGCCGGGGCGAAGGCGTGCACCACGTGGGCTACGGCGTCGCCGACCTCGAGGCGTCGATGGCGGCCGCCGAGGCGGCCGGCCTCCGGCTGATCGACTCGCGGCCAAGACACGGCTCGCTCGGTGCCTCGATCGCCTTCCTCCACCCTGGCGACATCGGCGGCGTGCTCACCGAACTGGTCCAGGCGGCGGCTGGCGCGTAACTGCACAGGAAAAGAAGGGTCGGAAGCCCCTTCGACCCGACGGGCAACACGCGCAACTCCAATTAATTCGTGAGGTACGCCACGAGGAGCCGCGAACACGCCACCAAGTCCGTACTTGCGGAGTACGCTGCCAGACACCGGGAAACGTGAAAGTGGCCTGCGGGCTGCGACCCTGGTGTCTGGTGGGGGCGCGGCAGCGTATCGACCAAACACAGGTAAGTCGCGCCGACCACAGGTGTCCCGGGCAGGCAATAACCCCCGGCTACTCAGGATTAGGCGACATGCAGCCCGATATCAATGCCCAGCTCGGCACTTTCTTCGATGATGAGCAGCCGCCACGCTTCTCCCAGAAGATGCGCGGTTACGACCAGGAAGAGGTCGAGTCTTACCTCAGGAAGAAGGACGGCGAGCTCCGCGCTATGCGCGAGAACGAGCAAGCGCTCAAGCAGGAGCTCGCCTACGCGCATCGCCAGATGCAGGAGCAGGAGCGCCCCACCTACTCGGGTCTCGGCTCAAGGATCGAGCAGCTTTTGCGGCTTGCCGAAGAGCAGCGGGACGAGATCCTGCAGGAAGCAAGGACCGAGGCCAGCCAGGTGCTGGCGTCGGCCAAGGTCGACGCCGCAGAACTGCGGGCCGGCGCCGAGAACGAGACCGCCGAACTGCGGGCCAACGCCAAGCGCGAGACCGATGACCTTCGTGCCTCGGCCGAGCGCGAGGCGGACAGCATCCGCACGAGCGCGCGGCGCGAGTCCGACGAGCTGACGTCAACGACCGAGCGTGAGGTCGCCAAGCTGCGCGCGATGGTGGACCACGAGGTCGCCGAGAAGCGTGCCGCTGTCGAGCGCGAGATCGCCAAGCTCCGTACGACGACCGAGCGTGAAGTCGCCCAGATGAAGGCCTCGTCCAAGCGCGAGCGCGACGAGATCCTCACCACGTCGAAGCGCCAGGCCGACGAGATGCGCAGCCAGGCTCAGCGGATCCTCGAGGAGAGCGAGGCCCAGCGGGCTCAGGCCGAGGCCGAGTTCGACATCCAGCTCGCTTCCCGTCGCGAGGAAGCCGAGCGGCAGGAGGCCGAACGTCTCGCCGCGGCGCAGGCCGCGACCCAGCGGCTGGTGTCCGAGGCAGAGCAGCGCGCCTCGACCGCCGAGCAGCGAGCGAGCAAGGCGAGCGCCCAAGCCGAGCAGACCCGCAGGGACGCCGACGACCACGCCAAGCAGCTCGTCAGCAGCGCCAAGAAGAACGCCGACGAGATCCTGGCCCAGGCCAAGTCCCAGGCCGACCAGTTCCTTGCCGAGGCCAAGGCCGAGGCGGACCGCCACGCCAACGCCGCTCAGCAGCGCGTCGACCAGGCCAACAAGCAGTACGAGACCGTGCAGGCTCACCTGTCCCAGATCAGCCAGCTCCTTGGCCCAGGTGCGGCCGGACTCGGCGCTACGCCCGCCCTCCAGGCGGCACCGGCCCGTGCCGTCGCGGCGGCTCCCGCCAACGGCGGCAATGGCGGATCCAGCGCCCGCGGCCATGCCGCTACCGCCAAGACTGAGGCGAAGCCGACCAACGGCACCAAGGCCGAAGGCGACGAAGAGTGGTGGACCGAGTAAGTCAGTCAGCCTGATGTGGAAAGGCCCGGCGCTTCGCGCCGGGCCTTTCCACATCGCTCACGCGTTGACGGTCTGCCCGCCGTCGACGACGAGGGACTGCCCGGTCATGTACGACGAGGCGTCGCTGGCGAGGAACACCGCGGGCCCGGCCATTTCCTCGGCAGACGCCCACCGCTTCATCGGCACGGTCGCGATCGTGGCGGGCCCGGCGACCGGGTCTTCCCACAGGTTCCTGTTCAGGTCCGTCGCCGTCCAGCCAGGGCACAGCGCGTTGACGCGGACATTGTCCGGCGCCCATTCCACGGCCAGCGTCTTGGTCAGCGATATCAGCGCCGCTTTCGCCGCCCCGTAGGGGCTGACCAAGGGCGCCGACGCCACCCCGGCGACCGACGCCACGTTGATCACAGAGCCCGACCGCCGCTCAAGCAAGTGCGGAGCGAACGCGTGACACACGTACACGGCCGAGCTGAGGTTCAGCTTCATCAGCTTGTCCCAGCCGTTCAATCGCAGGTCACGGAACCCGACCATGAAGTTGGACCCGCCGGCGTTGTTGATCACGATGTCGATGTGCCCCAGCTTGTCAATCGCGGCCGCGACCGCCTCGGCGACGGCAGGCTGATCGGTAACGTCCGCAGGGATCACCACGGCCTTGCGCCCGACAGCGGTCACGTCGTCCGCCGTGTCCGCGAGTCCCTCAGCGGTCCGTGCCACGAGCGCCAGGTCGGCCCCGGCCTGCGCGAGCGCGACGGCAATGACCCGCCCGATGCCCCGCGATGCCCCGGTAACGAACGCCGTCTTCCCTGAAAGGTCGAATAGGCTCACGGCGAGTCCTTCCATTCGGTAGGGAGCGGCCACGCATCAGGATTTACCAGCCGCACAATCTCATTAAGCACTATCCGGACGTAAGTCTCCCCCACCCACAGGTGTTTCGCGTTGTCCACGGCGATCACCTTGGCCTGAGGCACGCGCGCGAATCTGGCCCTGGCCGCGTCGGGACGCAGGTAATCGTCGAGGCCCGGCACCAGCGCGAACAAGGGCCGCCCGGTCACGGCCCACGAGTCAAGCTCGGCGTCACCGGAACGGCGCAACGGCGGCGAAAGCAGGATCGTGCCCTCGACCTCCGGCACGTTCCCCCACAACAGCGCCAGCTCAGACCCGAACGACCAGCCAACCAGCCACAGCCGGGGCAGTCCGCGTGCACGGCAGAACGCGAGCGCGGCTTCGACGTCCCCCTGTTCGGCGAGTCCGGCACCGAACTCTCCCCCGCTTGTGCCGCGCTCGGAACTGGTACCTCTCGTGTTGAACCGCAGGACGGCCAGGTCAGCGAGAGCGGGGAGCCGGAAGGCGGCCTTGCGGAACACGTGGCTGTCCATCATGCCGCCGTGCGTCGGCAGCGGATGCAAGGTAACCAGCGTCGCGACCGGCTCCCTGTCAAGCGGCAAGGCCAGCTCGCCGACCAGGTCAAGACCGTCGGCAGTACGCAGCACGATGTTCTCGCGCCGAGCAGGCAGAACGGTGCTCGCCTTGATTTCCACTACGCGGTCCCCCTCTAATACGGCGTCCTTGGCCCAGGCCGCCTCGGCCGCCGCTTCCAGCACGCATTGTGCCAGTGCCTGCGTTCCTCGGGTCCTGGAGTCTCGGCCGGCCAGACAACGACATGCGGGGTGCCAGGGAAGATCTCCTGGTCGCAGCCGGGACACCGGTACTGCTTTCCTGCCGCTGCCCCCGGCACCTGCCTGACAATCCAGTCACCGTCCGGCCACTCCTGCCTGACCGGCGGCCCGAGCCGCACCGGTGAATCCTCGGCCTGGTCCTTCCTAGATGCGGGCGGCGTACGTCCGCCCTTACGCGGCCGGCGAGGCATGTCACCGGGGAGGCGGCCGGCCCGGCGCGGGCTCATCGAAGGGGAACTAGCCGAGCGAGGACAACGCCAGCCCGGCCTCAGCGCACTCGGTCAGCAACGGCGGAGGCACCAGTGCGGGATCGCCGTACGCCGCGTGCATCGCCGTAAGCACGCGCGCCGTTTCCGCGAGACCCGCCTCGTCAAGCATCAGGACAGGTCCGCGCGGGTACCCGCAGCCAAGCGTCATGGCACTGTCAACATCGACAGGCTTGGCATAGCCATCGGACACCATGGCGGCGGCGTCCCGCAGGTGCGGGTACAGCAAGGCGCCGACGAGCAGCCCTGGCCGGTCAGGAACCCGCACGGTCCGCAGGCCAAGCTTGGCGGCCAGTGCCAGGGCCTTGTCCATGGCCAGCGCCGACGTCAGCAAACTCGGCGCTATCTCCCCGAACCCGGAATTGACGAGCTTGAGCCCGACCGCGTCGGCGACCCTGCTCGCCTCGGCCTCGGCCAGCGCGCCGAGTACGCCGCCGGTCTCGTCGATCGCGACGATGATCAGGTCGGTGTCCTGCGCGGGATCACGGGTGACGTTGACCCCCGCGGCGGCCAGCAGGCTGGCCAGGTTGGCAGCCCGTGCGGTACTTGCGGCGTCGGCACCGGCCACGGGGTCGATCAGCGTGACGGTGCCTGGAACCTCAGCAGCGGGCTCGGCCGCCACGGAAGGCGACTCAGGCACGGGGTACTCATAGAACCCCGCCCCCGTCTTGCGCCCGAGCCTTCCGGCATCGGTCAGGCGGCGCAGCAGCGGCGCTGGCGTGTACCTGGTACCGCCGAATTCGTGCTCGAGCACTTCGAGCACGGCTAGCGAGGTGTCAAGGCCGATCAGGTCGAGCAAGGTGAGCGGTCCCATCGGAAGCCCGGCTCCCGCCGTCATGGCGAGGTCAATGTCCTCGCGGGTGGCGTAGCCGGTCTCGAGCAGCCTGACCGCGTGGTTCAGGTAAGGCAGGAGCAGCGCGTTGGCGACGAACCCGGCACGGTCGGTGACCTGGACCGGGGTCTTCCCTAGCCGGCGGGCAAGGTCCGTCGCCGCCGCCCCGGCGGCGGGACTGGTCAGCACCGTGGTCACGACCTCGACGAGCCGCATCACGGGCGCGGGGTTGAAGAAGTGCATGCCGACGACCCGGTCAGGGTGCGCCGTCCCTGCCGCGATCGTCGTTACCGACAGCGAAGACGTGTTGGTCGCGAAGATCGTGTCAGGACGGCAGACCTGGTCAAGCTCGGCCAGCACGGAACGCTTGATCGCCAGTTGCTCGGGCACGACCTCGATGACCAGGTCAGCGCCGCTCAGCTCGGCCAGTTTTCCCGCCGGGGTGACCCGCCTGGCGATCTCCTCTGACTCGCCCGCAGCGAGCTTCCCGCGCTTGACCGCGCGGGCCAGCGAGCCGGTCAGGGTCTCCATTCCCCTGGCCAGCGCCTCCGGGTCGGCCTCGACCGCCGTGACGGCCAGTCCGCCCCGCGCGAGCACCTCAGCGATGCCCGCACCCATCGTGCCCAGTCCGACCACGCCCACCGTGCGAATCTCCATATCGAGACATTACCGAGAGAAGAAGAACGACCAACCGGGGGTGGGCTAGTGTGTCGCCGTGCCGGACTATGAACGGATCGCGGCCGAGTTCGGCCTGGGCAGCGTGGCCGAGGTCAGCCCGCTGGCAGGAGCCAGGAGCACGGCTATCAGGCTGACGACCAGCGACGGCGTCTTCGTAGTGAAGCCCTTGCAGGAGACCGACGACCCCGAACTGGCAGAGGAGGTCGCGGTCGCGCTGAACAAGGCCGGCCTGCGATCGCCGCAGCCGCTGCGCAGCGTGGCCGGCCGTCTGGTCAGCGACTCCGGGCACGGGGTAACCGAGTTCCTCCCCGGCCAGGTCTACCTCAGCCCCACGAAAGCCCAGGCCAGCGCCACGATGCGATACCTAGCCGACTACCACGCGGTGCTCGCCGACGTACCCGTGCCCTCGGCGCTGATGACCTCGGACACGCTCTGGACCCGCGTGACGTCGCCCGAGTACCTGCTGCAGCAGCTTCCGGAGCTTTTTGGGAGATTCGGGCCGAGAAACGGGGCATTGCGCCTGGTCGAGGCAGCGCTCGGGCAGGTGGAGACCTCGCTGCCGCTCATGCGCAGCCTGGACAGGCAGCTCGTGCACGGCGACGTCGGGCCCGACAACGTGCTCATGGACGGCGACGAAGTCGTCGCGCTCATCGACTTCACGCCGCATTACCAGCCGGTCCTGTTCGCGGTCGCGACGGCCGCGTACTGGATTCACGTACACGGGCGACCCGAGCCCGACACCGAGGCGACCTGGTCAGGCCTGATGGCGGCCGCGCCGCCCGGAGACTGGGGCGAGGTCGAACGGGCGGTATGGCCGTCGATGCTGCTGCTTGAGGCCCTCCGGCGGCTGGCCACGCCCCTCGCACTGGCCGCGGAAACCGGCGCAGAAGTCCCCGCGAGCACCGGCGGACGGTACGAGGCAGTAGCCGCCCTGATCGAGTCCTGGCCAACCCTAAGCCAGCCCCGCCGCTAACCCGCCCCGGCCGCTCCACACCCCCACGCCGGCCGTCCAGCACCTTCAGCACGCGTACCCAGGCAGCCCGCGCAGGTGCGACGCCGACGCGGGCCGGGGTTCGCGCCAAGCACGCAAAACTTTGGGGCATTTCGGGCGACCGAGGCAGCGGGCCGGGGTGGCAAGGGCATGGCGCCGGGGCGAGCAGCATCGGTGACCCCGCGTTGCTGCTGGCGGGGCGGATCCGGTGACGACGGTGGCTACTTGATGCTGCCCCTGTGACATCGCCGGGACATTGATGTTGTAGCCGGCGCCGGGAGGACAGCATCGATGGTTATCTGATGCTGCTCGCCGGGCCACGCGGGATCGGCGAGCGGGTCAGACGCGCCGGTTGCCTGGGTGACCGGGCTGGCGGCCGGTGATGCCGCGGAGCCGCGGACCGCACGCGACTGACCGGCACGTTCAGCACATGCACCCAGAGCACCTACGCGGGGACGACGTCGGGGTTGCTCGCGCCGCCACCCCCAACCTGGCACGACGTCGGGGTCGGGTCGGGCTAGTGAGGCTAGCGGGCCCTGCGCAGGTCGGCGAGTGCGGCTTGAGCGGCCCAATGGCCGCACATGCCGTGTACGCCGGCGCCTGGCGGGGTCGATGCCGAGCAGAGGTAGACGCCGGGCAGCGGGGTACGGTACTGGTTCCAGCGCAGGACGGGACGGCCGATGGTCTGGCGCAGGGTTCCAGCGCCTGCGGTGATGTCGCCGCCCACATAGCCGGGGTTGTAGTGCTCTATGTCCTTCGCGGTGCGGACGGACCTGGCCAGGATGAGGTCACGGAAACCGGGCGCGAAGCGCTCGATCTGCGCCTCAACCCGGTCAGAGACGTCCAGGTCAGATCCTGCGGGCACGTGACAGTAACCCCAGAGCGCCTGCTGGCCGGCCGGCGCCCGGCCGCGGTCCACCACGCCAGGCTGGGAGACCAGGCAGAAGGGCCGCTCGGGGTGCCGCCCGGCGTTGACGTCAGCCTCACTGGCCGCGATCTCGCCGATCGTGCCGCCGACGTGCACCGTGCCGGCCTCACGGCAGACCTCGGCCAGCCAGGGAACCGGACCGGCCAGTGCCCAGTCGACCTTGCATACGCCCGGCCCGTACCTGAACCGCGCCAGCCCTCGCTGGTAGCGCAGCGGCAGCCGGTCCCCGGCGAGGGCAAGCAGTTGCCGTGGTGTCACGTCGAGCAGCACCGTCCGGGCGGGCGGCAGTTCATCGAGTCGCTCCACCCACGTGCCGGTTACCACCGACCCGCCGAGCTCACCGAACTCCGCGAGCATCGCGGAGATCAGTTGCGCGCTTCCTCCTTCCACCACCGGCCAGCCCGTCGTATGGGCAAGCATCATCAGCGTCAGCCCGAAAGCTCCCGTCAGCGGGGCCGACAGCGGGCGCAGCGAGTGGCCCGCCGCACCCGCGACAAGTGCCCGTCCTTCTGGCGTCCTCAGCCGTCGCGCCAGCACGGTCGCGGGGAGCAGACCTTCGGCCCCGAACCTGGTCGCCGCGATCGGCTTGCCCGGCACCGATCGCAGCGGAGCCAGCGCGACGCCTAGCACCGCATCCGCGTCCCGCACCAGCGGTTTCATGAGCCGGTAATACGGCACCGCGTCCGGACCCATCCTCCGGGCTGTCTGCGCCACCGGCCCAGTGATCGCACCTGCTCGCCTGCCATCGAGCGGATGCGCCACGGCGACTTTAGGTACCAGAAGCCGGACTCCGCGACCTGCGAGATCGAGGCTGTGGAAAAACGGCGACGCCGCCGCGAGGGGGTGGACAGCCGAACAGACATCATGAACGAAGCCGGGCAGCGTCAGTTCCTCGGTGCGGCAGCCGCCTCCCGGATCCTTCGCGCCTTCGACGACGGTGACCTCAAGACCGGCCCGAGCTAGTGTCAGCGCGGCGGCCAGCCCATTCGGCCCCGCGCCGAGCACCACCGCGTCCGGCGTACTCACTTGCCGTCATTGCCGCCGTGGGCGAGTTCTCGCCAGTCCGACTCGGAGACCTCAACGTCGTAGCGCTTCGCGGCGGCTAGTATGCGCTTCCACGCCTCGTCACGCTCGGCGTCGGTCACGTCCTCGACCTGGTCGAAACGGGCAATCGCGTTGCGAACATGCCTGGCATCGGTCAGCGGCTCCTTGCGTTCCTTCGGGAACGCGAACTCCCCCTCAGCCAGCCTGTCTTTGTCTGCGGTGCTGAGGCCTTCCCCCTGGCGCGGGATGTCCTCGCCGTGCGCCCGCTCGCTCTGCACCTCGCGCGCCTTCTCGATGTTGCGGCGTGCGGCATCCTTCTGCTTGGCCGTCGACATGGTTGTCTCCTTCGAAAGCGGCTATTGCTCGCTATTCGCCCTACCCGAGTCTGGCCCGCGCACTCCTGCGAGCGGTCAGCCGGCCGAGATGCCGCGCTTGACGTTCTTCTGGAATTCGGCCATGAAGGCCTCGCGTACCTGGTTGGTGTCCAGGGCACCTGAGGTGGTGGAGAGCTCGCCTCGGGAAATCCTGGCACACACGGCCATCCACGACTCCCCTATGGCCAGCGTGATCCCTGACGCGACTCCGGCGGCGATCGTGCCGCCGATGACTGAGCCGACGCCTGGCACCAGTTTGATCAGGCCGGTCACCAGGCTGCGGCCCCCTGCCGTCGCGGCAGCGGTCGCGGCAACGGCGGCGGCGGTGGCCCGGTCGATCCGTACGTCGTAGATGATAGCGATGCTCGCCATCATCGCGAGCTGAATGGGGACGAGGATCGCCGCGTCGGAGAACGGTATGGGGACCGCGCCGACGGCGGCCGCGCTCGCCGCGGCGGCGGTAATCGCCTTGCGGGCGTCGGCTCGCTTGCGGCCCATGTCTATCTTCTGCGCCGCCGTGAGCGCGTTCTTGACTCCCTCAGGGGCAACGCGAAAGGTGGCATCGAGGAGTGCTTGCAGGCCGTGCGGCTGATAGCCGTGGAACGTGTCGGCCATGGCGTAGGTGAGGAAGATCGGCTCCCCGTGCAGCGGCAGCCGGCGCTGGCTGATGCTGGCGGCGAGTTCCAGTGCCGCGGGGTGGTACCTGCCGTTCGCGAACGGCACCTGCGTTAGCACGAGCAGCACGGGCAGGCCGAGCCGGTCGAGTGCCCTGATGAACTCTTCCTCGGTGTCCTCGAACCGGTTGTCTGTTGACCTGACGCAGTACCAGGCCGCGTGGATCTGCTCGGGCAGCGGCAGCCGGCGCATCTCCTTCACGAACTGCTCGAGCTCACCTACGATCGTCCCGCTATCACGGCCGATTTCCAGCCCCCGCGTGTCGAGCACACCCAGGTAGCCGCTGACGTGCAAGTACAGGTGACTGCCCTGGGTGACTGGCCGGCCGATGCCGGTTTGTGCCACCTCGCCGCCAAAGATCGCGTTAAGCAGCGTGCTCTTGCCGACGCCCGTCTTACCGAAGATCGCCAGGTTGAAGCGCCCGGTACTGCGGCTCTTCTCCTCGAACTTCTTCGTGAACTGCTGGACGATCCAATCCGGTGCCTGACCCGCCACTCGCACATCCTAGTTCGCCGTAGAGTTACGCCGTGCGACTCATCATTGCCCGGTGCAGCGTGGATTACGCCGGCCGTCTCTCAGCTCACCTGCCGCTGGCGACGCGGCTGATCATGGTCAAGGCCGACGGCTCGGTGCTCGTCCACAGCGACGGCGGCAGCTACAAGCCGCTGAACTGGATGTCCCCTCCTTGCCGGCTGGCCGAATCGGAGGGCGAATGGGTTGTCACGGGCAAGTCTGGTGAAAAACTCACAATTCATCTGCAAGAAATCATCAGCGACCTCTCCCATCCGCTAGGAGAGGATCCTGGCCTGGTGAAGGACGGCGTCGAGGCGCACTTGCAGGAACTGCTTGCCGCCCAGCCTCAGGTCCTTGGTGATGGCTGGCGGCTAGTCAGGCGTGAATTTCCGACAGCCATCGGTCCCGTAGACATCATGTGCCGGGACGCGCTTGGGGTAAGCGTGGCGGTGGAAGTGAAGCGGCGGGGCGAAATCGATGGCGTGGAGCAACTGACCAGGTATCTTGAGCTGCTCAACCGCGATCCGCTGCTCGCGCCAGTGCTTGGCGTGTTCGCCGCGCAGGAGATCAAGCCGCAGGCGCGCGTGCTGGCGGAGGACCGGGGCATCCGGTGCGTGACGCTCGACTACGAGGGACTGCGCGGCATGGTGCGGGACGAACTGACGCTGTTCTAAGTCACCTTGACCGTGAAGCTGGCCGATGCGTAGCCGGTCTTGGCCGCGGCAGCGGCGTGACTGCCCTTGGGCGTGCCCTTCTTGATCGTGAACTTGGCCTGCCCCTTGGCGTTGGTCTTCGCTTTCACGCCGAGGAACCTTACCGTGGCGCCGGAGACGGCATCGCCCGCGTCGGTGACGGTGAACGTGATCGTGCTTGACTTGCCGTTGCTCACGCTGGCCTTGGACCCCTTGATCCGGAGCGCGGGCAGCACCTGAGTGTCCCAGTAAGAGGGCGTCGAGTTCGCGGTGCTCTGCTGCACGAGCGCTATCACGTCGAGCGGGCCAGCGCTTCCCTCGGCCTGCACGTCGTAGAGTACGCCCAGGTGGGGAGGCGGCGTGAGGGTCAGCACCGAGCCGAACGCGGTCGCGGCCGCGTTGGTGCGGACGACGTGGATCTTGTTCGCGCCCCTGTCATACCAGGCGACCCACAGGTGCCCGAAACGCCCCTGGGAGACGGCCACGTTCTGCGCCGAGCCGGTCGAGGATCCCGGCACCGTCATGGCCTTGGCCGAGCCGACCTTCCACAGGTTGATGTGCGCGCATACCCGCGTGCTGCTTGGCACGCAGTAGGCCAGGTACTCGCCGCCTTGCGCACGTGCGACGAAGGCCGTTGCCTCCCCTGGCTGGTTGTTGTCGAGGTTCTTCCCGCCCGAGGACGGCGCCTTGACCGCCGAGCCCTGCTTCGGCAGTAGCTGGTCGACCCAGTAGCCCTGGTTGGACAGTCCTGATGAGTTGAACCAGGCGGCCCAGACGCCGCCGTCCTTGGCCCTGACCAGAGTCGGTCCTTCGAGCACGCCCGTCGCGCCGATGCCGAGGGTTTCGTCAGGGCCGACGGACGGGATGTTGCCGTCGACGCCGACGTGGTACTTGAGCGCCGTCGTGACCGACCAGGCCGCGACCGGCGTGCCGCCTGACTCCGTAACCGCGCTGGTGTCGGTCAGCGGCACGCTCGTAGTAGACATCGAGCCGTGGACCAGGGTCCAGCTTTGTCCGGCC
Organism: Streptosporangiaceae bacterium; assembly: GCA_035509195.1. Taxonomy (GTDB): domain Bacteria; phylum Actinomycetota; class Actinomycetes; order Streptosporangiales; family Streptosporangiaceae; genus Chersky-822. The sequence continues at coordinate 8,543 of DATJLT010000092.1, read as the reverse complement.
GCGTCGCTGGTCGCGGTGAACATGTCGGTGTTGTCGAACGGGCTGCCGCCCTGATTGTCGCTGCCGGTGAACACCATCCTGATGCCGCCGGACGGCCCAGGCACCAGGCGGGGGTACTCCGAGACGGCGCCCCACTTGCTGAAGATCGTGCCGGTGCTGAGTAGCTTGGCTTTGCCGCCGATGGTCGAGTAATGCAGGGAGTAGAGGCCGTTGCCGTCGTAACTCGGCCAGACGACGTGCAGCCGTCCGTCGCCCGTGCGCAGCAGCCCAGCAGAAGCGATGCTGAGTCCGGTGTCGCCGGAGATCTTGGTCCACTTCTGCGCTGGCGCCTTGGCCGGCCACTGCGCTGCTGTCGCCGGTGTCCCCGCGTGTGCTGTCCCGGCCGCCGCGAGCGAGACGACCGCCGTGAGGGCGACGGCAGATCGGAAACCATAGGTCACCCAGCGCATGGCGGCCCCTTCATCGCGATGTGCAACGAGTGTTGACACACAGTCAGGAACCGGTCAATGCGCCGGATCAGAGTCTCAGCAGAATCACAGGATCGCGGGTTAGCCGGTGCGTGCATGTGCTGAATATGCCAGGCTTTCGCGTGCGGCCTGGTTCCAGCCGCTCGGTTCTGGCCGGATGGCCTGCCTGATCCGGCATCCGGCGCGTTCCTGGCATCCCGCCGAGGCTTACCGCATCGCTGGCTTGTTGTTGTCGTTCGCGGGCCGGGGCCGGGGACATCGGTGGCTAGCTGATGCTGTTCCCGCAGCATCGCGGAGCCACTGTTGCTGTTCGCCGCAGGCCGGTTAGGACATCGGTGGCCAGCTGATGCTGTTGCGGGGCGGGAAGGCTATCCGGCCCGGCCGGGAACTCACCGCCAAGGCGTCAGATCGGGCAGGTTTCGTGGACCCAGCTCGACTCGCCGCGCTTGCGGGCGGCCTCGTCGGCCCCGATCACGCGGTCGCACTTCATGCAGACCCGGCCTGGCGCGTGTGCTGAGTGATCAATGTCCGCTTTCGATGGTTCCGGCGTCAGGTCCATGTGCTCAAGTTGAGCAACCCTCAAATTCTGAAGCGCCTGAATTCCTACGCCATACATAACGCGTCTCTCCTGCCCCTTTGTCGACGCTGACGAAGCTACGGCTCAATTCAGTATCACGCTATATCTTGAGTTTGGACTTGTCGGCACGGAAGAATTTTGCCCTGGGCACTGGCGCAAGCCTCGGCCCTAGCCGAGCAGCCGCTCGTTGACGGCCTGTGCTGCCTCAGCTAGCTCAGGCAGGTCCACGACCTCGACTCCCTGCTGTTCCAGCCAGCCCGCTCCCCCGCCCGGCTGGAATACCGGCGGCTCGCGCCACGCGATCACCACCCGGCGCACTCCGCTGCGGACGATGAGCTCGGCGCAGGCCACCGGTCGCGACACCCGCCTCAGGCAAGGCTCAAGCGAGCTGTAAAGCGTCGCACCATCCGGGTCGAAATCCCCGGCCTTTGCCAGCGCTGCCTCCTCCGCGTGATCATGAGGGGAAGTCTCACGCGAGTACCCGGTCGCGAGCACCGATCCGGAGGCAGAAACCAGGATCGCACCGACGCTGAACGCCGTCTCAGACGGCGGACACCGCCTGGACAGCTCAACCGCGTCTGCCAGCCACTCCCGATCGCGTCGCACGACCCGACCGTACCTTTCTCCCGCTACGCAGTGATTTACTGGCTCGGAAGGATTGCCCGAGCAAAAGGAACGGTACGCGAGCGATGGCTGCCACGGTACGAACCTCGTCTCACTCAAGCCACTCAGGTCTTTCAAGCCACTCTGGCACGGTGAAGACGTTTGACTCGCTGAATCCGGCTACCGGCGAGCCGGTCGGCACGTTCCCGCTTTTCGGTGAGCACGAGGTAGCCGAAGCCGTGGCCAGGGCTCGCGAGGCCGCGCAGTGGTGGGCTGGACTTTCCGGCAAGGAACGCAGGACCAGGCTGCTCGCCTGGAAGTCGTACCTGACCAGGTACATCATGCGGATTTCCGAGCTGGTCCACGCGGAGACCGGCAAGCCGGTGGCCGACGCCCAGCTTGAGGTGCTGCTCGCGGTCGTGCACATCGACTGGGCGGCGAAGAACGCTGGCAAGGTGCTTGGCCCGCACAAGGTACGCAGCGGTCTCGTCGCCATCAACCAGGCAGCGACCGTCGAATACCAGCCGCTCGGCGTGGTCGGCGTCATCGGCCCGTGGAACTACCCGGTGTTCACCCCCGTCGGCTCTATCGCTTACGCGCTCGCGGCAGGGAACTCGGTGGTGTTCAAGCCGAGCGAGTTCACGCCTGGGGTCGGGGGCTGGCTGGTGAGCTCGTTTAACGAGGTGGTGCCCGAGCACCCCGTGCTCCAGCTAGTGACCGGCTTCGGGGAGACCGGCAGCTTCCTGGCAAAGAGCGGGGTCGACAAGATCGCCTTCACCGGCTCGACGAAGACCGCCAAGAAGGTCATGGCCGCTTGCTCGGAGAATCTGACCCCGATGGTCGCCGAGTGCGGCGGTAAGGACGCGCTGCTCGTCTCGGCCGACGCCGACCTCGATGCCGCGGCAGACGCGGCGGTCTGGGGCGCGCTGTCCAACGCCGGGCAGACCTGCATTGGCGTCGAGAGGATCTACGTTGCCCAGGACATTTACCACACGTTCCTCGAAAAGCTCGCCGAGCGAGTCAAGGGCTTGCGGCCTGGTGACGACCGCGAGGCCGACTATGGCCCGATGACGATGCCCGGCCAGGCCGAGATCATCGAGCAGCACATCGCCGACGCGATGGCGTGCGGCGGCCGTGCCGTGGTCGGCGGCCTTGGCAGCATCAGGAAGCCTTACGTCGGCCCGGTGATCCTCGCCGACGTGCCCGAGTCGAGCACCGCGGTCACCGACGAGACCTTCGGCCCGACGATGACCGTCACCCCGGTGTCGAGCCTCTCTGAAGGCGTGGAACTGGCCAACGCCAGCCGCTACGGCCTCGGCGGCAGCGTCTTCGCCAAGAACAAGAAGGCGGCATTGAGCGCGGCAAGGGCGCTGAACTCGGGCATGACGTCGATCAACTCGGTGATCTCGTTCGCGAGCGTGCCCTCTCTGCCCTTCGGCGGGTCGGGCGAGTCAGGCTTCGGCCGCATTCACGGTGCCGACGGCCTGCGCGAGTTCTCCAAGGCCAAGGCGATCACCAGGCAGCGCATGAAGCCGATGGTCAACCTGACGTCGTTCACCAGGACCGATACCGACATGAAGAAGATCCTGACCCTCGCCGCCATCCTCCACGGCCGCCGTTACAAGTAACTTAGCGAGCTAGGGAAAGCGCCAGATCGGAAGGCTCGAGCGCGGCGAGCGGAGCGCGCCCGGAGATCAGGTCGGCCGCACGCTCCGCGACCGCGATCACCGGCGCGTTCGTGTTGCCCCTCGGTACGGCCGGCATGACCGATGCGTCCACGACGCGCAGCCCGTCGACCCCGCGCACGCGCAACTCGGTGTCCACCACGCCAGCGATGCGGTTACGGTCGAGTTGCGCCCGCCCGCTCATCGCGCAGGTACCGACCGGGTGATACACCGTGGTCACGTCGTGCCTGACGAAGTCCCGCAATTCGGCCTCGCTCTGCACGTCGGGCCCCGGCGCCAGTTCCTCTTTGCAGATCCGCCTCATCGGCCTCACTTCCGCGATGTCCCGCACCAGGCCGATGCCCCTGACCAGGGCATCGAGGTCGTCGCGGTCATGCAGGTAGCCGGGATCGATGAGCGGCTTATGCCTCGGGTCGGCGCTGCGCAGCGTGATCCGCCCCCGGCTGCGCACATCCACCAGCGTGACCAGCACCGACATGCCCCGGTCACTCGGATCGGCCAGGCCGCCGTTAACGAACGGCACGGGCAGGACGTGCCACTGAAGGTCAGGGGCTGGCAAATCAGGGAGGCTGCGCACGAACCCGCCGGACTGAGCGATGTTCGTCGTCAATGGTCCTGAATGGGTGAGCCGCCACCGCATCAAGTTCTTCGGCCCCGCCATCTCCGCGAGGCTGCGCTGCCCTGGAGTCGACCACAGCGCGGTCACGATCGGGTGATCGGACAGGTTCGCCCCCACGCCCGGGCTATCGGCCTGGACGAGAATGCCGTGTTCGCGTAGCTGATCGGCCGGGCCGATGCCAGAGAGCATCAGCAGTTGCGGGCTGTTGATCGCGCCGCCGCAGAGGATGACCTCGGCCTCGGCCCGCGCGACCTGCTCGGCCCCTCTGTACAGGTAACGCACGCCGACCGCCTGCCCGCCCTCGATCACGACGGAGGTCGCAAGCGCGTCGGTCTGTATGGTCAGGTTGGGCCGGTCGGCGGCCGGATGCAAGTACGCGTCCGCGGCCGAGCAGCGCCTCCCGTCCTTCTGAGTGACCTGGTAAAAACCGACGCCGTCCTGGCTCTGCCCGTTGAAGTCGTTGTTAGCCGCGCTGCCCGCGTTCACCGCCGACTGCACGAACGCGCTCGCCGCAGGCGACTTGAACTTGGGGTCGACGACGCTGAGCGGACCTGACGCGCCGTGGTACGCGGACGCACCGCGCGAGTTGTGCTCGGCCCTGATGAAGTACGGCAGGATGTCGTTGTAGCCCCACCCGTCACAGCCGTATTCGTCCCGCCAGGTGTTGTAGTCGTACTTGCTGCCCCTGATGTAGACCATCGCATTGATGGACGATGAGCCTCCGATGACCTTGCCGCGCGGCCAGTACACCGACTGCCCGGCCGCCCGGTCCTGCGGCACAGTCACGTAGCCCCAGTCGTAGCTGCTCTGGAACAGCAGGTTCAGCGCGGCAGGGATGTGAATCTCGTCGGCGTCATCCGGACGGCCAGCCTCAAGCAGCAGTACCCGCACCGAAGGGTTCTCGGTGAGCCGCGCGGCCAGCACGCAGCCGGCGCTCCCCGCACCCACGATGACGTAGTCGTACATTCCGACTCCCACGACCCAGGTCGAATATTTCAGTAAACCCTACTAGGAACTGCCGTGCCCGCGCCGGCCTTGCCGGCCCCGCGCCGATACCGTAGAGCGCATGCCCACGGATCGCTCTGACACACCGGTCGTACTGTCCAGGATCTATACCCGCGTCGGCGACGACGGCACGACAGCGCTCGGCGACGGCAGCCGGACCGCCAAGACCGATCTGCGGCTCGCCGCCTACGCCGACGTAGACGAGGCGAACAGCACGATCGGCGTCGCGATCACCACAGGCGGCCTGCCTGAGGACATCGTGACGCTGCTGGTAAGGATCCAGAACGAGCTCTTCGACGTGGGCGCCGACCTGTGCAACCCGGTACGGGCCGATCCCCCCTATCCCCCGTTGCGGATAGACGAGGCCTACATCGCAGCCCTGGAACAGGCTTGCGATCAATACAATGATCAGCTTCCAACACTCCGCAGCTTCATCTTGCCGGGAGGCTCACCTGGCGCAGCGCTGCTGCACCTTTCGAGGACCGTGGTACGCAGAGCAGAACGCGCCGCCTGGGCCGCGATAGAGGTCGACGGAGAGTCCATGAACGTGCTCGCCGCGCGCTACCTGAACCGCCTGTCCGACCTGCTGTTCATCCTGGCCCGCACGGCGAACCAGCCCGCCGGCGACATCCTGTGGAAACCAGGCGGCTCCCGCTAACCCCGGCCGCGAACGCCGGCCTGCGCCAGGGGCGGGGCGGGTCAGCAGGTGCTGCCGATCCAGTAGTGAGGGCCGGCTTCCAGCCAGGCGAGCAGGCCGGTAAGCGCGTCGCGGCTCAGGGCGAGCCAGACCGGGCCGCCGTCTCCGCCGGTTTCGAACCTGACGACGACGGTCTCGTCGACCGCGCCACGCGGGCCGCCGATACCGGCGCTGTCCCCTTCATGCCTGGCGACGAGATGCAGCGCGCGCCGGTCGAAGGCCGCGTCCGGGCGCAGCCCCATGCCGTTGCTGCGAAACCAGCAGAGCTGGTCGGTGCGATAGGCCGCGACGCCGCGACGCCAGCGGTCATCGCCGTCTTGGCGCAGGCTGCACTCGACGGCGCCGCCCGGGCGCCTGATCGCCATCCTGCGTATCACCATCGCCGCGATGTACAGGCCAGGGACGACCACGCCGGCGATCAGGATCCAGCCGATGAATGCCAGATCCTGTTGCACGCCGCTCCCCCGCGCAGCCGGTCAGGCTTCTTCGCCAGCGGCCCGCAACTGGGCGCGGAGGAAGCCGGCTTTTTCTTGCTCGCCGTCCTGGCCAGACTCGGCGGCCCCGAGCGCTGACTCGAGCCTGGCCATGACCCCTGCCTTGTCTACGTCACTGCCGAGTATGGCGTCGTGGACGAGGATGGAGACCCGGTTATCCGCTACCGACAGGAAGCCGCTGTCGATCGCCGCCTCGATCCACCCGCCGTCTGGCGGCGGCTCCTGCGGCTGGATCCGTACGACGCTGCCCGGCGCGAGGATACCGATCAGCGGCGCGTGCCCGGTCAGGATCCCGACGTCACCGTCGAGCGTCTTGGCTATGACCCGATCGGCCGCACCGGTCCAGATCTCACCGACAGGGATGACGAGGCTTACGCGCAGAGTCACGACCTCTCCAGGTCCTTGGCCTTGCGCTCCACGTCCTCAATGCCACCGCACATGAAGAACGCCTGCTCGGGCACGTGATCGTACTTGCCTTCCGTGATCGCCTTGAACGAGGACACCGTCTCGTCGAGCGGCACGAACTCGCCAGGGATGCCGGTGAACTGCTCGGCCACGTACATCGGATGCGAAAGGAATCGCTCGATGCGCCTGGCTCGCTGTACGGTCACCTTGTCCTCTTCTGAGAGCTCATCGATACCCAGGATCGCGATGATGTCCTGAAGTTCCTTGTACCGCTGCAGGATTCGCTGCACCTCGCGGGCCACGTTGTAGTGCTCCTGCCCAACATACGCCGGGTCGAGTATCCGGGAGTTTGAGTCGAGCGGATCCACCGCCGGGTAGATGCCCTTCTCAGAGATCGACCGGCTCAGCACCGTCGTGGCGTCCAGGTGGGCGAACGTGGTGTGCGGCGCCGGGTCAGTGATGTCGTCGGCGGGCACGTAGATCGCCTGCATCGAGGTGATCGAGTGACCCCTGGTCGAGGTGATCCGCTCCTGAAGCTGACCCATCTCGTCGGCCAGGGTCGGCTGGTATCCGACGGCGGAGGGCATCCGGCCAAGCAGAGTGGACACCTCAGAGCCCGCCTGCGTGAACCTGAAGATGTTGTCGATGAAGAGGAGCACGTCCTGCTTCTGCACGTCGCGGAAGTACTCGGCCATGGTCAGCGCGGAAAGGCCGACCCGCAGCCTGGTGCCAGGCGGCTCATCCATCTGACCGAATACCAGCGCCGTGTCCTGAAGGACGCCTGACTCTTCCATTTCAAGGAACAGGTCGTTGCCTTCGCGGGTGCGTTCTCCCACTCCGGCGAACACCGACACGCCGCCGAAGTTCTTGGCGACGCGGCGGATCATCTCCTGGATCAGCACCGTCTTGCCCACGCCTGCGCCGCCGAACAGGCCGATCTTGCCGCCGCTGACGTAGGGGGTGAGCAGGTCAATGACCTTGATGCCGGTAACAAAGGCTTCGGTCTTTGGCTCGAGCTGGTCAAGGGGCGGCGCCTGCCGGTGAATCGGCCAGCGCTCGGTGACGTGCAGCGAGGCGATCGGCACGTCAAGCGTGTTGCCTAGCGCGTTGAAGACGTGTCCCTTGGTCACGTCGCCGACCGGGACCGAGATAGGGCCGCCAGTGTCGGTGACCACGGCGCCGCGGACAAGGCCATCTGTGGGCTGCATCGAGATCGCCCTGACCGTGTTGTCCCCGATGTGCTGCTCGACCTCCAGGGTCAGGGTCTGCTCCTGATCGCCGATCTTGGTGTCGACATGCAGGGCGTTGTAGATCTCAGGCATGTCGTCGGCGCCGAACTCGACGTCGACGACCGGCCCGATCACCCGTGCGACCCGGCCAGTGCCCTCGCCGTCGGCCTGCGCACCGGCTGCGTGCTCTGCGGTTGCGGTCATGTTGGTCTCACTAACTCCTGGTCGCATCGGCCAGCGCGTTCGCACCGCCGACGATCTCGCTGATTTCCTGGGTAATCTCGGCCTGCCTGGCCTTGTTCGCGTCCCTGGTGAGCTTTTCGAGGAGGTCGTTCGCGTTGTCGGTCGCCGACTTCATGGCCCGGCGCCGGGCGGCGATCTCCGCCGCCGCCGCGTCGAGCAGGGCCTGGAAGATCCGGCTCTCGATGTACCAGGGAAGCAGCTCGTCGAGCACCCGCTCGGGCGACGGCTCGAAGTCGTACACCGGGATCGGTCCCGGGGTGCGCTCGGGCGCATCGACGATCTGGAGCGGCAGCAGCCGGTGAATGACCGGGCGCTGGGTCAGCATCGAGACGAACTCGGTGTAGACGATGTGAATCTCGTCGACGCCGCCCTCTTCGGCCGGCTGGCTGAAGGCGTCGAGCAGCGCCCGGGCGATTTCGGAGGCATTGGCGTGCCTGGGCGTGTCGGAGAACCCGGCCCACTCCCCCGCCATCACCTTGTCCCTGAACCGGTACCAGCCCAGGCCCTTGCGCCCGGACA
>DATJLT010000091.1:0-2745 GCA_035509195.1 Streptosporangiaceae bacterium | reverse complement strand
GCCTACGGGGTGAACTTCCACGACAACGACGTGTTCGACTTCGGCGCCAGCGAGGCGGAGCGCGAATCGATGATCGCGGCGTTCCGCAAGGCGCTAGACGAAACCGGCCTGGTCGTCACCACCGCAACCACGAACCTGTTCAGCCACCCGGTATTCAAGGATGGCGGGTTCACCTCGAACGACCGGGACGTGCGCCGGTTCGCGCTCGCCAAGGTCATGCGCAACCTCGACCTGGCCGCCGAGCTCGGCGCGCAGATCTACGTGTGCTGGGGCGGCCGGGACGGTGCCGAGTCGGGCGCGGCCAAGGACGTGCGCGCCGCGCTCGAGCGGCTGAAGGAGGCGTTCGACATCCTGACCGGCTACGTCCTGGACCAGGGCTACGACATCAGGTTCGCGATCGAGCCTAAGCCGAACGAGCCGCGCGGCGACATCCTCCTGCCCACGGCCGGGCACGCACTCGCCTTCATCAACGAGCTTGAGCACTCCGAGCTTGTCGGCATCAATCCCGAGGTCGGGCACGAGGAGATGGCCAGCCTGAACTACGCGCACACGATCACGCAGGCGATGTGGCACGGCAAGCTGTTCCATATCGATCTGAACGGCCAGCATGGTCCGCGGTACGACCAGGACCTCCGGTTCGGCGCCGGGAACGCGCGGGGCGCCTTCTGGGTGGTAGACGCGCTTCAGGCTGGCGGCTATGACGGGCCTGTGCACTTCGACTTCAAGCCGCCGCGCACCGAGGACGACGACGGAGTCTGGGCCAGCGCCGCGGCGTGCATGCGCAACTACCTGATCCTGCGGGACAAGGCGCGTGCCTTCCGCGCCGATCCCGAGGTCGCCGAGGCGCTGCGCGCTGCGCGGGTCGGCCAGCTCGCCCTGCCAACGCTAGCCGACGGCGAAACGTGGCAGGACATCCGCGGTTTCACGCCGGACGTGGCGGCGCTCGGGGCGCGCGGCATGGGCTTCGAGCGGCTCGATCAGCTTGCCCTGGAGCACCTCTACGGCGTCAGGTAGCGGGGGTCCGCCGACCTCCAGCCGGATTGCCGGCTGCGAACGTGATCCGGTCAGGTGGTGAATGCGATCAGAACATCGCACGGCGCCTGGTGCGCCACTGAATTCGGAACACTACCCAGGACACGACGCACGCCTTGCATGCCCTTGTTGCCTACAACAATGAGGTCCGCGTTTACCTGGGCAGCTACTTCGCAGATGGCGTCTGCAGGCGCGCGGGTAAGCGCATGGGCTTCGGCACGGACGCCCTCCGCCCTGGCGAGACCCGTCAGATCCGCTAGCAATGACTCGGCCAGCGCATCTGACCCTATTGACTTCAGGTACTCCTCGACGTCGGCGTCTGACGACGAGAAACGCTGAGGCTTGTATGCGGTCACAATGTGCAGCTGGCCGGCCGTCAGTTTCACCAGCGCGATAGCCTTCCGCACCGCCTCGGCCGCTGTCGGGGAGTCATCGGCCCCGACCACCACTGTATTGAACACGAGTACCTCCGCTAGCGGCCGGATTCTCACGCGTTGCCCGTTTGGCTAACGCCGCATTCATGTGCTTCCGGAATATTAAGACATTAGTGATGTGGTGCGTCGAGTTCTCGTGCCTGCGGGCAGCCGCCATTCAGGCTGCCGACGTCCTGCCGAGTGCCAACTCGACCGCCTGCTCTGGCGATAGCTGAGCCCCCTGGTGGTAGGCGTCTTCGTAGGCCCGTTCGCCGAGGATCTCGCGGAGCTTAGCCTGGTCTTTTTCCTGGAGGTTCTTTTCGGCCTGGGACCAGTTGATCGCGCCGGCCTTGAGCGCGGCGTTGATGTCGACGTTCGCGGCGCCGTGAAGCCGCGCCGCCTTCTCGTAGTCGCCGCGCCAGGTCGCGCAGCAGGCGGCACCGACCAGAAGCTGAGAGGCGTCGGTGTCGAAGCCGAGACGGCGCACCACTAGCAGGCACTGGCGAATTGCCCGTTCTGCCTGGCCGGGGCAGCCGTCGATCAGCAGCACGTTGGATAGGTCGGTGCGCATCCAGTACAGGAAGAAGTCCCCGCCAACTGCTCGCTCGGCTAGAGCGACCGCCTCTTCGGCGTGGGCGCGCGCGTCTTTGATCCGCCCCGCACGCAGGTCCAGGCCGTACAGTCTGTGCTGTGCGCTGGCGCCGACCAGGTCATCGCCAGACTGCCGCACACACGCCAGCGCCTCCAGGTAGATGCCGCGCTTGTGCTCCTGCGGAGCGCTGGTCGCGGAGGCTTCGAGCACTTCGCCGAGCAATTGGACATCGCCGAGCTGGCCCGCGAGCGCGACTGCCTCCTCCGCAAGCCGTTGAGCGGCGCCGATGTCATCTCTGCGCGTCGCTTCCGCCACAACGGCGAGTGCCAGGGCGGTCTGCGGCTGATCGCCGGCTGCGCACGCCATCTCCAAGGCCCGCTGTGCGTACTGCCGGCTGGCCGCGAGCTCGCCCGGTTTCTTCATGAGCAGGTTCATCGTGATGACGGCAGCCGAGACGAGCGCGGCAGCCAGAACACTTCGCGGTGTCTGGTCTGCCTGCTCGACGGTGTGCCGCAGGTAACTGAGCACCTCGGCGTGGCCGCGGGTGATAGCCAGCCGGGTCAGCGCGACGGCGAGTGCCAGGACGTCGTCGTCGCGGTTGTCCGCTGCCAGGTGGGCGAAGGCCGCTCGCAGGTTGTCCCATTCGGCATCGAGGTGGCGCAGCCACTGGCCCTGGTCGTGGCCTTTCAGCCTGGGCTCGGCTGCTGT
>DATJLT010000090.1:0-18950 GCA_035509195.1 Streptosporangiaceae bacterium | reverse complement strand
CCTGCGCGACCGGCACCCACGGCTCGGGCCGGACAACCGGGTCGCTCGCCACGCAGGTCGCGGCCATCGAGCTGGTCACGGCCGACGGCGATACCGTGACGCTGGACCGCGCTGACCCCGGCTTCGCCGGCGCCGCGGTCCACCTCGGCGCGCTCGGCGTCGTCACGGCCCTGACCCTGGATATCGAGCCCGCGTACGAGGTCAGGCAGTACGTCTATGAGAATCTCCCGGTCGGCGAACTCGACCTGGCCGCGATCCTCGCCGCCGGCTACAGCGTGAGCCTGTTCACGAACTGGCGCGGCCCGGTCATTAACCAGGTCTGGCTCAAGCTGCGCGAGCGAGATCCCGCTCCTGGCGCCGACTGGAGAGGCGCCAGGCTCGCCGACGGCCCGCGTCACCCGGTGCCTGGCATGTCCCCGGCGAATTGCACCGAACAGCGCGGCGTGCCAGGCCCGTGGCATGAGCGCCTGCCCCATTTCCGGCTCGAGTTCACCCCGAGCGCCGGCCATGAACTGCAATCGGAATACCTGCTCCCGTCCGACGCCGCGCGGCCCGCTTTTGACGCAATCACTGAAATCGCCGGCCAGGTGTCGCCAGTACTCCAGATCTCAGAGATCCGCGCGGTAGCCGCCGACGACCTCTGGCTAAGTCCCGCATACCGCAGGGACAGCGTCGCGCTGCACTTCACCTGGATCGACGACCTCGCCGCCGTCAGGCCTGCCGTCGCCGCCGTCGAGGAAAGACTCCTGCCGCTCGGCGCGAGACCTCATTGGGGCAAGCTCTTCACCGCCGGCAAGGAAGTCATCGCGCAGCAGTACGCCAGGCTTCCGGACTTCACCGCCCTCATGAGTCACTACGACCCCGCAGGCAAGTTCCGTAACACCTTCCTCGATACCTACCTGCCACCGAGCTAGTGCCTGGCGTCCTGACGGAAGGTTGGGGGTCGCACCTGACGCGAGGACGCCGCCCTGAGTTGCTCTCTGACCCCGCCGCCGCCCGGCCAGCAGCATCAGATGTCCACCGATGCTGCTGGTCCGGCCCCGGCGACAACATCAATGTCCCGGCGATGTCACAGGGACAGCATCAAGTAGCCACCGTAGTCACCGGATCCGCCCCGCCAGCAGCAACGCGGGGCCACCGATGCTGCTTGCCCCGGCCCTGCCCCCGGCCCTGCGCCCCGGCCGCCCCCGCCGCGCCTCGGGCGTCACGGCCCTGCCACCCGAAATGCCCGAGTTTTCATGTTTGGGGCTAATGCCAGCGCTCTGCCAGCGTCGTACCTGCGGGGCGCTTGCGCGCGGGCCGGGACGCCGGCTAGCGCAGCGCGGGGTCCGCGGGGGTGAAGGTCGCCGCCGCGGCCCCGCCGAACGCCGTCGCGCGGTCAACGACCGCACCGGTGCCGCCGAGGCCGGCCGTCGAAGCCGCCCCGGCCGCGCAGCCGACGGCGACCGCGTGAGGCAGGTCGAGCCCGTCAAGCAACCCCGCGATCAGGCCGGCGTTAAAGCAGTCACCCGCCCCCGTCGTGTCGGCGGGCTCCACCGCAGGCACCGCTACCAAGGCGCCGCCAGCCCCGTTGGCCGGCCAGCACAGCGCCCCGCGCGCACCTAGCTTGATCACCACCGACCGGCCTTGCCCGGCCAGCAGCGAGCCCGCCGCCGCGACCGACGTTGAGCCGGCGATCCCGAGCGCCTCGGCCTCGTTGGGCAGGAACAGGTCGACCTCGCCGAGCGCCGCCCGCAACCGTTCGTCACCCCACCGGCCGGCCGGATCGAAGTTGGTGTCGAGCGAGGTAAGGACCCCCGCCGCCCGCGCCGCCGCGAACAGCCCGCCGAGCCAGGACCCGATCGCCTCCTCGAGCAGGAAATACGAGCTGACGTGGAAAAGGCGAGCGCGTGAGAGCAGTTCGGCAGGCATGTCACCGACGGAAAGCGAGGTCATGGCGCCAAGCGCGGTGAGGATGGCCCGGTCGGGCCCGGCCGACAGCACTGCCGTCATCCCGGTCGCCAGCCCGGTCCTGACTGCCACGTAGCTGGTGTCGACTCCTTCGGCGGAAAGCAGCGACAGCATCAGAGCACCTGCCGCGTCGTCGCCAACAGCGGCGACGAGAGCAACGGACAGCCCGAGCCGCGCCGCCGCCACGGCGGTGATCGCCGCCGACCCGCCGGTCATCAGCGACATCCTGGAGACCAGCTTCTCCGCCTGCCCGAAGTCCGGCGTGACATCGTCGCCGGAAATCACCAGGTCGGGATTGCAGTCACCGAGGACGACGAGGTCAAGCGATGACAACTTCGACCCCGGCGTCTGCCAGCCTGGCCTTCTGGTCGGGATCGATCCCGGCATCGGTGACCAGTACGTCCACATCGGAGGCCGCGCAGATCTGAGCGAACGCCCGCCGCCCGGCCTTCGAGCTGTCGGCGGTCACGATGACCCGCGCCGCCCGCTCGGTCATCAGCCGGTTGATGCTGGCCTCCCCTTCGTGATGCGCGGTCGCGCCGACCTCGGCGTCGATGCCGTCGACCCCGAGGATCGCGACGTCGAGCACCACCTGCCGCAGCACCCCGGTCGCGAGCGGCCCGGTCAGCTCGTAGGACTGCGGACGGGCAACGCCGCCGGTGGCGACGATCTTGATGCTCTGCCGCACGGCCAGTTCGGTGGCGATGTTGAGCGCGTTGGTGACGAGCGTGATCGCCGGCGACAGCGGCCCGCCGTCCTGCAGGTCGGGCCGTACGGCAATGGCCCTGGCGACCTCGGTCGTCGTGGTGCCGCCGTTAAGCCCGGCCACCTGCCCGGGCCTGATCATCGCCGCCGCGACCGCTCCGATCCGCTGCTTCTCCGTCGGATGACGCTCGCTCTTGTACCGCAGGGGCAGGTCGTAGGTGACGGCCTGAGCCACGGCACCGCCCCTGATCCTGGTCAGCATCTGCTGCGCTGCCAGGTCGTCGAAGTCCCGCCTGACGGTCGCTTGCGATACCCCGAGTTCTTCTGCCGCCTTCTCGACGGTCAGCTGCCCGTCGGCGGCCAGCAGCTCAAGCAGGTCATTCCACCGCCGGTACTTGGTCATCGAGCCGCACCGAGCACGACGAGCAGCCGCGCCACCTCGGCGGCGACGGCCTCCCGGCCGGCGGCCAGGTACTTGCGGGGATCAACGACACCTTGATCGCAAGAAAGATGATCGCGCACAGCGGCAGTGAACACCTTGTTGAGCTGAGTCGCGATGTTGATCTTGGTGATCCCGCTTCTCACCGCTTCGGCCAGCCCGTCGTCTGGCACGCCAGATGAGCCGTGCAGCACCAGCGGTACGGGAACGACGGCACTGATCTTCCTGATCAGGTCGTGATCGAGCCGCGCGTCTCTTGACAGCATCGCGTGCGAGCTGCCGACCGCGACCGCCAGCGCATCCACTCCTGTCGCCGCGACGTACGCGGCCGCCTCGTCTGGGCGTGTCCGCACGCCGGGAGCGTGCACGCCGTCCTTGCCGCCGATCTCGCCTAGTTCGGCTTCCACCCATACGCCGCGGTCGTGGCACCAGTCGGCGATTTCGGCTGTGGCGTCGACATTAGCCACGTAGCCGAGTGCCGAGGCGTCGAACATGACCGAGCACGCTCCCGCCTTCACCGCCGCCCTGACCAGGTCAGCGCTTGTGGCGTGGTCCAGGTGCACGGCCACGGGCTGGTCCGCTGCCCGCGCGATCGCGAGCACCGCGGCGATGACCGGCTCTGCCGCACCGTGATACCTGACGCAGTTCTCGCTGACCTGGAGGATCACCTGAGCGTTCACCAGCGCCGCGCCAGCGACGATCGCCTCGGCGGACTCCAGGCCGACGACGTTGAACGAGCCAGCGCCGACGCCGGCCACCCTGGCCGCGGTGACGATCTCCCCGGTTCCCGCTAGTCCCATCGCGGCCCGGCTTCCCTGACGTCGGCCAGCGGGAGTTGCCTGCGGTACTCGGTTTCTGAGTACTCGCCCGCCGCAGGCGCGGCGACCGAGGCCGCGCCGAGTGCCACCCCGTGCCGCAGTCGCTCTGGCCACCCGAGGCCGCGCGCGAACCCGTCAGCGAGCCCGGCCACGAGCGCGTCTCCCGCCCCCGTCGGATTTCCCCGCACCACGTCTCCTGGCCGCGCGAGCCAGCCGCCCTCCTCGGTCACGGCCAGTACGCCGTCAGGGCCGAGCGATACTGCGACGGCTGGCCCGAGCTCACGGCCGGCCTTCGCGACTTCCTTCATATCCGCCAGGGGCGGGCACCGGCCGGTCACCTCGGCAAGCTCAGCGACGTTGGGCTTGACCAGCGCCGGACGCGCTGCCGCCCCGAGGGCGAGCGCGGCACCGCTCGAGTCGAGTATTACCGGCACGGAAAGCGGCCTGGCAGCGGCGATCAGCTCGGCGTACGCGGACGAGGGCACTCCGACAGGCAAGCTACCTGACAGGACAACGACAGCCGCCCCGGCCGCTGCTTCTTGATACGCAGCGACGAACTCCCCGTACTCGCCGTCGCTGACCGGCGGCCCTGGCTCATTGAACAACGCGGCTTCGCCGGAGCCGGTGTCGACGACCGCGAATGTCCGCCTGGTCCGCGCCCTGATCGGTGTCAGCCCGACCGACATCCCCGAGCCCGCAAGCAGCCAGGACAGCTCCTCCCCGCTTGGCCCGCCGGCCAGTCCGAGCAGCGTCACTTCAGCGCCGAGCGCGGCCAGCGTCCTTGCTACGTTGACCCCTTTGCCGCCCGGCCTCACGTGCACGGCGTGCGGCCGGTTCACTCCCTTCCAGTCGGGCGAACTGACCTCGTGGGTGATGTCGAGCGCCGGATTCAGCGAGACAACCACGATCACCCGAGGATCACCGACCGCGTCAGGTTCCTCGGCCGGTCGGGGTCGAGCCCCGCTGCCCTGGCGATCGTCACGGCGACTCTGTGCACGCGAACCAACTCGGCCAGCGGGTGCTCAGGCGACGGCCAGACCACGCCGCCGGCGGCCGCCACCTCGGCCTCGAGCCCGTCCGGCGCCGGCCCGAGCATCCACACCAGGCTCCCCGGCCCCGTCACCGCGATCGGCCCGTGCCTGAACTCCATCGCCGGGTAGGACTCTGCCCACATCCCTGCCGACTCGCGCAGCTTCAGCGCTGCCTCGCTTGCCAGGCCGCAGGTCCAGCCCGTCCCGAGAAACGTGAACTGCCTCGCGGATGTCAGCTCGGCAGGCAGTTCGCCGGCCAGCATCCGCTCGGCGGCGGCGGCGACCGGCTCAAGGTCCGTGCCGAGGTGGGCGAGCAGCAACGCAAGCTCGGTCGTCGCGAACCTGGTCTGCACCACAGACTGCTCGTCGGCGAAGCCGAGCACGATCAGGGAATCGGCGGCGGCCGCGATGGGAGTGTCAGGATCGGCGGTAATCGCGACGGAAGGCTGACGTCCGTCCAGGCGACTCAAGAGCCGCAAGACCTCCGTCGTCGTCCCCGACCTTGTCAGCGCCACCACCCGGTCGTAGGACCGCCCGAGCGGCATCTCTGAGGCCGCGAAAGCATCGGTCTCGCCAAGCCCGGCCGCCTCGCGGGCGACGGCATAGGCCTGGGCGATGAACCATGACGTGCCGCAGCCCGCGACGGCGACCCGCTCGCCCGCGGCGGGCAGCAGCCCTGCCACCTCTGGCAGCAGCGCGGCGGCCCGCCGCCAGCACTCCGGCTGCGAGGCGATCTCGGCTTCGGTGAGGCCGGTTCCTGCCTGATGCATGTGAGTACCCCCGTTAAGTACCGGTGAGCCCGGTAGCGGCGACTGACCTGACGAAATATCTCTGGGCGATCAGGAAGACGACCATCATCGGCGCGAGGCTCATCACGTTGCCGGCCATGAGCAGCGTCCACTCAGTGGAGTGGGCACCCTGGAACGTCGCGAGCCCGAGCGGCAGCGTGCTCGCGTTCGTCGAGTTGATCGCGATGAGCGGCCAGAGGAAGTTGTTCCACGAGTCGAGGAACGTGAGCGCCGCGAGCGTCGCGAGTGCGGGCGCTGACAGCGGCAGCACGACCCTGAGCAGCACCGCGAGCCTGCTCGCCCCGTCGACGCGGGCCGCTTCCTCGTACTCGATCGGCAGGGTCCTGAAGAACTGCCGCAGGAAAAAGACCCCGAACGCGGTTGCCGCGTTCGGCACGATCAGCGCTCCGATGTGCCCGATGCCCGCTCCGGCGAGCAGGTTCACGCCGATCCACTTGGTGATGATGAACTGCGGGATCATCGTCACCTGGAACGGCACCATCAGCGTCGCCATCATCACGATGAACAGGGCGGTACGGCCGAAGAACCTGAAACGGGCGAACGCGTAGCCCGCGAGCGCGCACAGCACGAGATTGCAGAGCACCGTGGTCACGGCAACGACCGCGCTGTTGAAGAAGAAACGCCCGAACGGAGCGGCCCCCAGCGCGGCGGAATAGTTGGAGAACCTGATCACGTGCGGCGTGAGGTCGGGCGGGAAGTGCAGCGCTTCGGCAGGCGTCTCGACCGACGTCACGATCAGCCAGGCGAACGGGAAAAGCAGCACGATCGTCGCCGGGATCAGCACCAGGTGCCAGGGACTGAACGGCCAGCGCGACTTGCGTCCGGCCATAGCCGCGGTGACAGCGGTCATGAGCGGTAGTACGTGAATCGGCGCCCGACCCTGAACTGGATCGCGGTGATCACCAGGATCACCACGAACAGCAGGTAGGCGATGGCGGAGGCGTAGCCGAAGTTGAAGTTCACGAACGCCTGCTCGTACAGGTAGTACACCAGGACTGTGGTCGCGCCGAGCGGCCCGCCCTGTGTTGACAAGTAGACCTCGTCGAACAGTTGGAGCGCGTTGATCGTGAGCCAGACCGCGAGGAACAGCGAGGCTGGCGACAGCAGCGGCAGCGTGATCCTGCGGAACCTGGCCACCGCACCGCAGCCGTCGATCGCGGCTGCCTCGGTCAGGTCCTGCGGTATGCCTTGCAGCGCTGCCAGGTAAATAACGACGGCAAAGCCGCTCCAGCCCCAGATCGTCATCACGACGATGACGTAGAGCGCCTCGGACGGCGAGTTGAGGAACTGCTGCTGCGGGATCCCGAGCAGGCTGAAGAAGTAGTTCACGATCCCGTACGAGGGGTCGAACAGCCAGATGAAGACCAGTGCCTCGCTGATCGTCGAGATCGCCATCGTCGCGTAGGCGGCGGTGCGGTACACCCACATGAACCGCAGCTTGCGGTTCATCGCCACCGCGAGGAAAAGCCCGACGACCATCGTGAGCGGCACGAACAGCACCGTGTAGACGAGGGTGTGCCCGATCGCCTGCGTGACAACCGGGTCGTGGGCGATCGCACGGTAGTTACGCAGCCCGGCAAACGGCGCCGAAGAGGAAAGCCCGTTGTCGTTCTGGAAGCTGATGATCAGTGACCAGATGATCGGGGCGGCGCCGAACGTTCCGATGATGACCGTCGCCGGAGTCACGAAGGCCCATCCGGTCAGCGACTCGGCCCGGCGGGAGACCCTGCTCAGTTCGATCCCCCGCCGGCCAGGATCTGGTTCACCTTCGCGGCCGCGGCCGCGAGCGCTGCCTGCGGCTGTTCCTTGCCGAGCAGCACGGCGACGACCATGGTGCCGATCACCTGGGAGATCTGCGGGTAGGTCGGGATCTGCGGCCGGGCCTGGCGGACGTTCCCCAGGTTGTCGATGAACGTGCTGACGTCGGGCAGCGCCTTGTTCATGGCCGTGTCGAAGCCGGGAGCGTCGGCGACCGACGCACGGGTCGGCAGGTCACCGGTATGCAGGGAGAAGTACTTGACCTGCGCGGGAGCGGTCAGCCAGAGCAGGAACTTCTCGGCCGTCGCTACCCGCGAGGCACCGTTGTTGAAGATCACCCAGTTGTCGGGCCCTGAGATCGTCTGGTGCCCGCCGCCCGTGCCGGGGAACGACGGCATGACCTGTACGCCGTAGTGCACGTTCGGGAACCCGGAAAGGTCCCACGGGCCGGTGACCAGCATGCCGATCTTGCCCGAGTTGAACAGGTTCGCGTAGGCGGAGTCGGTCGGGTCAAGATACATCGACTTGTCGGTGACCGCCATCGTCCGCAGCGTGTCCAGTGACTTCAGGCCGGCCGGGGAGTCAAACGCGGCCTTGGTGTTGCTTCCGTTCAGTATCGCGCCGCCGGCTTCCCAGAGCAGCGCCTCCCAGTGCCAGACCGTGTCCTCGGTGCCTGGCGTGACGTACGCGGTGCCGTACTGCTTGACCGACGGATCGGTCAGCTTTTGCGCGTCGGCGACGAACTGCGGCCAGGTCCAGTTCGGCGCCGGCAGGGGCAGGTGCGCCTTGGCGAACAGGTCCTTGTTGTAAACGACGGCAAGGTTGTCGACCAGGGCGGGGATGCCGATGACGCGGCCGTTCACTGTCGCCACGTCGCGCTCGCCGACCCAGAAGTCGTTCCAGTTGACGCCGGGCTGCTTGACCACCTTCGTCAGCGTGACGACTGAGGAGATCTTGGCAACGTTGGGCGCCCATGATCCGTACAGGTAAGCGATGTCCGGCGGGTTGCCGCCGGCGACTGCCGTCTGGACCTTCTGCAGCGTGTAGTCGTTGTTGACGAACAGCGAGGAGACCGTCACGCCAGGGTGGGCCTTGTCGTACTCAGCGACGAGGTGAGCGAACGCCTTCGCCTCGTCTCCTGTGTAGCCCTCCCAGATCTGGATCGACTGGCCGCCGCCGCCGCTGCCTGAGTCCCCAGAGCCGCAGGCCGCCAGCGCCGCGGTGCTGATGATCGCCAGTGCGCAAGCTGCGATGACGCGAAGCCGATAAGTACGCATGACGGGATTATGCAAGAAACTGCGCACTCTTGCCAAGAACTGATCAGAATGAAACACTTTCGCGCATGATCACGATCGCCTTCATCGGGGCAGGCAGCATCGAGTTCACCCGGAACGTCGTGACTGATCTGTGTAGTTTCACGGAGTTTGACCGTCAGCTTAGGCTGTCATTGCATGACATAAGCCCCGAACGGCTCGAATTCGCTCAGCGGCTCGTCACCAGGATCACCGAGCAGACCGGGACCAAGGCCGTGGTCACGGCCAGCCTTGACCGAGCCGAGGCGATCAAGGGCGCCGGCTACGTGATCAACGAGGTCCAGGTTGGCGGCTACGACGCGACAAGGCTGGATTTCGACATCCCCGCCAGGTACGGGGTGCGGCAGACCATCGCCGACACCATCGGCGTCGGCGGCATCTTCCGCGGCCTGCGCACGATCCCTGTCGCGGTCGGCCTGGCACGCGACATGCTGCGGGTCTGCCCGGACGCGACGTTGCTGAACTACGCGAACCCGATGGCCATGCTGCCGTGGTCGGTCTACGCGGGCACCGGGTTCGAACGGGTGTACGGGCTGTGCCACTCGGTCCGGGACACGCACGCGTTCCTGGCGGAGCTCGTCGGGGTTCCTGAGGCGGAGATCAGCTTTACCACGGCTGGCTTCAACCACCAGGCGTTCGTACTGGAGTTCGCCCGCGCGGGAGAATCCCTCTACCCGAAGCTCAGGTCAGCGATCGACGCTGATCCCCAAGGGCTCGGCCGCCGGGTGCGGGTCGAACTGTTCCGCAGGTTCGGGTACTTCCCGACCGAGTCGAGCGAGCACTCGGCCGAGTACGTCCCCTGGTTCATGCGGCACGATGACCAGATCGAGCGGTTCCGCGTCCCGGTCGGCGAGTACCTGGACCGCTGCGAAGAGAACCTGGCCGAACTGGCCGAACTGACCGCGCTGCTCGACGCCGGCGAGCCGGTCGGCCTGGAACGAAACAACGAACTGGCGACGCAGTTCATCTACTCCGCCGAGACCGGCTACGAACAGGAAATCTACGTCAATATCCGCAATGAGGGCCGGATCTCCAGCCTGCCGGCCGATGCCTGCGTGGAAGTGCCGTGCTCGCTCGGTCCTGGCGGGCCGAAGCCACGCGCGGTCGGCGCGCTGCCCGTGCAACTCGCGGCGCTGAACCGCACGTTCCTCAACGTCGTAGAACTCACCGTGACCGCCGCGCTCACCGGGTACCGCGATCACGTGTACCAGGCCGCGCTGCTCGACCCGAACACGTCAGCCACCCTGACTACCGACCAGACCGTCGCGATGTGCGACGAACTGTTCGAGGCCCACGCCGCGATGCTGCCGCAGTTTTCCTGAAGGAGTCGCCCCATGCGACGTTTGGTATCCGCCGCGGCCGCGGCCGCGCTAGTGATCCCGGCGATCACCGCGGGTCAGGCAAGCGCCGCGACGAAGATCGATCCGCCGCAACGCAGGGGCACGCTGCGGGTCACAGGGACTCTGCGGGACGGCAGCATCGTGCGCGCCGCTGGCCTGCGCTGGAGCCCAGGGAAACTCCCGGCAGGGGACAAGCTGCTCAGCTTCGGCGTCACGTACACCTGGAAGTCCTGCGCGGCCGCGGGCCAGTGCCGTAAGGCCGCCGATACGACCGCGACCCCGTTCGCCGCGTCCCGCTACATCGTCGGCCACGCCGACACCGGCCGGCGGCTGCGACTTACCGAGACGGCGACCGAGGTGGTGGAGACTGACCCGTCGGACTTCTCCTTCTCTGTGTTCAGCTCCTCGGCAACGGTGCTCGCGCCTGGCACGGTGGCGGACTATGCGGCCGGCAAAGCTCCGCGCACCGAGTTCGTGAACGGCCTGCCGGAGGCGAAGACCGGCTCGGACTCCGAGTATTTCCAGGTCGACCCGCCGCATTATGCGGCTGCCTCAGGCACCCCGGTAATTTGGCAGAAAATCGATAGCAGGCCCTGGCGGAAGGTGGGGGCCAGCGATCTGATCTACACCGGCCTGCTCAAGACGGGGCCGCACGTACTGTCGGTGCGGACCAGCGACCGGGCCGGGTCAACGACGCTGACCTTCCGGTGGCGAGTGGTACCGCTGCCCGCTCCGGTCGCGTGCGTGAAGCAGGCCGGGCACGATTGCTGGAAGCCGCCGCATCTAAGTTCGGCTAAGAAGCCGATGCGGTGGGACTGGCAGATCGGCCGGGTCACCCCGCTTGAGCGGACGGGCGCCAGCGCGGTCGACATGTACGACATCGACGGGTTCCTCACCACGGCCGCCGAGGTGCACGCCATCAAGTCCACCTGGCAGGCCGCGACGCTGCCGCATCCTCGTACCGTGTGCTACCTGGACCTGGCGTGGGAGGAGTACCGCCCGGACGCCGACAGCTTCCCCGCAGCGACGCTAGGCAACGTGTACTACGGGTACCCGCAAGAACGATGGGTCGACTTCCGGCAGCTCAGCGAGCTCAAGCCGGTCATCGACTCACGGCTGGAAATGTGCGCGCGCAAGGGCTTTGACGCCGTGGAGCTTGATGACATCGACAGCTTCGACCCGCCTGCTACGACGGGCTTCCACCTGACACCGGGAGACGCGCAGAACCTGCTCGCTTACGCGTTCAACGAGATTCACCGGCTAGGCATGGCCGGAATGTGGAAGAACTCGCCGTGGCTGAGCTGGTGGGGGCGCAAGTACGCGGACGGGGCGATCGTGGAGGAGTGCTACTACTACAAGGCGTGTTTCGCTTCCTGGCTGCGCGGGAGCAGGCAGTACGGGATCACGTGCACCGCGCTGGCCGGGCCGACGCCCTGCGGCTGGGACGACTTTTCCGCCGAGGGAAAGTGGGTCGGGGAAGTCGAGTACTCAGCCGACCACTACGTATGCGATCCGGGACAGAACTGCAAGGGCCGCAAGAGCTTCGCGGCATTCTGCCGTACGGTCTACTCGCCGGCTAACGGGTTCTCGGCGATGAAACTGGACGTCGACCTCGACGGGAAGCTGTTCCTGCCCTGCCCGAAAGGGACTTAAGGTACTCGCTCGATGCGGAACCTGTCAGGAGTGCCCCTGATCCCCTTCGGGGGGTACGCGGTGAAGAACGCGTCAGGCTTAGCCTTCCATAGTCGGACCGTGACCCGCCCGTAGCCGGCGAAGCGGCAGCTCGACGGGTAGAACCACTGCCAGGTGCCGGTGTACTTGGTCCGGTCCTTCTTGTCCACGTGCAGGACGATCTGCCCGTTATGGTCGTTAACCTTCGAGCAGAAGACGCCGAGCCGCCTTTTGATCACGTGGTCGGTGTAGGTGCCTGGTGTGCCTGTCTTCACGAAGTCGAACTTGCCGAAGAGAATCGACCAGGTCCCCGCGATCGTGTGCGGCACCGCCGGCTTGACCTGGAGGCCAGGCGGGATCGGGGCCGCCACCCACATCAGCGGCAGCGCGAAGACAGCAGCCAGTCCGGGTGTGCCCAGCCAGCGCCGCATATGTCCAGCTCCCATCAGCCGCCGTGATCAGGCGTAGTCATCGTATGCCAGGGAAGGGATCGGACATCGGGGCGAGGGGGAAGGTGGAGCCGATGTCGACGACGGCGTGGCGATTCAAGAACACGGAAGGCGCGGACCAGGCGGTCCTGCGGCTCAAGCAGCTCGACTCGCAGGATCTCATCGACGTTCAGGACGTGAGCGTCGTCAGGTGGCCGGAATACGCCAAGGCACCTGTCACGCACGAGCACGTCACCGACGAGGGCACAAGCCCGATGTCAACGCTGGTCTCCAAGATGAAGCACGGCAGGATCGACGGCTCGATGCTCGAGTCGGTGCGTCAGGACATGGTGCCCGGCACCTCGGCCGTGGTCGTCCTCAGCACGGCCGCGATCATCGACACGGTCGGCAAGGCGTTCAGCGGTTACGCGATGGAGCTGATGCGCTCAGACTTGTCCGTACAGGAACAAGACCACCTGCGGCAGGTCTTCGCCCAAGGCCAGTCCATGAACTAGCGGTCCAGGTTGGCCGTCCAGGGGCGGCCGCGGGCCGGGGTTAGGGTGAATCCGGGACGGATTCCACCGGGAGCGGCGCATGCCAGAGATCCGGCACTGCCGGCATTGCTGGGGTGACTGTCCCGGTGACTGCCTGGTCGGCGATTCCGGCCTGTGCATACATGGCTGGGACGACAAGAGCAAGCGGAAGTTCAACTGGCGGCTGCTTGGTACCCGCAAATGGTGGACGCGCTTTTTCCTGGGGAAGTAGACCGTCACCGGGCGAAAAGCGCCGGAACATGATGACATTTGGTCATGTTGATCTGGTCAGCGCTGCGGCTGGCAGCACTCGCGACATCGACCCTCATCGCGGTGAGCGGCCCCGCTTGGGCAAGCAAGGCACCGGCGAGCACCGCACCGGCGAGCACAGCACCGGCGGCGGCGGCTACGGTGACTGTCCCCCTTGTCGTACCGCCAGGCGAAGGCGGCGGCGCGTTCTCCGTGCCGCGAAAGCTGAGGGTACCCAAGGGCTGGACGGCGCGGGTATGGGCGCGAGTGCCTGACGCACGGATGGAGGCATGGACGCCGCAGGGCGACCTGCTGGTCAGCGAACCGGACAACGGCCTGATCGCCGAGCTGACCCCAGACTCCCGCGGCACTGCGCGAGTCCGTACGCTGCTCAAGAACCTGACCGAGCCTCAGGGCCTTGCCTTCGCGAAGACGAAGGCCGGCCGCTGGGTGCTTTACGTCGCCGAGTCCGATGAGATCGACCGGTACCCGTGGACCGCGAAAGGAATCGGCGGCAGAAGAACCGTCATCGCGGGGAAACTACCTGATCTTGATCCGTCCGGCGACGATGTCCACCGCGTGAAAGACGTCGCAGTCGCGGCCGACGGCACTATTTACTTCAACGTGGGCAGTTCGTCGAACGCCAGCCCCGACGACAGGAAGTTCCGCCCGCCGCGAGCAGTGATCATGTCGGTCCGTCCTGATGGCAAGGACCTGCACGTTGTCGAGCGCGGAGTACGTAACGGCGAGGGCCTTGCCGTCGCGCCAGATGGCGTGGTCTGGACGGCGGTGAACGAGCGGGATGACATCCCTTACCCGTTCCACCGGCCGTACGGCGGCCACAAGCGCGCGTTCGGGAAGATCATCCAGGCCTACGTCAATAACCACCCGCCCGACGAGGTCGTTCCCGTCGAGCAAGGCCGCGACCTTGGCTGGCCGTATTGCGACCCTGACCAGGATAAGAACCGTCCTGCCTGGTCGCTCGCCGATATCCCGCTGATCGCCGACGCCCTGACCAACCCTGGCGATGACCACCTGGACTGCGCCAGGCTGCCGCGCATCGAGGTGGGACTGCCTGCCCACAGCGCGCCGCTTGGCATGTCGTTCCTCACCGGCAGCCGCCTTCCCGCCCCTTGGTCAGGCGGTGCCGTCATCGCCGCGCACGGATCATGGGACCGGGTTCCGCCCCTCTCCCCCGCCGTGCTCTGGCTGCGCTGGAACTCGGTCAGGCGAAGGCTCGAACCGGCCGTCATCATGGTCACCGGCTTCCAGAATCCCAACGGGAGCCGCTGGGGCAGGCCGGCCGACGCGGTCGCCGGGCCTGATGACTCTCTTTACGTGAGCGACGACACCGCCGGCGCCATTTACCGCCTTCAGGCTCCGAAGGGATCTTGAGCGATAGATTGAGGCATCGCTCAGCGCCAGACCGCGAAACAATCGTGACCGAATAATGACGGGTGGTTGTAAATATGCGTCTCAGTAAGCTGGCAATTGCCACGGCGACCGTTGCCTGCGCGGCGGCAATCGCCGTGACGATCTGGAAGCGCGCGGGCAGTTCACCGGCCGCGTATCCCGGCAGCGGTACCGAGGATCTGGACAGGTTCATGACCAGGGAGCATCTCGACGAGCCCGAGCCTGTCAGGTAGTAAGCCCGGTCTCCGGCCCCGCGAGCCCGCTCGGGGGCCGGAGACTGTCAGTGGCCGGCGTTACTGTGGCTAGGTGCTTGATTCCTTTCATCCGGCTGTGCGCGGCTGGTTCGCCAGGCGGTTCCCTGCCGGGCCGACCGAGCCGCAGGCGGCTGGGTGGCGTGAGATCGCGGCAGGCAAGCACACGCTGATCGCCGCTCCGACCGGGTCGGGTAAGACTTTGGCCGCGTTCCTGGTGTGCATCGACCGGCTGTACCGTGCTCATGAGGCGCTTGTGCCCGGCGAGGAACCCGCAGTGAGCGGGCCTGACGTGGTCTATGTCTCGCCGCTCAAGGCACTCGCGGTGGATATCTGGCAGAACCTGGAGCGACCGCTGGCCGAGATCGCCGAGGTCGCCGCCGAACTGGGAATGTCGGCACCGGCGATCAAGGTGGCTGTGCGTACCGGCGATACCGCCGCCGCCGAGCGTGCCGCGATGCTCAGGAGCCCGCCAGACTTCCTGATCACGACGCCCGAGTCGCTTTACCTGCTGCTGACCGCGGAGCGCAGCCGCGCGATGCTGGCAGGCACGCAGACCGTGATCGTCGACGAGATCCACGCCGTCGCGGGGAACAAGCGCGGCTCTCATCTCGCGCTCACCCTTGAGCGGCTCGAGCACGTAGCCGGACGCCGTGTTCAGCGAATCGGGCTGTCGGCTACCCAGCGGCCCGTCGACGCCGTGGCCAGGTTGCTCGTCGGCGCCGGTCCTGACCGGTCGGAGGCGGACGGATCGCCCAGGTGCTCAATTGTCGACACCGGGCACTTCAGAAGGCTTGACCTCGCGCTCGAGTTGCCTGCCGACGAGCTTGGCGCCGTAGCCAGTGCCGAGCAGTTCGCCGAGATCTTCGACCTGATCGCCGGGCACGTTGAGCAGCACAAGACGACGCTCGTGTTCGTCAACACCAGGCGGATGGCCGAGCGGGTAGCCCATGAGCTGGGCGAACGGCTGGGTGACGGACAGGTCGCCGCGCATCACGGCAGCTTGTCAAGGGACCGCAGGCAGCGGGTCGAGTCGCGGCTGCGTGCCGGTGACCTGCGGGCGCTCGTCGCGACCGCGTCACTTGAGCTCGGCATTGACGTGGGACCGGTAGAGCTGGTCTGCCAGCTCGGCTCGCCGAGGAGCTTCGCGACGTTCCTGCAGCGGGTTGGCCGGTCCAATCACAGCAGGGACGGGATTCCCGCGGGCCGGCTTTATCCGACGTCGCGGGATGAGCTGGTGGAATGTGCCGCGCTGTTGCGCGGGGCGCGGCGAGGCCGGCTCGACCGGCTGGTCATGCCGCAGTGCCCGCTTGACATCCTGGCCCAGCAGGTCGTGGCCGAGTGCTCGGCGGCGGAGTGGAGCGAATCTGAGCTGCTTGGCCTGGTGCGGGGCGCGGCGCCGTTCGCCTCGGTCACCGACGAGGACTTCGCCGAGGTCGCGGAGCTGATGAGCGAGGGCATCCGCACCGGGCGCGGCCGCCGCGCGGCCTATCTGCACAGGGATCAGGTAGGCGGCACGCTGAAGGGGCGGCGCGGTGCGCGGCTAGCCGCGCTCACGTCTGGCGGCGCGATTCCTGAGCTTGGCGATTACCGGGTGCTTGCCGAGCCTGACGAGGCACTGGTCGGCACCGTCAACGAGGACTGGGCGATCGAGAGCATGGCAGGGGACGTGTTCCTGCTTGGCACGACCTCGTGGCGGATCAGGAGGGTCGAGCCAGGCGTGGTCAGGGTCGTCGACGCGCAGGGAGCGCCGCCGTCCGTGCCGTTCTGGCTCGGAGAGGCGCCGGGGCGGACGTTCGAGCTGTCCGAGGAGATCTGCGCTGTTCGTTCCGCCGTCGCCGCTGCCGCCGGGCCCGCCGAGGCCGTTGCCTGGCTGATCGAGGAGTGCCGGCTCGGCGAAGCCGCCGCCGAGACGACCGCCCTTTACCTTCTCACCGGGCTGGCGCAACTCGGCGTGATGCCCACGATGGACACGATCGTGCTCGAGCGGTTCTTCGACGACGCCGGCGGAATGCAACTCGTGGGCCACTCCCCGTATGGCGCCCGGCTTAACCGGGCGCTCGGGCTCGCGTTGCGCAAGCGGTTCTGCGTCACGTTCGACTTCGAGCTTCAGGCCGCGGCCAGCGACGACGCGATCTTGCTTTCGCTCGGCCCGCAGCACAGCTTCCCGCTTGAGCGGGTACCCAAGTTCCTGGCGTCACGTACCGTCACCGACGTGGTGCGGCAGGCCGTGCTGACCGCGCCGATGTTCGCGGTGCGGTGGCGATGGAACCTGAACACCTCGCTCACCGTGCTGCGCATGCGCGGCGGCAAGAAGAACCCGCCGGCGATCCAGCGGATGGAAGCCGACGACCTGATGGCCGCCGTGTTCCCGGTGCTCGCGGCTTGCCAGGAGAATGTGGCCCCAGGGCCAATGGACATTCCAGATCACCTTCTCGTCCAGCAGACACTGAACGACTGCCTCACCGAGGCGATGGACATCGCCGGGCTGCGGGAGCTGATAGGCCGGATCGAGTCTGGCCAGGTCAGCGTCGTGGTGCGGGACACCACCGAGCCCTCCGTGCTAGCACACGAGATCCTGAACGGGCGGCCGTTCACTTACCTCGACGACGCGCCGCTCGAGGAGCGGCGGAGCAGGGCCGTGCCGTTGCGACGCGGGCTGCCGGTCGAGCCGCACGAACTGGCGGCGCTTGACCCTGCCGCGATCGAGCGGGTCGCCCGGCAGGTCGAGCCGGAGCCGAAGGACGCGGACGAACTGCACGACGTGCTGATGGGCCTGGTCATATGCCGGCCGGTCACGGAGTGGAAGGAGTGGTTCGACTCGCTCGTCGCGGCACGGCGGGCGATCACGATCCGGCCGCCACCCGGGTTGTTCTGGGCGGCGGTCGAACGGCGGCCGATGGCGGAGGCGCTGTTCCCCGGCACCGCGATCGTGCCCGATCACCCGTCTCCCGGAGTTCCTGCCGTCCCCGACGAGAGTTTGGCGGTCACGGCCATGCTGCGCGGGCACCTGGACTGCTCGGGTCCGGTGACAGCCTCGGCGCTGTCCGCGGCGACCGGAGTGGGCGAACTGACGCTGCTAAGCGGGCTTGCCGCGCTCGAGGCCGAAGGCTTCGTCCTTCGCGGTCATTTCACCAGCCCGGACGCGCCGGACGAGGAGTTCTGCGCCAGGCGGCTGCTTTCCCGCATTCACGTGTACACGAGGGAGCGGCGACGGCGGGCCGTCGAACCGGTGAACGCGAGGGACTTCATGCGGTTCCTGCTGCGGTGGCAGCACGCCGCGGCAGGGACCAGGCGGGAAGGCCGGTTCGGTGTCCTGTCGGTGATCGAGCAGCTTCAGGGTTTCGAGGTCGCGGCCGGTGCCTGGGAGCACGCGGTGCTCGCCGCTCGAGTGGAGGGTTACCGGCGGGAGTGGCTCGACGAGCTTTGCTTGTCAGGGCAAGTGTGCTGGGGACGGCTGTCGGTACGCGAGCCGGCCGAGCCCGGCCCTCTCCCCCGGCGGGGCGGGCGGACGCCTTCGCGTGCGACGCCGATCACGCTGGCGCTCCGGGCCGACCTGCCCTGGCTGCTGCTGGCGGCTCGGGGTGAGCTTTCTCCGGTTCCGCCAGAGCCAGGACCTAACCTCGAGGTACTCGACGCGCTGCGGCAGCACGGTGCGCTGTTCCGTCACGACCTCGTCGCGGTGACCGGGCGATCGGCTGCCGAGGTCGACGACGCGGTCTGGGACGGGGTGGCGCGCGGCCTGATCACGGCCGATGGGTTCCGTGCTGTCAGGTCGCTGCTGCGGCGAGGTAACAGCCAGCGACTGGGAGCCACGCGCGGGCTCCGGCAGGGCGCCCGCGGCAGCGTACCTACCGGGCTGGCGGGACGGTGGGCACTGCTGGCCGGGCCGGTCGCGGAGGCGGACAGGGACGAACTGGCCGAGGCGGTCGCCGAGCAACTCGCGGCCCGGTGGGGCGTGGTTTTCAGGGATCTCGCCGTGCGGGAGAGCCTGGCCGTGAGCTGGCGGGACGTGCTGTGGGCATTCAGGCGGATGGAGGCGAGGGGCACCATGCTCGGCGGACGGTTCGTTTCCGGCTTCTCAGGCGAGCAGTTCGCGCATCCCGACGCTGTCGAAGTACTGAAGGCGGTGCGCAAGCAACCGAGGAACGGCGAGGTGGTTCAGCTTTCCGCCGCCGACCCGCTCAACCTGACCGGAGTGATCTTCGGCGGTCCCCGCGTCCCCGGCATCGCCGCCAATAC
>DATJLT010000089.1:0-21947 GCA_035509195.1 Streptosporangiaceae bacterium | reverse complement strand
GCGCATCGAGGTGTTTCGGGCGGCGGGGGCACAGCGTCGGGCGGGCAGCATCGGTGGCCCCGCGTTGCTGCTGGCGGGGCGGATCTGATAGCAACGGTGGCTACTTGATGCTGTGCGGGTGACATCGCTGGGACACTGTTGCTGTAGCCGGGGCCGGGCGGACAGCATCGTTGGCTACTTGATGCTGCTGGCCGGGTCGGGGGCCTGTGCGGGCGGGGCGGCGGGGCAGGGTGGGTGCCCGGCTGGCGGTTAGATGAGTGGGTTGCCCGATTACGGGCTAGGCGGCAGGTGATGTCGTGGTGACGGAACCGCCCCCGCCTGGCGGCTCCGTGATCATGCGAGTCAGCCGGGCCGAGCCCGGCCGGCCGGCCCGCGGCGGTGCTGTGGCTGTGGCCGGTCAGAGGCCCTGCCGGCCTGCGGCGGTGCTGTGGCTGTGGCCGGTCAGAGGCCCGGCCGGCCGGCCTGCGGCGGTGCTGTGGCTGTGGCCGGTCAGAGGCCCAGGCGGCTGGCCAGTTTCCCGATATATCCGGCAACATCCTCGGCCGATCGGTCAGGCAGCCCGAACAGGACCTCGGTCACGCCCGCGTCACGCCACCTGGCCAGCTCATCCAGGTCCGGGCGTCCGGCCAGGGCTGTCACCAGCGGCGACCCGTCACGCCCTGCCTCATGCCAGACCTGACGCAATTGCGCGGTGAGTTGCTCGATGCCGGTGTCGCGCGGCGTAGTGATCCAGCCGTCGGCATGGCGTGCGATCCACCGGAAGTTCCGGTCAGTGCCGCCGGCCCCTAGCTGGACTGGCAGGGGCTGCTGCGCAGGCTTGGGCCAGGCCCAGGATGGGCCAAAGCGGGCAAACTCCCCTTCGTACGCGGCTTCGTCGGCGGACCACAGTGCACGCATCGCCTCCAGGTGCTCGCGCAGCGCGGTGCGCTGACGGCCGGGCGGCACGCCGTGATCGGCGAGTTCGTCGGTGTTCCAGCCGAACCCGACTCCGAGTGTCACGCGCCCGCCTGACAGGTGGTCGAGGGAGGCGATCGTCTTGGCCAGGCTGATCGGGTCGTGCTCGGCGGGAAGCGCGACCGCCGTGCTCAGCCTGATCTCGCTGGTGACCGACGCCGCCGTCGCGAGCCCCACCCACGGGTCGAGCGTGCGCATGTACCGGTCGTCTGGCAGCGTGCTGTCGCCGGTGCCCGGATGAGCCGCGTCCCGGCGGACCGGGATGTGCGTGTGCTCGGGTACCGCGAAGGAGGCGAACCCGGCCTCCTCGGCGACCCGCGCTGCCCGCGCGGGCGTGATTCCCCGGTCGCTGGTGAACAGCACGACCCCGTATTTCACCGCACCAAACTAGAACGTGTTCCAGTTCGGCGCAAGCGTCCGGCGTCCTGCGTCCGCGCGGGCGTGCCCGCCGCCCGCCACCCGAGCGCGCCTGCCGCCGCGAGCGCGCCCGCTGTCCGAGCGCGCCCACCGCCCGAGCGCGCCCGCCACCAGTGCCCGGCTAGCTGCCCAGTAGCCGGGCCTTCGCCGCCGCGAACTCGGCGTCACTCAGCGAACCCTGCGCGTGCAGACTGCTGAGCTGCGCCAACTGGTCAGACACCGAAGGCTGCCCGCCCTGCTCCTCCGGCTGAGTCTGCTGCCCGTGCTGCTCGTCCTGGTCCATCGCGCTCTGCTCTCCGCGACGCTTGCCGACAACATACGCCCCGCCACCGACAACGGCCGCTCGCAGCAAGGGCCGGCGCCGGACGAACATGAGGTCAGACCTCCTGGCCGTCGGGCAGCGAGAGCCCGAGCGCAACCATGATCTCAGGCGCGGCCGAGATGGCCTTTGGTCCGCCTACCTGCGGCGCGACCGCACGCAGTACGCCGAGAATGTCCCGCGGCGTCGCCCCGGCGTCAATCGCGTTCGAGACCTGCCACATGTAAGACGCAGGCGGTGAGTCGAGTGCGACCAGCGCCGCGATCTTCACGAGCGCGAAGCTGCGCGGGTCGAGCCCGCTGTTCTCCCGCGCGCCCTCGCGCAGTTCGAGTGCTTCGCCGAGCACCGCGAGGTCGCCGAGCGCCAGTCCGGAAAGCGCGTCACGGGTCTGGGTGTCTACGTCCACGTTCATGGTTGAGTTCATGCCCTAACCGTCCCGCGCCAGGGAACGTGCCGCACCACCCCGCGCGGGTGATAGCGGAGAGTAGACGTGGGGTTGCGGCCGCTAGCGGCAGGCGATGTCGGTGACGGCGAAGCCCTGGGCGCCGCGCTGCACGACCGTGAGGATCGGGGTCTTCGCCCGCGGCCTGACTACGATCAGGGCCGTCGATCCGCCGGCGACGAGCGTCGGCCTCCTGGCGACAGAGAACGACCATCCCCCCGCGCCCAGGCGCCCGGTCTCGCACAGCACAGGGTCGTAGTTCAGCGCGGGGGCCGCAATGGCCAGTTGCCTGAAGTAGGACCTGCCGGCCAGGATTCCGCTGCCGCTCAGGTGCAGAAGTTCGGTTTTGACGGGAACACCGGTAAGCAGGGCCTGGACGTAGGTGGCGTACAAGCCGGAAGGCGCGTTACGTGCAGCCGGGGTGACCTGGCCGTACGCGGCGGAGACGCAGGTAATGCCGGTGATTGCCGCCGTCTTCGGCGTCGTGCTGACCACGTTGTACTTGACTTGCCTGGCGGTGCGCCACCTGGTGAGCACGACCGCCTGCCCGCCGAGAACTCCCACCCATTCGTAGTCCATGGCGACCGCGCTGAGATCGTGCTCGGCGCAGCCGACCGGGTTGGTGCGGCTGGCCGCGGCGGTCTGGAGTATCGGTGTGTACCAGCCGGTGGCGTAGGTCTTGACCAGCGTGTTCACCGACTCGGGACCGTGGATTTCGGCGAGAGCATAGGCGTGATAAAAGGCGCGGACGTGGGCGATGGTCTTGGTTCGCACCGGTGAGGCGACCGTCGGCACGGTATGCCCGTAGCCACGAGGTACCGCGACGAGCAGCACGCTGACGACGCCCGCGGCGAAGACGACCACGATCGTCGCCGCGGCACGGGCACGGTAGCGGCGCCGGCGGCCGCGTCGTTTGATGGCGGCCAGATCGATGGGTGGTGGCTCGACCCCGTCGACCGCGCTCCGCAGCGCGGTGACGAGCTCGTAGCCGACGTCGGTGCTCACGGCATGCTCCTGTGGTTCGCGCCAATCTCTTCCGCTCTGGTTTCCCCGGTACCGCCCAGATCGCTCGCGGTCATGATGGCTCGCAGCTTGGCCAGCCCTCGTGAGGTCTGGCTCTTCACGGCACCGACCGAGCAGTCGAGTGCCGCTGCGGTCTCAGCTTCGGAAAGCTCCTCGAAATAACGCAGCACGAGCACGGTCCGCATGCGAGGCGGCAATGCCCGCAGCGACCGCATGATGAGGTCGCGTGACTCGGTGAGGTCGGCCTGGCTGGTGTGGTCAGGTATCACGATCGTCGTGTCAAGGCAATGCTCGATCACGTGCCGCTTCGACCGCCACCTGTCGTTGGCCAGGTTGACCATGATCCGCCTGACATAGGCGTCGGGACTGCCTGCCGTCCTTACCCTGTGCCAGTGCTGATACGTGCGCTCGAGGGCATTCTGCAGTAAATCCTCGGCCTGGCCGCGCTCGCCAGTCAGGAGGAACGCGACCCGGAACATGGTGGCCTGGCGGGCGAGCACGAACTCCTCGAAGGCGGCATCGCTTACCTCGCGGCTTCCCTCGCGCACGTCAGTATGACGGGATATCGGCGTGCGGGGTTGCCTGGGCCGGCTAAGAAACGCTGACGGATCTTGCGGCGTTCGGCGGTGGCCCTGGCGACGCAAATCGCCCATAACGCCGAGGTCGCAGCATCGTTGGCCTCTCGATGCTGTTCGTAGCGGGTATCTGGCGACAACGTTGGCTCGCCGATGCTGTAGGAGCGACGTCAGATTTCCATCGTTGTCGTTGGGCACCGGACTGGCTACGACATCAGCGAGTCAACGATGCTGTGGGTGGCCCTGGGCTGCCCTCCGGCTGGGCTGGTGGGCCGCTGGGCTGGTGGGCGCCGGGCTGGCGGCGTGACGCGGGGCAACGCGGCGTGACGCGGGGCACCGCGGCGTGCTCGCCGGCGCCCGAGATACTTGGCTGGTGAGTGATCAGGAACAGGAGTGGCTGCCGGCCGGCCGGATGACGAGCGGGATCGTGCGGCGCGGGGACAGGATCTGGCGGCCGATGGGCCCCTGGTCGCCGGCCGTGCACGAGTACCTCAGGTACCTGGAAGAGGCGGGGTTTGGCGGGGCGCCGCGCGTGCTCGGCGTCGACAGCGACCTCGAAGTGCTTAGCTACCTGCCAGGCGAGGTTGCCGCCGACCCCCACTGGCAGCCGGGACACGGGCACCACCTGCCGGAATTCGCCACCACGGACGAGGCACTCAGCGGCGCGGCGCGCCTGATACGCGAACTGCACGAGGCCGCGTCCGGCTTCAGGCCCGTCCGGACCGGGTACCGGTTCCACCCGCATCCGCCGCTGCCAGGCGAGATCGTCTGCCATGGCGACCTCGGCCCGTGGAACACCGTCTACCATGAGGGGCTCCCCACAGGGTTCATCGACTGGGACGGCGCGGGACCGGCGACTCCGCTGGCCGACCTCGCCGCCGCGGCCTGGGTGTTCGTGCCGCTCGCTCCGGCGGCTCAGCTCGCGGAGGCTGGCTTCGCTGGCGGGGAACGCGACGCGCTCCGCCGCATGGCCGGGCGGCTGGCTCTCTTCGCCAGCGCGTACGGACTCGCCGATCCCCGTGCGATTCTGCCCGAGCTGCCTAATGGCCTGCTCATCAGCGTCGAGAACATCAGGTACCTGGCACCTGACGCGGCCGGAGCCGCGGACAAGCTTGTGCATACCGCCGGGCAGCTCAGGTTTATCCACAGCATGATGCCGGTGCTCGCCAGTGCCATGGAACGGCTGTAACGTCTCCCCCATGACGGTGAAGCTCGTGGTCTTGTACACTCAGCCGGACGACGCAGAGGCGTTCGACAAGCATTACTTTGACACGCACATGCCGCTAGTCGACGCCATGCCAGGGGTCGAGCGGGTAGAGACCGGCAAGTTCAGCGCTGCCCTCGACGGCGGAGAGCAGGCCTTTTACCGGTACGCCGAGCTGTACTTCGCTGACGACGCGGCGATGTCCGGTGCCTTCGGGTCGGCCGAAGGCCAGGCGACGGCGGCAGACTACGGCGCGATCGCGCCGCCTGGCTCGAGGATGTTCCTCGCGAACGTCGACTGAACGTCGACTAAACAGGTGCTTTTCCCGCGAGCGGTCGCAGGCTTACCGTAGTGGGACGATGCATGACGTGAACGCACCTTCAGGCCCGGCGGCGCGGTATTTCCTCACCGAGCCCGCTCGCGGGCTCGCGGACCTGGCGTCGCTGCCGCTGGCAGCGCCTTGGCTGGCGCGAGCGCCAGCCGGCGACGGGCACGGCGTGCTCGTACTGCCTGGTTTCATGGCCTCTGACCAGAGCACCGTGCCGCTGCGCCGCTACGCGCGGCGGCTAGGTTACGCGGCGCGTGGCTGGAACCTGGGCCGTAACCTCGGCCCGACCGACACGGTGCTCGACGAGCTGCCGAGGGCGCTTGCCGAGCTGGCCGGGCAGACCGGCGGTCCTGTGTCTGTCATCGGGTGGAGCCTCGGCGGCATCTACGCGCGGGAACTGGCCAGGCAGGAGGCGGCCCTGGTCAGACAGGTGATCACGCTCGGCAGCCCGTTCGCGCTGACCGATCCGGCGCAGAGCCGTGCCGACGGTGCTTACCGGCGGCGCGGGCACCTGCATGCCAGCGGAGGCCGGATCCCGACGCGCGAGCAGATCATCCGCCCGATCCCTGTCCCTTCGACGGCCGTGTACTCGCGAAGGGACGGGATCGTAGCCTGGCCGGCCTGCATCGGGACGGAGACCGAACTGCACGCGAACGTCGAGGTCCGCTGCAGTCACCTTGGCTTCGGCGTCGACCCGGCGACCCTGTGGATGATCGCCGACCGGCTGGCCTTGCCCGCCGGGAACCAGCCACGATTCCGCCCACCGCCTTTCCTGCGCGCGATGTACCCGAGGATGTGACATGCGGCAGCTCACCGGACTAGACGCGGCGTTCCTTGCCCTGGAGACAGCCAACGCGACAGGCCATATCGGCGGAGTCAGCGTGGTCGACCCTAAGGACGCGCCGAAACCGGTGACGCTGGCCAGGCTCACCGAAGTGCTCAGCGAGCGCCTCTCGCTGATCCCCGTGCTGCGCCGCAAGCTGCTCAACGTGCCGCTCGGTCTCGACCAGCCGTACTGGATCGACGATCCCGACTTTGACATCGAATACCACGTGCGCGAGATCGCGTTGCCGAGGCCAGGCTCGTACGCGCAGCTCACCGAGCAGGTCAGCCGCCTGCACGCGCGCCCACTGGACCGCGGGAAACCGCTCTGGGAGATTTACCTCATCACCGGACTCGCCAAAAAGAAAATCGCTGTATACACCAAAATTCACCATTCGGCAGTCGACGGCGTGTCTGGTGCCGAATTGCTGACCGTATTGTTCGACCTTTCCCCTGAAGGCCGCGAACTGCCCGAGGACGATGGCTACAAGCCAGAGCCGCCGCCCACGCCGGTGACGCTGGCAGCGCACGCGGCCGCCCGGCTGGCCTGGCGGCCCGTTCAGACCGTGCGGATGATGAACGAGGTCATCAAGATCCTGCCGACGCTGACTCCGGCGGTCGGCGCCGTCGTCGGCGGAATGCTCGGGCTGAACCGCGGCGACGGCGAAGTGATCCAGACCTCGCCTGGCCGGGCGCCGGTGACGCCGTTCAACCGGCCAATCACCCCGCACCGCAGGTTCGCGTTCCGCAGCGTGGACCTCGACACGGTGAAGATGGTGAAGAACGCGTTCGGGGTCTCGGTCAACGACGTGGTCATGGCGATGAGCGCCGGAGCGCTGCGCCGGTGGCTGGCCGATCATGAGGCGCTGCCAGACTCGCCGCTGATCGCGATGATCCCGGTGTCCGTCAGGGATCCAGATAGCAAGGGCGCACTGGGTAACAAGGTCTCGGCGATGCTGGCCGCGCTGCCAACTCACCTAGCCGATCCCGCCGAGCGGCTCGACGTGGCCCACGCCGCGACCAAGATCGCCAAGTCCCAGCAGGCCGCGATACCGCAGGGACTCGTCGATCAGATCAGCGACTTCGCGCCGCCCGCCCTGACCGCGCGGGCCGCGCGCGTGGTATTCGCGACCGGCGTGCTGCACCGGCTCCCGCCCTTCAACCTGTGCGTTTCCAACGTGCCAGGGCCGAACATTCCCGTCTACATGTGCGGTGCCAGGTTGCTCGCTCATTACCCTGTGTCGGTCATCACCGACGGCCAGGGGCTCAACATCACCGTGCTCGGGTACCTGGGCCAGCTTCATTTCGGATTGCTGTCCTGCCGGGAGCTGGTGCCTGACCTCGACCAGCTCGCCGGATACCTGGTGGATGAGCTTGAGTTGCTGGTGAAGGCGGCGGGGGAGCGGACAGGGTAGCCGTACCGGATCCGCCGTTCATGGGACAATCGGCTGGACATCGGTATTCGCGCTGCCGGCAGGAGGACCTCGCGTGGCCGTGACCGACGAGGCCATCGAGAAGATCAAGGCCATGATCGTCTCCGGTACGCTGCGCGCCGGGGACCGGCTGCCCAAGGAAGCCGACCTCGCCGCGGAACTCGGGCTCTCGCGCAGTTCGCTGCGCGAGGCGGTCAAGGCACTGTCGCTGGTTAACATCCTTGACGTGCGGCAAGGCGATGGCACGTACGTCACCAGCCTCGAGCCGACGCTCCTGCTCGAGGCGCTGAGCTTCATCGTCGACTTCCATCGCGACACCACCGTTCTTGAACTGCTTCAGGTCAGGCGGATACTCGAGCCCGCGGCGACTGCTATGGCAGCCGAACGCGCCTCAGACGACGAGATCGATGACCTGAGGAAACTGCTCGACAGCCTCGGCACGGAGTCGGCGATCGAAGACCTCGTCGCCAACGACCTGGAGTTTCACCGCCGCATCGCGGCCAGTTCAGGCAACTCGGTGCTGAGCTCCCTGGTGGAGTCCATGTCAGCGCCGACGACGCGAGCCCGGATCTGGCGCGGCCTCACGCAGGCCGGCGTCGGGGCAAGGACCCTCGCCGAGCACCGTGCGATCCTCGACGCGATGGCTTCGCGCGACCCTGAAGCGGCGCGGTCCTGGGCGACTGTCCACATCGCCGCCGTCGAGCAGTGGCTAAGGACCGTGCTGTAACTCCGGGTCCCTGAGCCCGTAAAGGCGGCACCGCCACAGCCCCGATCGGCAGCCCGTACCGAGCGGAGTCAAGCGCCTGCCTGGCATGGGAAGGATACCCGTGAGGAGCCGCTGCTCGGCCAGCCCGACCCCGTAGTGCGGCGCCGTGTCAAATGCCCTGACACCCGCATCCCAGGCGGCGGACAGGGTCGAGGCGGCATCGTCCCCTGACACTGGAGCGAACAGCCCGCCAAGCGGGGCGGTCCCAAGCACAAGCTCGGTGACCCGTACCCCACCAGACCCGACCGATACCCAAGGAAGCGTGTCCTCCCGGCTCATGCTCGCAGGATCTCAGCCGTCCACGCTGCCCCGGAAGGGAAGGAGTAATCCACCAGCGACTCGGCTCGCATCTCGGTCGAGGCGCCGGGCAAGGAAGGCGCGACGTACCTGCCGTTCAAGACGACAGCGGGGTCAAGGAAGTGCTCGTGCAGGTGATCGATCCACTCGATCGACCGCCCCTCCATCGTCCCGGAGACCGCTACGTAGTCGAACATCGACAGGTGCCGCACGATCTCGCAAAGACCCACGCCGCCCGCGTGCGGGCAGACCGGCACGCCGAACTTGGCCGCGAGCAGTAGGTTGGCCAGGTTCTCATTCACCCCGGCGACCCGGCAGGCGTCGATTTGCATCACGTCGATCGCCTGGGCCTGCAGCAGTTGCTTGAAGATCACCCGGTTGGCCACGTGCTCCCCGGTCGCGACCCGCAGCGGGCTGATCCCTCGCCTGATCGCCGCCGTCCCGAGGATGTCGTCAGGCGCCGTCGGCTCCTCGATCCAGGACGGCTCGAACGGTGCGAGCGCCCGCATCCAGGAGATCGCGGTCGGCACGTCCCACACCTGGTTGGCGTCTACCGCGATGGCAACGTCAGGGCCCACAGCGGCGCGCGCGACCTCAAGCCGCCGGAGGTCGTCGGAAAGCGACGCCCCGACCTTGAGCTTGACCTGCCAGAACCCGGCCTCGACCGCGGCACGGCACAACTCGGCGAGCTGGGCATCCGAATACCCGAGCCAGCCTGGCGTGGTCGTGTACGCGGGGTACCCGTTCCGCTGAAGCTCGGCGACCCGCGACGCCTTGCCAGAGGCGCCGCGCCGCAGCAAGGCAAGTGCCTCGTCAGGGGTAAGAGCGTCGGCCAGGTAC
Organism: Streptosporangiaceae bacterium; assembly: GCA_035509195.1. Lineage (GTDB taxonomy): Bacteria > Actinomycetota > Actinomycetes > Streptosporangiales > Streptosporangiaceae > Chersky-822. Next base: position 12,527 of record DATJLT010000089.1, on the reverse strand, counting down.
CTGAAGTCGACCATGTCCACGATCTGCTCGGGCGACAGCGTTGCCAGGTACAGCCAGAGCGGCAGCCCTGCTCGCCGCGCGGCGAGGTCCCAGCAGGCGTTCAGCACGGCGCCGATCGCCATGTGCACGACCCCGCATTCAGGTCCCAGCCAGCGCAACGGCGAGTCCCCGATCATCTGCCTCGACAGCCCGCCGAGGTCTGACAGCACGGAGTCAAGCTCGCGCCCGGCGAGGAAAGGCTCGAGGTCCTGCACCGCCTTGAGCTGTATGTCGTTGCCGCGCCCGATCGTGAACACGTAGCTGTACCCGGCCAGGCCGTCAGCGGAGTCGGTGCGCACGATCAGATAGGCCGATGAGTAGTCTGGGTTCGGGTTCATCGCGTCGGAGCCGTCAAGCTGACGCGACGTCGGGAACCGCACGTCGAAGGTCTCGAATCCGGTAATGCGCACGCTCATTCCGCCGTCGCCTCGCCCCCCACGATCCTGGCCAGGATCAGCGCGACCAGGATCACGCTGCCTGTCACCGCCTCGATCCAGTAATTCGACACCTGTGACAGGTCAAGTATGTTCTGCACCAGCCCGAGCAGCAGCACCCCTGACGCCGCGCCGACCATGTTCCCCCGCCCGCCCTTGAGGCTCACGCCGCCGATCACCGCTGCCGCGAAGACAGGGGAAATGATGCCCTCCTGATAACCCTGCTGGCCGGTCACGGCGCTGACCGGTCCCGCTTCCATCAGGGCGCCGAGCACGCTACCCGCGCCGTGACGCCGTATCGCCTGCGAAGTACCATCGGTCCTCCTGTGATCCAGGCAAGCGGATTGCCAGGAAAATAGATCCGATGTACGTATGCTGTCAATGGCGATTTAGCGGGATGCTAGCTTCGTGCTCCAATCGATACGGCTCTAGTCATCCGATCTATGTGCGTGCGGCTGGCCTGACCCGCAGGCCGTCCATGCCGCCATCGACCGCGAGCGAGGCGCCGGTTACCGAACTGGCGAGCGGGCTGGCCAGGTACGCGATCGCGGCGGCGACCTCCTCGGCGCTCACGAGCCTGCCCATGGGCTGGCGGGCGTTGAGCGCGGCGCGCTCGGCTTCCGGGTCGTCGGCCTGCGCGAGCAGCCGGCCTATCCACGGCGTGTCGGCCGTTCCCGGGTTCACGCAGTTGACCCTGATGCCCTCGCGCACGTGGTCGGCGGCCATGGCGAGGGTGAGGGAAAGCACCGCGCCCTTGCTTGCCGAGTACAGCGTGCGTTCCGGCAGGCCGGCGGTCGCGGCGATCGAGCAGGTATTGACGACCGCGGCCTGGCCGTGAGCAAGGACGGCTGCCCGCAGGAACGGCAGCGCGGCGCGGGTAACGCGGACGATGCCGAGCACGTTGACGTCGAGCACCCGCCGCCATTCGTCGTCGTCGTTGGCCTCGATGGTGCCGATCGCGCCGATGCCCGCGTTGTTGACGACGATGTCGATCCCGCCGAGCACCTGCGCCGCCCCGGCCACGGCGGTCCGCACTTGCGCGTCGTCGGTGACGTCTGCGCCGATCGCGGTCAGTTCGCCGGCGATCTCATCGGGGATGGCGCGGTCGAGAATGACCACGCGGGCGCCGCGCCCGGTCAGCAGTCGCGCCGTCGCGAGCCCGATCCCTGAGGCACCCCCCGTGATGATCGCGGTACGGCCGGCGAATTCGCTCATAGGGTGCCTCCTGTGATCAGTTCGGTCTGATGTACCCGATCGTCAGCAAGATATTGGCATAAAGCGCGCCATCGCCCGTAGCCACGCAAACGGCCAGGTCAGGCTGCCGGCAGGCGGCATAGAACTCGTGACGGCCCAGGGGCTGGAGCGGCAGTTCCCCGCCGAGCAGTTCCGAGTACCGGCCGAAGACCAGCGGCGTGCTGCCGTCGTCTGGCCGCATGACGGCCGCGGCCTCGACAGGGACGGCAGCGAGTACCGGCTCGAGCACTTGCTCGACCGTGACCAGGCCGGGACGCAGGTTCAGGTGAATGAGCGCGGCGCCCGGATGCACGTTCGTGCTGTGCGAGTAGTTCGCGTCGGCGATCAGCACGCGGGCGCCGTGCCCGGCCGCGCCGAGCGCGGCCAGGAGAGGCGGATGGATCAAGGGGAACCGGAGCACGGCTCCTTATATCACCAGGTTTCGGCGTTCGGCAATGTTTCGGCGGTCCCAACGTCTGGAATCGTGCGCTAAGCAGGATCGCAGGCAGTTGCGACGCCGACGGCAACAGCAACGGAGTTCCTCCGATGCGGTTCACTGGGCAGCGGCAACGGCAACGATGGCCCGGCGATGCTGTTCCTGCGACAACAAAGTTCCACCGTTGCGCTAGCCGCGCGCGGTCGAACAGCATCGCCGGGCCATGGATGCGGCTCCTCAGAAGTGACGCCGTGGCTCCCTCGTGCCGCCGGGCTCCGGCCCGGCCCGCCCGGCCCGCGGCGGGCGTCCGGCGGCTATATCACCAGGTTTCCGTGTTCGGCAATCCGCGGAGACCGGGGAGTGGCACCAGGTTGCCGTTCTTGATCCAGCCGTTGAAGGCGTTATGGGTGTAGCCGCCCACGACAAGAATGAAGCGGCCTGACGGATCCTCGGCCAGGAACCGGAGGCCGCCCTTGCGGATCGTCAGCAAGACCCTGGTCATCTTGCCGGTCACGGCATTGATGCTGACGACTCGCGAACCAGCGCGGTTGTCGAGCCCGCCGAGGGTGACGGTCTTGCCTGAAGGACTCAAGATGGCAGCCACGGGCGAGGGAACGTCCTGGTACCCGCTGAACACCACGTGCCCGCTGTCCAGATTGCCCCCCTGCCAGGCCGGGCTGACGGAAACCATTTCGGTGCCACCGCTGACGCGCCCGAAGGCGGCAAGCTCCCTGCCACGGTCGGCGAAGGAGAGCGACAAGGACTGCAGTTCACCGCCGCCTGGCGCGTCGGCCGTCCAGACGGCCTGGCGGCCGGTCTTCGTGTTGATGACCAGTACCCGGTAGCCGGATACGTAGTCGGAGACGGCGAGTTCCGAGCCGTCTGGCGATGCCCCAAGGTCCATCGGCACCTGGTGAGCGAGGGTGCCTCCCGGCATCAGCTTGAGTGCGCTGACGTGTCCTGAACGGCTGACGGTCAACTCGTAGATCTTGCTGCCGGTCACTCGGTGAGGATGGTTCTTGGTGGCAGTCGAGCACGCCATGAAGAACGTCGTGCTCGAAGGGCTTCCGCCGGCCGCGACCGCGCTGACCGGAAAAGGCGACGGCGCCGGGCACTTGAACGTTCCGGCGATCGCTCCGGTCGCCGTCGACCTGATCGTGTTGACCGGCGGGCGGGTCGTGCCGTTCCCAGGGGTCTGCTCGAAGTAGTAGGCAGGGATGCGGGCCGCCGTCTTGTGGTCGCTGGCAGAACGGTGCTGGGGTGTTGTTGTCGACGCGAACGCGACGCCGAGGCTGCCGGCGACAGCGAGCGCCGCGGTGGCGGTGACATAGGTGAGGCGGCGGTGCCTGGCCGCCCTCCTGCGGACGGCGTGCACTGATACCTGGCCAGGGGGTTCGCCGATGACGGCGTTGAATAGCCTGCTCAATTCAAGCTCCATTTCGTTCATCTGCGTTCTGCTTCCATGAGCTCGACGAGCCTTTGATCGCCACGCAACTTGGCCAGCGCCTGCGACATCGTGCTCTTGACCGTGCCGACCGCGCAGTTGAGAACCTGCGCGACCTGTGCCTCAGAAAGGTCGTCGACGACCCTGAGCACGAGTACGGCCCTTTGCTTGTCCGTCAGCCTCGTCAGCACTTGCCTCACTGTTTCCCTCGCGGCGATCTCGGCCGCCAGATCGCCAGGTGCCGCGCTGTCAGGCAGTTCGGCTGACGCCTTTTCGCTGTGCCACCGGCGGCGGCGCCAGGTCAGCCAGGTGTTGAGCATTGCCCGGCGAACGTAAATCTCCGGGTCATCCCGCCTGGTGATCCGCTCCCACCGCAACCAGGCCTTGGCAAGCGCCGTCTGCACCAGGTCCTCGGCGAGAGCCCAGTCCCCGGTCAGCATCCAGGCCGTGCGCTGCAGCGTCCGTTCGCGCGCTTCCACGAACCGCGCGAACTCGTCCTCCTGACCGTTCACCCGACCTCCGGTTCACGCGGCACCTGTCAACAGGGACGACTAGCTGAGCCACGCCAAAGGTTCAGGCTCCGCTATCATTCCGCCATGAATGCCGGGTCCAGGCGCCACGATCAGGGCTCAGGCCTGGTACCTCACGGCCTGGATTTCGGCGCCACCGCTCCGTTCGTCTACGACACGCTTTTCGGGTTGCTTGCCTTGCAGGATCAGCCGCCTGTTGAGCAGTATGGCCGCGCTAATCCGGACGCCAGGCAGGCCATTTTCGCGCTCAGCCGGACCGCGGGGCAGGCCGGCGTCCGGGTACGGGATGGAGGCCAGGCAAAAGACGAATTCCTCGAAGGGCACCTGCGGTTGTATTCGGCCGAGGAGATCTGGATGTTCGATCTGGCCATCGACGTGCTCGCGATGCTGGCCACGGGCGGCGGGCTGCATCAAGGCACGCTTACGCAAGCGCGCGATCACCTCAAGCGCGCCGATGAGCAAACGCACAGCGCGCACTGGAGACGGGCGGTTCACCAGGCGGGTGCCGGACCCGTAGAGTTCCGCGAGCTCAGAGCACACGTTCCCCGCCGACGGTAATGGGGTGCTTGCTGACTACCAGGCGTAGGCCTCGGGCGCGGCGCCTCCGGGACCGGGGAAGATCTCATCAAGGTGGCGGAGGGCCTTTTCGTCGAGTTTGAGCTGCTCGGCGCGCAAGGCGCTCTCGAGTTGCTGCCTGAGGCGCGGGCCGACGATCGGTGCGGTGACCGCGGGCTGGTGCAGCAGCCAGGCCAGCGCGACCTCGGCAGGCGGCTCGCCGAGTTCACCGCAGAATGCCTCGTAGGCGGCGACCTGATCCCGCCTGCTCTCGATCGTTTCCGCGGCCCGGCCGCCTCCGCTCCGGCCGTCCTTGTCTGTCCGTGCCAGGATGCCGCTGAGCAGGCCGCCGTGCAGCGGGCTCCACGGGATGACGCCGAGGCCGTAACCCTGGCAGGCTGGCAGGACTTCAAGTTCTACCGTCCGCGCGGCCAGGTTATACAGCGACTGCTCGCTGACCAGCCCGAACGCGCCGTGCCTGCGCGCGGCTTCCTGTGCCTGGGCTAGGTGCCAGCCGGCGAAGTTGGACGAGCCGAAGTAAATGACCTTGCCTTGCTGGCGGAGAACCGCGAATGCCTCCCAGATCTCTTCCCACGGCGTAGCCCGGTCGACGTGGTGCATCTGGTAAAGGTCAATGCGGTCGGTCTTGAGGCGGCGCAGTGAGGCCTCGCAGGACTGGCGGATGTTGACGGCGGAAAGGAACCGGTCGTTGGGCCACTCTTCTTTCCCGCCGTAGAGCTTGGTCGCCAGGACCACCTTGTCGCGCCGGCCTGAGCTGGCCTCGAACCAGTCGCCGATGATGGACTCGGTGACTCCCTCCGCCCTTGGCCGGCCATAGGTGTTGGCCGTGTCGAAGAAGTTGACGCCATGCTCGAGGGCGTAGTCCATGATCGCGAACGCGTCCTCCGGCTCGGTGTACGCGCCGAAGTTCATCGTGCCAAGGCAGATCCTGCTGACGGAAGCGCCACTGCGGCCAAGGTGGGTGTAGTCCATACGGCTAACGGTAGCTGTCCGTATGGTGGCCGCTTCCTGGTGGCCGGACCTGAGGGCGAAGCTCAGGTTCGGACGGCGGGGCGTGGCTTCGCGTTTTGCCGCCTCATCTGAGGTACGGTTTCGCGAAGTGGGCGGCAGGTGGGCTAGCAGACTGGGAGGCGGGCCGGGTGGGGTGCGAGGTGCTTTCCGGGGCCGAGGCGACCGAGCGGCTGGCCGGGCTCGGGCTGACGGTTGAGATGGTCGAGCGGGTTGTGCGGCGGGCGGACGCGGACGCCAGCATGTGCACGGCGTTTGATCCGCCGATCATGGAAGGGCTGATGCGGTGGGGCCGCACCAACCGGTACCTGCGCGAAGAGCTCGCTGAGGCTGGGTGGCGGTTCGACAATCCGAGGAACCTGCCAAGGACCATTCCGCCGGGCGGCGAGTTCGCGATCGTGGCAACGACTGGCGATGACCTGACCGGGCTCGCGGAAGACTTCCTGCCCGCGACCAAATACGCGAAGGGTCTCGCGACCGCTGATGCGGTGATCAGGAACGGGCAGCTCACGCTCGATTTCGGCGACTTTGATTTCAGCTCAGGCGAGGAACGCGCCGCGGGCGGGACGGTTCCGCAGACCTGGTTCATGCTGTTCTACGTAAATGACGACGCCTTCCGCGTGGAGGTTTCGCTGCCCGACGGGATCACGGACGGACGCATTACGAGCTGGGCGGAACGGATCATCTTGCCGCCGTTCCCGCGCGAAGATGGTGGCCTGACCGGGGTGGCGCCGCCGGCGGGAGATCAGCCGGCCGCGGACGATGTCGTCGTCGCGGTCAGCCGGCGCTAGCAAGCTGGGACTAGGACACTAGGAAACGGATCACTGGGCAGCGGGCCATGTTCACTCCGTCGCGGCTGGTCATCGCCCGCAAACGGCGTGGCCTGACCCTCATCGGGCTCGCCGGGCTGACCGGGCTGAGCACCCGGAGCATCTCGCGCTACGAGAACGGGCACGCTGAGCCGTCAGGGGACACCTTGACGCTGCTCGCCCGGACGCTCGACGTGGCGCCCTGGTTCTTGTGCGGCGGGGACGTGGACGAGATACCTGTCGACGCGGTGAGCTTTCGCGCGCTCAGCAAGATGACGGCCAGGCAGCGCGATCGCGCGCTCAGCGCCGGACGGGTCGCCTTGCTGATCAACGACTGGATCGAGGCCAGGTTTCATCTGCCAGCGGCGGACATCCCCGCCCTGACCGGCCACGATCCCGAGTCCGCTGCCCAGGTCGTCCGGGCACGCTGGGGTCTGGGGGAGCGGCCGGTAGGCAACGTGCTCCACGTACTCGAAGCGCGGGGGGCCAGGGTCTATTCGCTGACTGAGGAAAACAATCAGCTCGATGCCTACTCCCTGTACTGGCATGGCCAGCCGTTCATCTTCCTGAACACCGGCAAGTCGGGTGAGCGTGGCCGGTTCGACGGGGCTCATGAGCTCGGGCACCTGGTGCTGCACGGCGATCATCTCGTTCCGAACCGCCCGGAAGCTGAGGCCGAGGCCAACCGGTTCGCCGCTGCTTTCCTCATGCCGCGCGCGAGCGTCCTGGCCGCTGGATTGCACGATGCCACGCCAGACAAGATCCTGCGGGCCAAGCGGGTCTGGAAGGTTTCCGCGCTGGCGCTCGCGCACCGCCTCTATGAGCTGAACCTCCTCACCGAGTGGGGGTACCGGGCCGCGTGCGTGCAACTGGCCCAGTGGGGGTACCGGCGCGCGGAGCCTGAGGGAATCGAGCGTGAGTCCTCTCAGCTTCTCGCCAAGGTCTTCAGGTCCGCTCGCGAGCATGGCGAGTCGATGGCCAAGGTCGCGGCGGCCGTCGGGATCAGCGCCGATGAACTGCGCGCGCACGTCTTCGGACTGACCCTGACGACCGTGCCAGGTGGCCTGCTTGACCCAGGTATGCGGGCGCCAGGCCGGCCCTGACCGGCGCCCGGCAACAGCATCGGGGAGCCACCGATGTCGTAGCCGGCCCGCCGCCGACAGCATCAGTGGCTCCGCGACGTTGCGGGAACAACATCAAGTAGGCACCGATGTCCCCCGGCCCTGGCCCGTGAACGACAACAACGAGCCAGCGATGCTGTGCGCCCCGGCGGAATGCCCGGATCGCCCCGCATGCCGGATCAGGCGGGCAGCGCCGCCGCCGCCACGCGGCGCGAGTCGCCGAGGGCGGCCGCCTGCATGCGGAACTACCTGATCCTGCGGGAGAAAGCGCGCGCGTTCCGCGCCGATCCCCTGGTGCGAGAGGCGCTGGCAGCCGCCCGCGTGGCGGAACTGGCCGTGCCGACGCTGGCGCCTGGTGAGACCTGGCGCGACGTCGCCGGCTTCGCCCCGGATGCCGAGACGCTTGGCAGCCGAGGGCTGGCCTTTGAGCGTCTTGACCAGCTAGCACTCGAGCACCTGTACGGCGTGTAATCAGGGGACCTCAATTCTCGGTGATTGCTGAGCTGATCTAGGTATCTCTGTCACAATATTCCATCAAGACAGACTCGCAGTGATTCTCTCCTGCTTGTCCGTATTTTACGGCATTCCGGAAATGATGGAATGATGACAAAACGAATGCCGAGCAGTGCGGGGCGGCGGTGCCTGTTACTGAGCCGCGCTCGGAGAGCGGATATGAGATAGTCCAGGCCAGCCGGGAGTTCCAGAACCTCAGGCGGCGATTTCGCCGCTTCGCTGTCCCGGCCATGGTGTTCTTTCTGACCTGGTATTTCCTTTATGTAATAAGTGCGGCTTTCGCGCCCGGGTTCATGCGGATCAAGGTTGCCGGCGAGATCAATATCGGCTTGTGCTTCGGCCTGCTCCAGTTCGTGTCGACGTTCGCGATCACGATGCTCTACGGGCGCTGGGCACGCCGGAACATCGATCCGGTCTCTGACCGGCTCAGGCAGCGCGTCGCGAGGGGCAGGCGCACGTGACCATTGGCCGCCCCCTTGTCAATCTTGCGATCTTCGCGTTCTTCGTCGCGGTGACGCTCGTGATCGCGATCAGGGCCGCCGGCAGCAACAAGACCACGACCGACTACTACGCGGGCGGCCGGGTTTTCTCCGGACGGCAGAACGGCATCGCGATCGGCGGTGACTACCTCTCTGCCGCGTCGTTCCTCGGCATCGCCGGCGCGATTTCGCTTTACGGGTACGACGGCTTCCTTTACTCGATCGGGTTCCTCGTGGCCTGGCTGGTCGTGCTGCTTCTGGTCGCCGAGCCGCTGAGGAACAGCGGCAGGTACACCATGGCCGACGTGCTCCACCTGCGCCTTCGTGATCGCCGGGTGCGGGCGGCGGCCGCTGTGTCAACGCTGACCGTGAGCCTGTTCTACCTGCTCGCGCAGATGGCCGCCGCAGGCGGGCTGGTCAACTTGCTGCTTGGCGTACGGAGCGGCGGCGGTCAGGACATCACGATCGCCGTCGTCGGCTTGCTGATGATCTTTTACGTGCTCGTCGGCGGCATGAGAGGCACCACCTGGGTGCAGATTGTCAAGGCAATGATCTTGACCTTGGGAGCCGCCGTCACGACCTTCTGGGTGCTCGCAAAGGCCGGCTTTGACGTGTCAGGGTTGCTCAGCCACGCGGCGGCTGCCAGCCCCGCGGGTAACGCGGTGCTCGGACCTGGCCTTGAGTATGGCGGCAGTACCACGACCAGGCTCGACTTCATTTCGCTCTCGCTGGCGCTCGTCCTCGGCACGGCCGGGCTGCCGCACGTCCTGACCAGGCTCTATACGGTGCCTGACGGGCGGGAGGCGCGGCGGAGCGTGATCTGGACGGTGTGGCTGGTCGGCTTGTTCTACTTGTTCACGCTGGTGCTCGGGTACGGTGCGATGTGGCTGGTCGGGGCGAAGAAGATCGAGGCGGCGCCTGGCCGCGCGGACTCGGCGGTGCCGCTGCTCGCTTATCACCTGGGCGGGACGCTCTTGCTCGGCATCGTGGCGGCGGTAGCGTTCGCGACGATCCTCGCCGTGGTCGCGGGGCTGACGATCACGGCCAGCGCGTCGTTCGCGCACGATGTCTATGCCGGGCTGCTGCACAGCGGTGACGTCGAAGCTCGCGATGAGATCAAGGTGGCCAGGATCACCGCGGTCGTTGTCGGGCTGATCGCGGTCGCCGGAGGGACGCTGGCGAAGAACATTGACGTGGCGTTCCTGGTCGCGCTGGCGTTCGCGGTCGCCGCATCGGCGAACCTGCCTTCGATCCTGTATTCGCTGTTCTGGCGCCGGTTCACGACCAGGGGGGCGGTCTGGAGCATTTACGGCGGGCTCATCACCTCGGTGCTCCTGATTATCTTCTCGCCGGTCGTCTCGGGAGAGAAGGCCGCGACGGGTGCCAGCCTGTCGGTGATCACGAACCCGCACGTGAACTTCGCTTTCTTCCCGCTCGACAATCCGGGGATCGTGTCCATACCGCTGGCGTTCTTCCTCGGCTGGCTCGGCTCGGTGACCGACAGGCAGCCCGCCGATGCCGCGCGCTACGCGCGGGTTCAGGTTACGGCGCTCACCGGGATTGGCGCAGAGCGTGCTGGGCACGTGAAGGACGTGGCTCAAGGGACAGTTCACGCGGAAGGGACCGGCATGCCGGAGGGAGGCGATAATGGCCAGCAACGGGACGGCACCGGGAGTGCCGGTGTCTCCGCTGCCGCTCGACACGGAAGCACTGCGCATCGTCCGGTACTCGGCGGGACAGCTAACGCACCTGGCGGATGAGTTCGTCGCCTGGCTGCACGGGGAGATCGTTGCCCTGAGTCCTGAGGTCGCCTCTTCTGTCGCGGATGAAGGCTGGCCGTTCTGCCAGCGCATGGCCCAGGCGATGCTGTGGGTCGCGCTGACCGACCAGCCGACAGGTGTAGTGACCGGCGTGCTGCGCCGGGTCGGTGAGGACAACTGGAACGACGGGTTTCCCGAAGGCGAGTACGTCAGCGTCGCGCATGCGCTGGTGCGGGCGCTCCGCGACCTTTCTGGCGCCGAATGGTTCACTGCTATGGCCTCGGCCTGGATTAGCTGCTTTCAGTGGATGCAGCCCCATCTGCTCGCGGGTGCGCGGCAGGCCGCGGCGTCAGGGCCGATGCCTGGGCCGGTGCCAGGACCCGCGTTCGTGCCTTCGGAGAACGAGCAGCAGGTAAGCGCGGCGGAGGCCGCGGAGCCTGATCTGGAGTCGGCCCCCGATCTCATGGACGATGACGACGAGGAAGACGACGTCGGCTACGGCTCGCTGATGATGTCGATGACGCTCAACTCCCGCCGGCACCCGGACGGCTGACGGGCCGGCGCGGCGGGCGCGGCGATCTAGTTCAGGCGTGGTCTTGCCTGGCTGCTCTCGCCGCGAGGGAGGCCAGCAGCCAGTGCTTCCCGCCTAGGTCGTAGACCACCCTCGCGACGAGGGAGACGGAGGCGAGCACGATCGCCGCGATCCGCGCCTGGCCGGTGAGCCAGCCCTGTATCCCGCCGATGACGACGACGGCAAGCGTCACGAAACTGAGCAAATGCCAGCCCTGGCCAACCCGGTCGATCACGTTATGCGGCGTGCCGCCTCCGGTGCGACGGAAGCGGACGATGGTTACGCCCGCGAAGTACACAGGGATGATGATCCAGGCCACGACGAGGAATACGTCGTCGAAACCGGGCTTGGCGTGTTAGCTACACCCTCAATCGGGGTGTGGCCACCATCGCGATCGCGGCCGCTTCTGGCGAGGATCGAGATATGAGACACGAGTCATGGCTCCCTTATGGCGGCTCAGCGAAGCTGGAGCTTGCCCTTGTCCTGCTGGCCGTCGCGGCGGCAGTCACAATTCTCGGTATCAGGCTGCGCCGGCCGATCGGACTGACCCGGCCATCACGGCCGGTAGTAACGGCTCTCGTCGCCACCTGGATCGTTGCGATCCCGACGTTCCTCGTGTGCTTCGCCATTTACGCCCAGCAGGTGCACAAGATGCATCCGAGCGGGCTTCACGTCGGCGAGCCGATCCTTCCCTACACCCTCGCGGCGGCCGTGGTGACGTTCGTCGTCATCCTGATCGTCAGCCCCGACCGCTCGCCGACCGGCGTGATCAGTGCCGTCATCGGCGCCATCGCCGGCCCGATGGTCTTCGAGCTGCCGTTTGACCTGATCGTGATGACCAGGACGGTCCCTGTGCATCCCGACCCGGCCCTGTACCGGCTCATCTTCTTCGTGCCGTTGTTCCTGATCGAGCTCACGACGCTGTCGTTCCTGACCCTCTGCCCTAACGCCAAGGTAGCCAGGTCGACGTTCTTTACTTTCGCGCTGATGCTGGTCGTGTTCGCGGGCTGGGCTCTCGCCGACGGGATCACGTTCCCGAACAGCGCGGGAGCGAGGGCGTTTAACGTCGCGGCCAAGTTCCTGGCCTTCGGCACGGTGCTCACCTTGTTCGTACCCCAGCGCCCGAGGACGAAGGCGCTCCTGGACCCGGAGGCGGCGCTCGCGGAGAGCCACCAAACCAGCGTTTGATAAGGTGCCCGCACCCTCAAACCCCGGATTGAGGGCAGTATGCACCCTCAAACCCCGGATTGAGGGTGTGCCCCGCCCGCCGGGGCGCGGGTTAGGAGTAGGCCGTGGCCTGGAGGCGGTAGAGCTCGGAGTACGGGCCGCCTGCGGCCATGAGCTGGTCGTGGGTTCCGGTCTCGGCGACGCGGGAACTGTCCAGGACAATGATCAGGTCGGCCATCCTTACCGTGCTGAAACGATGCGAGACCTACCGGAACGTGACGCCGGAGAACCTGATGCCTTCTGTGATACGCGAAGGCGCGGGCTGGTCGGCCTCCCTGGCTGCTCGCGCCGCGTAGTCCTCGAGCCAGGCGAGCCGCCGCGACCCGTCCATCCAGATGCCGCGCAGG
>DATJLT010000088.1:0-19684 GCA_035509195.1 Streptosporangiaceae bacterium | reverse complement strand
TGGGGCCTGGGTCAGGACCGGGGCGGAGGCGCCGGCCGGGGCCGGGACCTGGGCCGGGACTGGGGCCTGGGTCAGGACCGGGGCGGAGGCGCCGGCCGGGGCCGGGACCTGGGCCGGGACTGGGGCCGGGACCTGGGCCGGGACTGGGACCTGGGCCGGGGCCGGGGCCGGGGCAGGGCTGAGACCGGGGGCTTAGCCGGCGGCGGCTAGCCAGCGCTGGCTCGGGCGGCCTGACTTGACCTGTTTTCTGGCGGGCCAGGCGATGAGTGGGTCGGGATCGCAGGCGACGTCTGGGCGCTTGTCGTCGTAGTCGAACAGCGACAGGATGTGGCGCATTACTTCGAGCCTGGCCCGTTTCTTGTCGTTGCCCTTGATTACCGTCCAGTGGGCCTGCGGCACGTCAGTATGCAGGAACATGGCCTCCTTGGCCGCGGTGTAGTCGTCCCACCTGTCGAGCGAGGCAAGGTCGACCGCGCTCAGTTTCCAGGCCTTGACCGGGTCGGTGTGCCGGTCGACGATGCGGGCCAGTTGCTCGGCCCTGGTGATCGAGAACCACAGCTTGATCACCTTGAGGCCATCGGCGACCAGGCTAGCTTCGAACTCGGGTACGTCGGCGAGGAACCTGGCGTACTCGGCGGGCTGGCAGAAGCCCATCACGTGCTCTACTCCGGCCCGGTTGTACCAGGAACGGTCGAACAGCGCGATCTCGCCGGCGGCGGGCAGATGGGGTACGTACCTGCGCAGGTAGTTGTCGCCCTGCTCGTGGGCCGCGGGTTTCTCCAGGGCGACGACCCTGACGCCTCGCGGGTTGAGGTTCTCCGCGATCCGCCTGATCGCGCCGCCTTTTCCCGCAGCGTCCCTGCCCTCGAAAATGACCAGGAGCCGATCGCCGGCTTCCTTGACCGACCGTTGCAGCTTGAGCAGTTCGATCTGGAGCATCCGCTTGTCATGCTCATAGGGCTTGCGGCCGAGTTTGCTGCGGTACGGGTAGTCCTCCTGCCAGGGCGCGAACGGGCCGCCGTCGGCCCTGACCAGCTTGATCCGGCCGTTCTTCCGCTGCCGGAGGCGCAGACCGAGTGCTCCGGCCAGTTCATCTAGCTTCGCGCGGACCGCGTCGGCTTCGCCGGGCTGGTCGGCCGCTGCCACAGTTACCACCACACCTTTGATCTAGTCGGCTCCGGCAAGTGATGCCCTTCACAGGGTCAGGCGATGCGATGCGGTGGGCAATGTCATGCCCATAGCTCCGCCTGCCGCGCGGCGCGAACCGGTTGGCGACGTCTCCGCGCCAATATAACGGTGCAGAACGTAATGATGAACAACGGGTGAATAGGTACTCATGGGAACGATCAGCACGCTTCCCGGTCGAGCCTGGCGGAGCCAGCAGCCCGTTAGTTACAGATTTGATAACGCCGCAACCAGATACTGGCGATGGTCGTCTTAGGGCTGGAATAGTGGCAAACGGGTCACGGGCCTACCGAAACGGGAGCAGCAGACATGGGGCAGGGATCACGGCGGTTGCTGATCGGCCTGGGCAGCGCGGCGGTCGCCGGGGTGACGGTGCTGAGCTTGGCGCCGGTTGCGGGGGCGAGCACTGGCAGCCTGAAGCTGGTGAACGGAAGGGCCGCGGTCGCGGTCGTCGCTCAGCCAGGATCTGTTTACGTGCCGACGGAAGAGACCTTGAGGTTCGGCATGCACGGCAGTGCGGTCAGGGCACTGCAGAAGCGGCTCAACTTCCTGCACTACTACGCGGGCAAGGCCGACGGCAAGTTCGGCTGGGACACGATGGAAGCGGTCTGGGCCTTCAAGGAAGTGCAGGCAGGCAAGGCAGAACCCAAGGATCCGGACATCGTCGGGCCAGCGACCCAGCGCGAACTGGCCAAGCCGAAGCTGCCCAAGGTCCTGATAAAGGGCGCGCACTGGACGAGGATCGAGGTCAACAAGGACATCGGCGTTCTCGTTCTCTACTACGGGAAGAAGATCCGCCTCATCAGTCACGTGTCAACGGCCGCGGCTTGCAGGCCGGATGGCTGCGGCTGGATCACTCCTGACGGGACGTACCGTGCTCTCTGGTTCGCACCCGGCTGGGTGGGCGGCCCGCTCGGCTCCATGTGGAACCCGGTGGTCTTCACGCCGGACGGTGCTTACGCGATCCACGGCGAGCCCAACCCGCCGTCCACCTTCAGCCCGGATGGCGTGCCGCTCAATGCCGCTTCGCACGGTTGCGTCAGGATCCCGATGGACATCGCGAACTTCTTCCACAAGCTGATCCACGTCAGCCAGACCAACGGCACCTTGATCTACATCAGGGGTCATGATCAGGACTACTCAGGGATCTAGCCGCCAACTGCCGGTGAACTGGCGCTACGCTCACCTGTACTGTGAGTGAGCTAACTGCGGGACGGGTGGGTTCAATGCGGCGTTTGGTAGTGGTCATCGGAGCTGCCGTGGTACTGGCCAGCAGCCTGAGCGCGTGCGGTTCCACATCGTCCCCGTCAGTGAGCGCGTCGGCGGTTAGCTGCACCAAGCCGGGCATCAACAAGCTGCTGTACAAGTCAGGCGTGCTGACCGTGGCGACCGACACTCCCGCGTATACGCCCTGGTTCGAGAACAACATGCCGAGCAACGGCAAGGGCTACGAGAGCGCGGTCGCCTACGCGGTCGCCGCCCAGCTTGGCTTCAGCCACGCCCAGGTCACCTGGGTGCACGAGCCGTTCAACTCGGTTTACGCGCCCGGTCCCAAGGCGTTCGACTTCGACATCAACGAGGTCTCTTACACGGCTCAGCGAGGTCAGGCCGTCACGTTCTCGAACAGCTACTACCCGGTGCAGCAGGCGATCGTAGCGCTCAAGGGCACCCCGATCGTGACCAAGCACTCGCCCGCCCAGCTCAAGGGCTACCTGTACGGGGATCAGATCGGCACCACCGGGCTCGCCTACATCAACACGAAGATCCAGCCGACGAAGACGCCGAAGGTATTCAACACCCTGGCTCTCGCCGCCTCGGCACTCGAAGATCACCGGATAGACGCACTGGTCACCGACACGCCGACGGCTCAGTACATGGCGACCGCTCAGCTCAAGAAGGCAGTGCTGGTTGCGCAGTTCCCGACCGTCGGCGAGCATTACGGGCTTGTACTCGCCAAGGGCAACAAGCTGGTGACCTGCCTCAATAAGGCGATCAAGACGCTGACGAGCGACGGCAAGCTCGCCGCGCTCCAGAAGCAGTACCTGGGGATTTACCTGCACTTCCCGACCATCAAGCCGTGACGCCTGAGGTCGGGAGCTTCAGCAGCGGGCGCGGGCCCCGGCTGTTCACCGGCGGCGGGCGGCGCGGATCGGTTATCTCCACGATCAGCACCGTCGTGGTCCTCGCGATCTTCGCGGCGATCTTCGCGTTTTCGCCAGGCGCCAGGACGGTCGCGCACGCCTTCTTCTACCCGAAGGACGCCTGGCAAGCGTTCGTCGGCGATCCGCGGAAGGGTTATTACTCGGTCGGCGCGGCGATCTGGCTGAACATCAGGATGTTCCTGGTCGCCGAGGCGCTGATCCTGCCGTTCGCCCTGCTCATTGCCCTGATCAGGCAGTCCGTCCATCCGACCTTGTTCCCTATCAGGGTGCTAGCCACGATCTACGTCGACTTCTTCCGAGGCGTGCCGCTGCTGCTCGTGGTGCTCGCGCTCGGCCTCGGGGTTCCCGGGCTGTACTTGCCGGTGATCTCGCACCAGCCCGATGCGGTGTACGGCGTCGCCGCGCTCGTGCTGTCCTACTCGGCTTATGTATCTGAGGTGTACAGGGCCGGCCTCAACTCGGTGCACCGCAGCCAGGTCGCGGCGGCCAGGTCCCTCGGCCTTTCCCAGCGCACCGCGCTGCGATACGTAATCTTGCCGCAGGCGGTGCGTAACATCATCCCGCCGCTGCTCAATGACTTCATTAGCCTGCAAAAGGACACCGCGCTGGTCGGCGTCCTCGGCGTGATCGAGGCCAATCAGGCCGCCGACATCTACGCTTCCGCGACGTTCAACTACTCGAGCTTCGCCGTCGCCGCGATCTTGTTCCTGATCCTGACGATCCCGCTGGCGCGGTTCACCGACGGGCTGATCGAGCGCGATCGCCGCCGGAGGCTCGCCGGAGCGACGACATGAGCGCGATCCTCGTTGAAGAACTGCACAAGTCGTTCGGGCCCAATGAGGTGCTGAAGGGCATCAACCTGTCCGTGGACTCGCACGAGGTCATCTGCCTGATCGGCGCGTCTGGCTCTGGCAAGTCCACGCTCCTGCGCTGCATCAACCTGCTCGAGCCGATCAATTCCGGCCGGATCATCTTGCTCGGGCAGGACATCACGGCGCCGAATATCGACGCGAACCTGGTCCGGCGGCAGATCGGCATCGTGTTCCAGTCGTTCAACTTGTTCCCGCACATGACCGTGCTGCGGAACGTCACGCTGGCCACGAGCAAGGTGCTCAGGATGCCCGCCAGGCAGGCCGCAGAGGAGGCGAGGGAACTCCTGTCGAGGTTCGGCCTGCTCGACAAGCAGGATGACTACCCTGACCGCCTTTCCGGCGGGCAGCAGCAGCGGGTGGCAATTGTCCGCGCCCTCGCGATGCGGCCCCAGATCATGCTGCTCGACGAGGTCACGAGCGCGCTTGATCCCGAACTCGTCGCCGAGGTGCTTGAGGTGATCGGGGAACTGGCGGCAGGCGGCATGACGATGGTGATCGCTACTCACGAGATGGGCTTCGCCAGGGAGATCGCTAACCGGGTCTGTTTCCTCGAGGAAGGCCGGATCATCGAGGACGCTCCGCCTGCCGAACTGTTCACCGATCCGAAGGACGAGCGGACCCGGCGCTTCCTGCGCCGGATCGTGGAAGCCAAGCGTCTTTAAAATTGGCCCTTTTTCTGGTTATAGTCCTTCATGTCGAATTTCTTTTCCAGAAGACTGCTGGCAGCGCTCGGTTCATGTGCGCTGATAGCCGGGGTTGCCGCTTCCGCTGGCCCGGCGCAGGCCACGCCATCGCCAACCTGCCCGAGCCCGATCGTCGCCGGGGACGAAGTCTTGTGCGGCACGTTCGCCGACGGCGCGACGTATCTCATCGAGGTGCCCGCCAACTGGAACAGAACCCTGTTCCTCTACAGCCACGGTTACGTCGCTCCAGGGGCGGCCAACCCGGCCGACGATGTCGGGGATCCGGTGACCGGCGGCTGGCTGCTCACTCACGGGTACGCGCTGGCGGGTTCCTCTTACGCGACGACTGGCTGGTCGATCGCCTCCGCCCTGCCCGACCAGTTCGCCACGCTGCGCACGTTCTACAGGCTGGTCGGGAGGCCAAGGACCACGATCGCCTGGGGCCATTCCCTGGGCGGCATCATCACCGCCGGCCTGATACAGCAATATCCGCACGCCTTCAGCGCGGCGCTGCCGATGTGCGGTGTCTTGTCTGGCGGCGTCGCCACCTGGAACACCGCGCTGGACGGAGCGTTCGCGTTCCAGCAGCTCATCGACTCATCGGTAAGCGTCGTGAACATCCTCAGCCCGGCGTCCAACCTCCAGGGAGCCGAGACGGCGCTGACCACGGCGCAAAGCACACCGCAGGGCCAAGCCAGGATCGCGCTTGTGGCGGCGCTCGCCGACATCCCTGGCTGGTTCACTCCGCTGTCGCCCGAGCCGGCCAGCGACGACTACGCCGGCCAGGAAGCGAACCAGTACCTGTGGGAGTCAGAGGTGGACTTCCCGTTCATCTTCGACTTCCGCGCCCAACTCGAGTCCGTTGCGGGAGGTAACCCGTCCTGGACCGCCGGCGTCGACTTCGCCAGCCAGCTTCGCCGTTCGGCCGACCAGGCGGAGGTCCGGGCGCTCTACAAGGCGGCCGGCCTGAAGCTCTCCGCCGACCTCCGCACGCTGCAGAACGCCTCGCCGGTCAAGGCCGACCCTGCGGCGGTCGGGTACCTGGCGAGGAACATCAGCTTCACCGGCAAGATCGACGTGCCCGTGCTTTCGATGCACACCACAGGTGATGGTCTCGTGGTGCCGGAGAACGAGCGGGCCTATGCCAGCGTCGTAGCCCGCGCTGGCCGGTCGGCGCTGCTTCGCCAGGTCTTCGTGGCCAGGGCCGGGCACTGCGCGTTCACCCCTGCGGAGACCATCGCCGCGGCGACGGCCCTGCTCAACCGCCTGCGGACGGGCGTTTGGGACGACCGGGCACTGCGCCCGGCGCGCATGAACGCCACGGCCACCGCACTTGGCGCCAGCTACAACATCTACGTCAGCAACGGCTCGGTGGTCCCCGTGGCCGCCGCGTTCACCAGGTACAACCCGAAGCCCTACCTCCGGCCGTTTGATCTGCTGCGGTTCAGGATTCACCCCTGAGCAGCCGGGGCCCGCTCAGGCGCCGCGCTTGAGCGGGCCCAGCTTGTTGAGCCGCCACCAGGTGATGCCCGAGTAGAACAAGAACAGCAGCACCATCGCGCCTACGTCGATGAGCCAGGCGTGGGCAGTGTGGTTCCAGGCCGGGTCCACGTTCGAGCCGGTGTTCAGCAGCAGGTGGTTCAGGTTCACCGTGGCAGCGTTCGCGGCGAAACCCCACCGCGACGGCGTGAACCAGGCGATCTGCTCGATGCCGATCTTGCCGTGCACAGGGAAGATGCCGCCGGTCGTCACCACCTGGACCATGACAAGCAAGAACACCAGCGGCATGGCCCGCTCGGCCGTGCTGACAGCCGAGGACACCAGCAGGCCGATCGCCATCGACGCGACGCCGACGAGTGCGACCGAGATCATGACCTCGAGTAGCGGAATCGGCAGCAGCGCGCCCTTCGGCGGGAACGTGGTGCCGGCCAGCCCGACCAGCACGAGCAGCACGGCCTGGAAGGCGCTGATCACGCCGAGCACGATTAGCTTGGAGCCGAGGTAGGCGCCGGCTGACAGGCCGGCGGACCGTTCTCGGGAATAAATCGGTCTTTCCTTGACAATTTCTCGGACCGAGTTCAACGCGCCGGCAAAACACGCGCCGAGGATCAAGATCAGCAGCACCGACTGTGCGCTGGCGTTGGGGTGCCCCGGCGCCGTCCCTGACAAGGTGAAGCCGCCCTTGAGCGGGAACAGCCTGACCATCGCACCGAGCCCGACGATGACTCCGACGAGGAGCACTAGGAAGCCGCGGTCCGAGGCGAGCACCGACATGTAGCGCCTGACCAGCGTGGACATCTGCGCGACCTGGTTGGACGTCTTCGGGGCCGGTCCAGGTACCGGGCGCGGACCGCGCTGGTGCGCCTGAGCCGCGCCCTGCATCTCCGCGACGATGTACTGCTGGAAGTAGGGCGAGTTGCGGAACTCGCCCTGCCAGTCGCGGTCTGGCTGGGCCTCGAACGTCTGGAACACCTCGGCCCAGCCTGGCTGGTTGAAATGCTTCAGCCCGTCCTGCGGCGAGCCGAAGAACGCGATCTTCCCGCCTGGCACGAGCACGAGCAGCCGGTCGCACAGGTTCAGGTTTGCCACCGAGTGCGTGACCACGATCACGGTTCGCCCGTCATGGGCGAGTTGCTGCATCTGCTCCATGACGGATTTGTCGAGGCCGGGGTCAAGCCCGGAGGTCGGCTCGTCCAGGAACAGCAGCGACGGCTTGGTCAGCAGTTCGAGCGCGACGTTCACGCGCTTTTGCTGCCCGCCAGACATGGCGGCGGTCTTCGTCTCCGCATGCCTGGTGAGGGCTAGTTCCTCAAGCACCTCATCGATCCTGTGCATGCGCTCGGCCTTGCTCGTGTCCCTCGGGAACCTGAGCTCGGCCGCGTAGCTGAGCGCCTGCCTGGCCTTGAGCTGCGTGTGCAGGATGTTCTCCTGCGGCACGAGGCCGATGCGGCTCCGCAGTTCCGCGTAGTTCATGTAGAGGTCGCGGTCGTCATAGAGCACGGACCCGTGGTTCGCCGGCGCGATGCCGGTCAGCGCGCCGAGCAGGGTTGACTTGCCGGCGCCGCTCGGCCCGATGACGCCCATCAGGCACCGCTCGCCGAGAGGGAACGTCACGTGGTCGAGCAGCACCCGGCCGCTCGGCAGGGTCACGGTGAGGTCGTTGGCGATGTAGGAGATGTCGCCGGTGTCGAGGAACTCCTGTAGCTGGTCGCCGACCAGGCGGAGCGTGGCCGGCCCGATCGCGATGATGTCCCGCTCGGTCACCGGGGCCGAGCCGACCCGCTGGCCGTTGACGAACGTGCCGTTGTGACTGCCCAGGTCCACGATCACGTAGCCGCCGCGCGGATCCTTGCGCAACTCGGCGTGATATCTCGAAACGGACAGGTCGGCGACGACGACCTGGTTATCGGCCGCCCGGCCGATCTTCAGCAGGGTCGCGGGCAACTGCAGAACGGCGCTCGGCTGACGCTCGACGCTGAAACGCGGCGGCTGCACGTTTGGCGTACCGTAGCCGCCGCGACCCCCGTCGTCGCCCCGGAGCCTTGGCACGGCCGGGTTCGGCGGCGGAGAGCCTCCGTAATCTCGCACGCCGCCGGGCGTTACCGGCTGAGGCTGCGGCTGCCCGTAAGGCTGCGGCTGGGCGTAAGGCTGGGGCTGGGGCTGGGGCTGGGGCTGGGGCTGGGCGTAAGGCTGCGGCGTGGCCGCGGGAGCCGATACGACGCAAGACAGTGAAGGGCCGTCGGGGTGACCGAGTCGCACCGCGACCGATGACACGATGACCATCTTCTGCACACGGTCCCTGCCCTGGAAGGTCCCGTTGGTCGAACCAGCGTCTTCAAGCAGCCAGGTGCTGCCGTCCGTCCGCAGGACCGCGTGCTTCCACGAGACACGCGAATCGTTGACCACGATGTCGGATTGCGGGTCGCGGCCCACGTAATAACTGCGGCCTGCCACCAGCGAGCGCTCCGAGTCCGGAGTTCTGACCAGCAGGGCCGGACCTGGAGAGTTACCAAACTGAGGCGTCATGGAGACACTGTAGAACGGTTTTACCTGGCGTATGTATCGGGCTTTTGGCGTTCTTCTGCAGTCTGTGTCCAGCCAGTGATCTTCGCTCCCCGCTCGGGGGGAGTCTTAGCCAGGTATCTCACCCTAAACCATGATACATCCGATGGCTGCGGGTGCGGATTTGCTGCCATCTTTGAGGTGTCGTCAGTAACCGGTATCTTGCACACAGACATAGCGGTATTTCGGACTTCCAGTGCTGGGGGGCAGTGGTGAGCGAGCAGGCAGGGGAGCCCGGGCAGGCGGGGCAGCATGGCAGGCCGGGCGGATTCGCATCGGGTGCCAGGATCGCTAGCTACCTGCTACAGGAAAAGATCGGCCAGGGGGGCATGGCCGTCGTGTTCCGTGCCTACGACGAGCGGCTTGACCGCACGGTCGCGCTGAAGATTCTCGAGCCGTCTTTAGCGGCTGACGAGGCGTTCAGGCAACGCTTCATCAGGGAATCGCGCGCAGCGGCTGCGGTCGACGACCCGCACATCATCCCGGTCTTCGAGGCTGGCGAGGCGAACGGCGTGCTGTTCATCGCGATGCGCTACGTGCCTGGTGGCGATGTTCTCTCACTTGCCGACGCCGATGGCCGGCTTTCTGTGCGGCGAGCGGCCGAGATCACGTCGCAGGCCGCCTCGGCGCTTGACGCCGCCCACGCCCGCGGCCTGGTGCACCGCGACGTCAAGCCGGCCAACATGCTCGTGGATCCCGGTGACGAGGCTGGTGACCGGCAGGACCACGTCTACCTGTCTGACTTCGGGCTAAGCAAGTGGTCTTTGCAGAACACCGGCCTCACCGACACGGGGATGTTCCTCGGGACCGTGGACTACAGCGCGCCTGAGCAGATCGAGGGCAGAGCAGTCGACGGGCGGGCCGACCAGTACTCGCTGGCGTGCGCCGCGTTCCAGA
This sequence comes from Streptosporangiaceae bacterium, assembly GCA_035509195.1. Taxonomy (GTDB): domain Bacteria; phylum Actinomycetota; class Actinomycetes; order Streptosporangiales; family Streptosporangiaceae; genus Chersky-822. The sequence continues at coordinate 9,823 of DATJLT010000088.1, read as the reverse complement.
TGCTGACCGGTGCGGCGCCATTCCACCGGGCCGAGGCCATGTCGGCCTTGTACGCGCACGTCTCTGAGCTGCCGCCGGCGTTGACTGATAAAAGGCCGGATCTGCCAATGGTCACCAACGGGGTCTTTGCCAGGGCGCTGGCGAAGAAACCGTCGGAAAGGTATCCGACGTGCCGCGAGTTCGCCGCCGCGCTTCGCGGTGCTCTCGGCGTGGGCGGGACAAGTGGCACCGGCCACCAGCGGCCGCATCCCGTCACTCAGATGGTCGTGCCGCCGCCGCGCAATTCTTCCCCACATCACTCGTCGCCAGGCGCGGGCGAGGCAGTTACGCCAAGGCAGCCCCAGCCCGTACCCGACCAGCCCTGGCCTGCCGGGTACCAGTTCCCAGCCGGGTACCAGCAGCCCGCTGGATACCAGCCCGCCGGGTACACGCCGCCGCTTGCTGGTTATTTGCGGCAACCGATTGGCTTTCAGCAGCCGGGCTATCCGCCTGTCTCTTACCCGCAGCCAGCGCCCAAGCGGCGCCCCAGGACCGGTGCCGTGGTGCTCATCGCCTTGAGCGTGCTCATCGCCGCGGGCCTCGTCGGAGGCGCTTTCTACCTGAGGTTGCCGAAGCACACGACGTCGCAGCATGGCTCGACCGGTTCAGGTGGGTCAGGCGGGTCCGCAGGCTCAAAGGCATCGGGTTCGAAAAAATCGGGGTCGCCTGGCTCCTACGACTACAGCATCGTCCGCACGCTGAGCCCTGACCCGGCAACTGCCGACCCGACCTCGTCGATGACGTCAGTGACCTGGAACTCGGCCGGCACCTTGTTCGAGACCAGCAACAAGGACGACAACACCTGGGTGTGGAGCACGCCCGATGGTCACCAGGTTGGTTCCGCGCTCTCCGGATCGGCCGAGGCACTCGCCGCGGCGATCAGCCCGGACGGCTCAGAAATCGCCATCGGCTACAGCGACGGGTCGATTTCGATGCGGGATGTCAAGACCGGCCAGGTTCTGACGACCTTCGATGACCCTGATGGCGAGCAAGTCGACTCTGTGGCGTTCAACGCGGCCGGCACCGAACTGGTGAGCAGTGACGAGAACGGCTATGCGTACATCTGGAGCGTGACCGACGGGGGACGTCACGTCACTGAGGAGAACAGCCTGCTCGACCCGGCGGGCGCGGGAGTCTGGTCGGCGGCTTTCGGCAGCGACGGCATGCTGGCGACCGGCGACTACTCGGGCAATGTCTACGTCTGGAACCTGTCGACGGGCAGCCAGCCAGCCAGTTTCTCGCTCGCCAACGGCTGCGATTCCAGCGAGACCTGTTCGGCTGTTACCGCGCTGGCCTTCAGCAACGACGGTCGCGTGCTCGCCGCGGGGGACATGAACGGCAACGCCGAACTGTGGAACACCTCAAGCCACGCGAACAGCACCCTGAGCGTTCCGTCGGCCGCCAGCGGTGACCCGGTATGGGCGGCCTCCTTCGGCGGCTCAGACCTCCTCGCGCTCGCCGATGACAACGGCTACAGCTACCTGTATAAGGTCAGCGAGGACGGTGCCAGTGCGTCTCAGGTCGCGCAGCTAGCCGATCCGGGCCATGGCAGTGACGGCGTGGGCGCGCTCGGGTTCAGCCCCAACGGGGCATATCTGGTGACGGGTGACACTAATGGCGATGCCTATCTGTGGCATCTGGGCTGAACTGGGTCCTGGCTAGCTGTGCGGACAACGGCGGGCGGCTAGTGTGGAAGGCTGATCGGCGAGTAGCCGTCAGGTCACTGCGAGGTTGCGGCGGAGACGGTCAAACCGGATACTTGGCCTCGGTTCCGCCGGGCCCGACTCGCAGATCCGGCTTATCGGGAATCGGGTAATTGGCAGAATCTACGGAAATGGCGGCAGTGGTTCATAATCCGGTCGGACCGTAACCGCTTGGAGGCTTGGTGACGCAGGACAATCCGGGAGTGCCTGGTGGGTTCGGACCTGGCTCCCGTGTCGCTGGCTATCTGCTTGAGGAGCAGATCGGCCAGGGCGGCATGGCCGTGGTATTCCGCGCCCACGACGAGCGGCTTGACCGCACGGTCGCGCTCAAGATCCTGGCGCCCGCTCTCGCCGCCGATGAGGCGTTCAGGCAGCGGTTCATCAGGGAGTCCCGAGCTGCCGCCGCGGTCGACGATCCGCACATCATCCCGGTCTTCGAAGCAGGCGAGTCTTCCGGCGTCCTGTTCATCGCGATGCGCTACGTGCGCGGCGGCGACGTGCGCTCGATGGTGCGGGATCTCGGTCCGCTGCCTGCTGGCCGCGCGGTCGAAGTCATTTCGCAGGTCGCGTCGGCGCTTGACGCGGCGCACGCTCGCGGCCTGGTGCACAGGGACGTCAAGCCAGCGAACATGCTGCTAGACGCCCAGCCGAGCCTGGCCAGGCGCGATCACGTCTACCTCTCTGACTTCGGCCTGAGCAAGGGCTCGCTGCAGGCCACGGGCCTTACTGGCACTGGCACGTTCCTCGGCACGCTCGACTACATCGCTCCCGAGCAGATCGAAGGCCGGCCTGTCGATGGCCGTGCCGACGAGTACGCGCTGGCCTGTGCGGCGTTCGAGCTGATCACCGGGCGGCCGCCGTTTCAGCGCGACGACGCGATGGCGATCATGTACGCTCAGCTGTCCGAACCGCCTCCGCCGATCTCCAGGCACCGAGGTGACGTGCCCGCGGCAGTGGATGGCGTGTTCGCGCGTGCGCTGGCCAAGTCGCCTGCAGACCGGTACACGAGCTGCACCGAATTCGCCGAGGCGCTCCGTGACTCGTTCGGTCTCCGGCCCTACGACTCTGGTCCTGGATCGGTTCCTGATCCGCATCAGGCGACGCGCGTGGTCGGATCTGGCAGTGCGCCAGGGGCTCCCACGTCAGGCGGTCAGCCCTGGCACCCCGGCACAGAGGCGGTCACGCCTGGCGGCGCCATGGCCGGAGCGCCGACCCAGTTCGGCAGCGGCGGCGGGCGGGGTAATACCTCACCCGATCTGAACGCGGGTCAGTGGCATGAAGGCCCCGGTTACCCCGCAGGACCACCGCCTGGAGCTGGCGGAGGCTATCAGCAGGGCGGGCGCCGCCCCTGGTGGCGGGCTCCAGGAGGAATAGCGGCGATCATCGTGATTGTCCTGATCCTGGCGGGTGGTGGGGGATATCTAGCGCTGCATCACAGCTCCTCTGACGGCAACGGCTCCCTGACCCTGCCTGGCTGCACCTCGGCGACGGCGTCCGCCCAGACGCTGAAGGTGCCGAACAGCCGGGTCCCGACCCCGAACGGCGAGAATCCGTTCGGGGTGCTCAGCCCGGACGGCAAGTTCGCTTTCGCGGTGACCGCCTCGACGTTGCAGGTCTACTCGATCGGCCCGGGTCCGAGCCTGACGCACAAGTTCGCTTACATGATCACCAACGGCGGCGGTGCCGCGACCGGCATTGCGATCACGCACGACGGCAAGTACCTGGTCATCGCCGCAGGGAACGGCGTCATCGTCGAGAACGTCGCCATGGCAGAGGCCGGGGCAGGTAGCGCCAGCGTCGGCACGCTCACTGTGCCCGGCCTTACCGGCAACGGGCAGGCCGTCAACGTGGCGGTATCCAAGCAGGACAAGTACGTTTTCGTCAGCATCAAGGCTCGCAACCAGGTCGCCATCTTCAACCTGAAGCAGGCGCTTACCTCGGGATTCAATTCATCGGACTACGTCGGCTCGATCCGCACAGGCGCCAACCCTGTCGGCATCGCGATCTCGCCGGACGGCCACTGGCTCTACATCGCAAGCAACGCGCCAGGCGACCCCACGGGCACGAGGCAGGGCCAGCTCACGGTGGCCAACGTGCAGAAGGCCGAGAGGAATCCGGCCACTTCGGTCGTCGTGCGGGCGAACGCCGGCTGCCAGCCGTCGCGGATCGCCCCTTCGGCTGACGGCAAGATCGTCTGGATCACCGCGCGCGGCAGCAACTCGGTGCTCGCCTTCTCCGCGTCGCTGCTCCGCACCAATCCGAGTCACGCTCTGATGGCAAGAGTCCAGGTCGGACTGACGCCGATAGGTTTGACGCTGGTCAAGAGCGGGAGCAGGATTGTCGTGGCTGATACCGATGTCAAAAAGACCCAGCCCTCAGACAACCTGGCTGTGATCAATGTGGCGAACGCACTGGCGGGGAAGTCCTCGCTGCTCGGTTACGTACCGACAGGGAAGATGCCGCGCGAGTTCGGGGTGGTACCTGGCGGCAGGTACCTGCTTGTGTCTGACAACGGCTCGGGCCAGGTCCAGATAGTTGACGTCAGCAAGCTGCCCTGATCGGGAGTCCAGCCCAACCCCAAGAGGTGACGAGCGTGGCCGGCAACTACGGTAACCAGAGCAATTACCCTGGCGGTTACGGTAACCAGGGCGGCAACTATCCCGGTGGCTACGGCTATGGCAATCAGGCGCCGACCCTCTACCAGAGCTACCAGCAGCCCAAGAAGCGCCGCACCGGTCGCCGGATCATCACGACCCTGGTCATCTTGGTCATCCTGCTCGTCGGGCTCGACTTCGGCGCCAAGGCATTCGCCGAGAACGAGGCCGCGATCCAGATCCAAAAGCACGGGTTCCCGAAGAAGCCGAGCGTCAGCATCGCCGGCTTCCCCTTCCTCACCCAGGTAGTGAGCAGGCATTTCCAGAAGGTGACGATCAGCTCGAGCAACATTCCCGAGGGTCCGTTCACGATCTCGAAGCTCAGCGTCGCCGCGTCGAACGTGCACCTGAGTTCCAGTTTCAAGAGCGGCACCGCGGGTCCGCTGAACGGCACGCTGCTGATCAGCCTCGGCGCGCTCGGCAGCGCCTTGTCCGATGCTGGACCGCTCGCCTCGTTCCTCGGCGGCGGTAACGAGGCGCTGAAGATCGCCTCGGTCGGCAACAATGAGATCAAGGGCAGCCTCAACGTGGCCGGCGGCCTCCTGTCCGAGTCGGCGGTCTGGAAGGTCCAAAGCGACGGCCCAAACAAGATCAACCTGCACCTCGTGCAGAGCAAGGGCCTCGCGTCCGGCCTGCTCAGCGCCGCCCGGAACGTAACGATCCCGCTGAAGTCGCTGCCCGCCGGCCTCAAGCTCACCGGTGGCCTCAACTCTTCCTCCAACGGCATCACCGCCCACGTCTTCGCACGGTCGTTCTCCTTCGGCAGCTAAGCGCCGCTGTTCCGGCCTTCGCGTGCTGGCGCATCACAGCGCGGCCGTTCCGGGCTCCCGCCCGATCCTTGGGGTAACAGCAACGAACGGCCACCGATGCTGTTCCGAGGGCAGCGGCAGCAGCAACGATGGCTCCTCGATGCTGTGTCCGCGACAACAGAGTTCCAGCGTTGCTGTAGTCGTGCGCCGCCGAACAGCATCGACGGGTCGTCGTTGCTGTTGCGCGCGACGATATGGGCTTTTTGTCGCTTAACGCCGTTCGTGCCCCTCGGCTGACTTGAACTGAGCGCCCGGTGCGGAGGCGGTGGTGCGCACGTCAGCCGGGTTTCGGCTACGATGACCCAGTCCCCCGCCGGTGTAGCTCAGATGGCAGAGCAGCCGCCTTGTAAGCGGCAGGTCAGCGGTTCGATCCCGCTCACCGGCTCCCGGTCCCAGAATGTTCACCAGTCCTCTCACCTGCGAAAACGCAGGAAGAGAGGGATGTCCCGTGGTGCAGTCAGCGTCCGCGCGACCCAAGATCAACACAAATCCAACACAAGCGGCTCCTGGTCGGAAGTCGCGGTCAGCGAACGCGGGCAACTTGTCCCGGACCACACGGAACTCGGTCCGCGTTCGCGGCGACGAGCGCGGCTCCTCCCGTGACCCGGATCGTCAGGTTATTGAGGTTGGTTTTGGTGTGGTGGTGTATCCGCCGGAGTCGGGGGGCGGAACGTGGCGGGCGGTGTTCACCGAGGGCGGGCGGCGGCGGTTCGTGCAGGCCTCTTCCGAGGCGGGGCTGGCGGTCAAGCTGGAGAAGGTCACCGGGCGGCTGTCGGCGGGTGCGGTCAACGCGGAGCGCAGCGGGGCGGATCTGGTCGGGCATTACCTGGACCCGGACCGGCTGCCGGCCGAGCGCAGGTGGTCCCGCAAGCACGCCCACACCCAGCGGCGGCTGTGCGAGCGGTTCGCCCTCCCCGTCATCGGCGAGGTCGCGTGCCAGGACATCACCCCGGCCCACATGCAGCAGGCCGTCAACGCGGCCCCTACCGCCGGGGAAGGAGCCCGCACCGCCCGGATGATCTCCGCCCTCGTCGCCGCCGGCCTCGACGCCGGCTACCTCACCAGCCCCCGCCTCGCCCGAACCCACTGGCAGGCCGCCGGCCGCCCCCTCCCGGCCCTCCGCGCCGCGACCGCCGGGGAATCGGCCCTGTGGGTCGACCCCGCCGAGATCCCCGCCCCCGACGACATCCATGCTCTCGGCCAGGCCCTCGCCGCCGGCCGCCGCGGCGAACTCGACGAGCTCATGGCCAATGTCGCCGCCTACACCGGCCTGCGCTGGGGCGAACTCGCCGCCCTCACCATCCCCCAGATCGACCCCGCCGCCCGCGTCATCACCGTCAACCGCAAAGCCGCCGAGATCGCCGGCCACCTGTTCATCGAACCCCCCAAGAACCGCAAGAACCGCAAAACCATCTACCCCCGCCAGACCCCCGCCGGCTACCCCCTCGCCGGCAAGCTCGCCGCCCGCCTGGACCAGGCCCGCGCCGAGCAAGACGACGGCCGCAACCCCGGCGGCCTCCTCTTCCCCAGCCCCCGCTACACCCTGTGGCGCTCCTCCAACTTCAACCGCAACGTCCTCAAAACCGCCTACCGCACCGCCGGCTGGCGCGACCCCCACCGCCGGCATCCTCGACCGCGCCCGCCAAGCCACCCAATAAACCCAGCCAGCCCGGCAGCGGTTCACTTCAAGAAACCTGAGCTGCCCCCAGTTCTCGTCACAAGGTGTGATGACCAGACAATGGCGCGCCGCACGCCGGATCAGTTCTTGCTGACCGGGAGCCCGTGAGGTGGAGCAGGCGGCTACTTCGTGCGCTTGAGGGTACCGCAGAGGAACAGGGCAGAGGTCATGAACTTGGCGGTAATCCTCATGCCAGTTTCGTGCGCAAGTAGCGCCAGTCCCGCGTCGTCCTGCGCGGCCTGACCGCTGCCGGGAACAACTCCGACAGCTTGCAGGCCTTCTCTGAGGAACGGTGCCGCGGCGGCTTCAAAGTCCGAGGCTTCCGACGGCCTGCGAAGAGCAGCGACCAGGTCAGGGTCTCCGTCCAGCACGCTGGCGGTGAGGAGATCGATCCTGATCCTGATCTTGCGTTCCAGAGCCCAGACGAAGTGATATAGCTCGCCCGGGCGATAGGCAACGGCATAAATCTCAGCCCCGCGAACGGCCAGCGAGGCGGCTTTCGCGGAGATAACCGCGGAGTCGGGTTCAAAGGCGCAAACCCACTCCGGGCCCGCGTCCCAGAAGGACCCGGGAATCTCAGCGACGCCGATGAGCGATGAATTACCGTAACGCGGGGCTTCACCGAGCATGGCGGAGAAACTGAGCGTTGTCTCGGCTACCAGCCCGGCCCTCAGCCGGCCGAGAAGCTCAGCCGGACCTGTGCCCCGGACTAGAGCTACGCAGTAGCCATCCGGGATTCCGCCCCACAGATTCATGCCGTGACGAAGAACTTGTCGTGCGGCAGCAGCCGGTTGATCTTGTAGAAGCTGCCGAGAATGCCGCCTTGCTTGCTGTTCTCCGAGCGCGGGACCCAGGCGGTGCTCCGGTTGATCGCGGACACTGAGGTGCCGCCTTGCGCCGTTGAGGCAAAGGGGTACTCATCGCAGCTCCAGCTTTTCTTCGGTGGCTTGCCGTGGCAGACCTGGTGCCTGTGGTTGCGCGCCTGCTGCCTGCCGGTGCCTTTCGAAAGCGGGCTGTTGTAGGCAGCGTTGCCCAGGTGGGCGCCCCTGCCGTCCACCTGCTGGACGTGAGTGAGGCGCGATATGGGGCAAGTCCGACATATCGACGGTCGGCCAGTACTCCGGGAAGACACACCCGGCGATCGCGAAGACGTGGTCGCAGCGCACTTCGGAATCCCCAAGCCAGGTGATGTCACCGCTGCCGCCTTCGGCCGATCCGCTCATCTCATACTCCGGCGTGGCGTTGAGGATCTGCCCGGTCCCAACGTGCGCCGTGTGATGCAGGCTTCCCGTGAGTGTGTCGCTCAGCGGGCCGGCCATGACGATGCCGCCGTTCGTCGAGCTACAGGGGCAAGTGGCCGTGACGCTGATCGTCGGTTCGCTGACGAAGTCATCCCCCTCACGAGATAGGCCCACGATAGCCATGGCGTCGGAGAACGTCTTGCCGTTCCAGCGGGTAGCGATGTAGTCGACGGCTGCGAACAGCCACTCCTCGGTACCATCGGGCACGTCATCGTCCAGTCGGACGAGGGTTAAGCTCAGTCCCTCAGCACCGCAATTATTCGTGCGGTTCATCACGCCGCACGAACTGCCGTTGGAAGGCGCCTGAGCCGCGCGGGCAATCGCGGCCTGCTGGGCCTTGGTCACCTTGTGATGGCCAATTCTAACCTTCCAAGTGTAGTGGTGCTTGGTAGCGCTGCCAGCGCGCACAGCTGAAGCGTCGTGTACATCACGTACACTAGGAACATGAGCGAGAATGCCCTGCCACTGCCATACGAGGTCCAGGAGATGACCACCACCGAAGCCCGCAGGCAGCTACCCGAACTGGTGAACATGGCCGCCTACGGCCACGTCACCACAGTGCTGACCCGAGACGGCCGCCGCCTGGCCCGCATCATCCCCGAGGAAGACGCCTGGATCTACAGCCCGCCCTGGCAGCAGCAGCTCCGCGATGCCGAAGCCGACCTGGCTGCTGACCGGGTTCGCCGGTTCGCCAGCGACGAGGACTTCCTCAGCCACCTCGACGCCATCGACCACGAGGCCGGCGGGTGAGATACCAGACCACCGCAGGATTCGACCTCGCCCTGGCCAAGCTCCCCCGCCAACACCGGCTGCTCTTCGCCGACGCCGTCCGAACCCACCTCATCCCCGCGCTCGGCGCCGGCGCCCACCGCGGCGAAGCACCCTGGCCCAGACGCCTGCGGATCCACAAAATCGGCGACGTCTACTCCCTCACCTGGAGCTTCACCGGCCCCGACGGCAGGGCACTATTCACCATCGGCCCCGACACAGACGGCGAGCCCATCCTCACCTGGCTCGCGATCGGATACCACGACATCTACCAGTAGGCCGGTCTCATGACATGAGCAGCAGAACACCACACGGAAACGCAGCTACGGGTCGCGCGCGGATGCTGGCGCAAGCCCACTAGTAAGTCGCATGCCCGCCCCGGCTGGCTTCCGTGCCGGGGTTGTGCACGACACCCCGGCTCCTGTGCAGTACTCATCGCTCGCAGCTTCATATGGATCTCAGGTCTAAAACGCCTCGGACACCATTTCACGGATTCTTAGACCGAGACACGGTAGACCGATTGAGCCTGGATGCTGACGCGAGCATGGGTCGTGGTTCACAGATCCAACACAAGCCCGGGTCCGCAAAGTCTCTAACACGCGAATAACACGGACGGAATGGCACTCTTCGGCACACGGCGGCATCGCTGTTAAAATGGACCCGCAAGCCCCTGATCAGTCTCGACGCAGATGACGGGGCTGATGAACGTCACGGGATCAAGGTTCCCGCCTCTAGGGCAGACCTTCTTGTAAGCGGCAGGTCAGCGGTTCGATCCCGCTCACCGGCTCCCCTCAGTCGACCAGTGTCAGCCCTCCTGCCTGCGGAAACGCAGGAAGCGAGTGATCTTCATGACCCGGGCGCGAGCCGTCGG
>DATJLT010000087.1:0-28643 GCA_035509195.1 Streptosporangiaceae bacterium | reverse complement strand
CGGACTGGGACCCGGGTGATCTGTTCCCCTGGCCAGGTTCGTGACTAGCTAGAAGCGCCCGCCTCCTTGTGCCGCCGGCGCAGTTCCTTCTTGTCGACCTTGCCCTGACCGGTCAGCGGCAGCGCGGTCACGAACTCGATCGTCTTCGGCGTGTACAGCGAGTTCAGCGCGTCCCTGGTCAGATCGCGCAACTCCTCGACACCGACCTCCTCGCCCTCGTTCAGTACGACCACGGCGTGCACAAGTTCCTCGTTCTCCTGGCCGGGAACCCCGATGACCGCCGCGGAGCGCACCTTGGGATGGCTGGTCAGCACGTCCTCGATTGGCTTGGCGTAGACGTTGGCGGCCGCGCCGCTGGTGACGATCATGTCCTGCAGCCTGTCGATCAGGTAGAGGAACCCGTCCTCGTCCTTATAGCCGACGTCGCCTGTGCGCACCCAGCCAGCCTTCATCGTGGCCCTGGTCAGCTCGGGCTGCTGCCAGTACCCGGCCATGGACAGCGAGCCCTTGACCCAGACCTCGCCAGACTGGCCGGCCGGAACCTCGTTGCCTTCCTCGTCGCGTACCTCGACCACCGAGTCGGCGAACGGCTGACCGCAGGACTTCAGCCGCTCGGGATGCTCGGGATCATGATCAAGGAAGGGCAGGTCAGTAATCAGCGGCAGCTCGCTCGAGCCGTAGACGATGCGCACCACTGGCCCGAGAAGCGCGATCGCGTCAGACAGCCTGGCCGGGTTCGCCGCCGCGCCGCCGACGTTGAGGTACCGCAGCGTCGAGGTGTCGTAGTTCGCCAGCGCGGGGTGCTTCAGCACCAGATAGAGAAGCTGCGGGGTGAGGAAGGCGCTGGTAATGACCTCGCTCTGGATCGTGGCCAGCCATTCCTCGACATCCCAGCGCTCGTTGGTGAAGAAGGTGCCGCCCTCGAACAGGGTCAGGAAGGCGGGCGTCTGGCCGCTGACGTAGCTGTAGGAGGAGCCGGAGAGGAACCGCATCGGCGGCTCGTCAATGGACAAGTAGTACGCGGCGATGAACTGCAGCGACCGGTAATAGCCCTGCCAGTGATGCACCAGCTTGGGCAGCCCTGTGGTGCCGCCGGTGTAGAACAGCGAGGACGGCTGCTCACCGACGAACTCGAGCGGCAAGTCGGGTGCCTCGTGGTCGATGTTCTCCAGCAGGTCCTGATACCCGCCCTCGGTCTTGCCCATCGTCAAGACCTTGATGTCGGGCACCCGCTCGATAAGCTCAGCCGCCAGTTCGGCCCGCTGGACCGCCGCGGGACTGTAGATCAGGACGTCCGGCTTGGACAGCTCCAGGTAGGCAATCTGATCCCGGCGCGGTGCATAAGGAACGATCCAAACCGTTCTGCAACCAAGCAAGTGAAGTGCGAGCTGCAGCGAAGCTGACTGGGGGCAATCGCGCACGAGTACCGCCACGCCCATGCCGTCCTCCACGCCGGCCTCGTGCAGCGTGTTCGCCAGTGCCCTGACCAGGTTGGAGATCTCGTTGTAGCTGAGCCTGACGCCAGCTTGGACGATCGCTTCCCTGTCGCCGTACTCGGCGAAGGTCCGCAGCGCGTCGAGCACGTAATTGTCTGGCTCGAGCTCGAGATCCTCAGCGGCGGTCGCGTCGTACGTCATACGTCCTCCTCGGCGTCAAGGCCGTCAGGTTCGAACAGTTGCTCGTCTCCGACCTGCGAAGACGGCCAGGTCCTGCGCTGCCAGGCCCGCAGCGTCCGGTGCGTGGCCCTCGGCGGCACGACGACGAGCTGGTCGAGGAACCAGGCCCTGACGTCGGCGAACCGCTGCTGAAGCTGGTCACGGTCGTCGGCGGTCACCAGAACCTCAGAGAGCCTGCTTGCCGCGTCGGGAATCTGATCGGCGATCATCGCGCCGACCGGCATCTCGACCCGCGCGTACACCACGCCTGGCTGCTTCTTGATCTCGGCGACGCTCGGGATGGACAGCAGTACCCCTGGAGGCGCGTTCACGTTCGTCGTGCCGATCAAGCCTGGCCTGATCCTGACGTCCAGCCCAGGCGGCCAGCCAAGCGCCGCCCGCAGCGTCTCCTCGGCCAGGTCGACGTTGAACTTCCAGAGCACTTCCTCGAAGATCATGGCCGCGCCGCGCCTGGCAGCGCACTCGCCGAACATCAGCGGGCCGCCGTCCTTCTGGCGGAACAGTTCCATGTGGAAGACGCCGTCGGTCATGCCGAGCGCGGCGATCGCGCGCCGCGCCAGCGGCCCGGCTTCTTCGAAGACGTCCTTGTCGGCGACCGGATCGAACCGGCAGTACGTCATTGACTCCTGCTTCTCCACGACCGCCAGGCAGGGCTCCGGATAATAGCCCATGGAATAGAAAAGCAGCTCTCCATCGCGCACTACCCCATCGACAATCCATTCGTCGTTGGGAATGAATTGCTCGAGCAAGAAGGTTCGCAGCTCGGTCTTGGCCGCGATCCGCCGCGCGGCCGCCTCAAGTTCCGCCGAGTCCCTGATCATCATCGTGAGCCTGGTGCCGACGCCCGCGACCGGCTTGAGCACCATCGGGCTCGCTGGCAGGGCGGGAAGCCGGTCGAACTCGTGAATGTCCTCGATCACGACGAAGTCGGCGACCGGCACGCCCGCAGCCCTTACGAGGGTCTTCTGCACCGACTTGTCCCTGAACCCGACCGCGACCCGTGCGGGCAGGCCGCCGCACCTGAAGTGCCCGGCCAGCAACCCCGCCAGCGGAATCGCATACTCGTTCGCGGACACCACCGCGGCGAAGGGGAAGTCAGCCAGCCCGTGCCTGGCCAGGGCGGCCAGCACGGAGGCGGCGTCCTTCTGGTCGTCCACGAAGATGCCGGTCATCCCCTCGGGGATCTTCGCGACTCCGGCGTCCGCAATGCCCTGTCCATAGATGATCACAGCGCCGACGTCAAGGCGCTGGCAGGCCCTGATTAAGTACCGGTCGGGAGCAATGATCAGAACGGTCGGAGCGGGGCTACCTTGCGTAGCACCGGAATCACCCATAGCTTTCCCTCTGCGCTCGACGGCAATCTGAGAACACCGTAACCGCAAACGGCGCTCTCGACGAGACCGGACACCTGAGGCAAGCTAATGGTGCGGTTCGACCCGTGCGCGAACGACGACTGCCGGTGCAGGCAGAGATGAGGAACGGCTCATGAATGACGCCGCGACACCAGCGGACTCGGTCAAAACCGAGGTCGAGCGCCTTTTCAAGGTACTGACATCAGACGAGGGCCGCGTCGATCCCTATCCCGTATACGCCGCACTGCGCGATCTCGCACCGGTTTACGTCGATGAGAGCACAGCTCTACTGACCAGGTACGACGACTGCCAGGTGGTAGTTCGGACGCCGACGCTAGGAGCGCAGAGCCCAGCTTGGATGGACCGCGTCAGGCCGGGATGGCGCGAGCATCCTGGACTGGTCGCTACCCACGAGGCGTTCATCTTCCGCGACCCGCCAGACCACACCAGACTGCGCCGCCATGTCAGCGGAGACTTCACCCCGAACCGGGTCAGGCGCTGGCAGGATTACATCCGGCTCGTGACCGGCGAAGTGCTCGACGTGATCGCCGACGCCGGGGCCAGCGGCGGGACCGTCGACCTGCATGAGGTCTTGGCCACCACCATGCCGATCAGGATCATCGGCCGCATCGTCGGCGTACCTGAACAGGACTTCGCCAGCCTCCGAGTGCCGCTTGAGGGCCTGCGACTCGCGGCCGACGGCTCCCCCAGGTCCATGCTGCCCGTGATCGACAAGGCTGGCGAGGACCTGCTCAGCTACTTCGCAGACCTGAGTTCCGCGCGGCGCAAGGAACCCAAGGACGACCTCATTTCGACGCTCGTGCAGTTGAGGGACGCGGACCCCGACGATGCGGTCTTGTCGGAAGAAGAGATGCTTCAGACGCTCGCACTGGTGTTCAGCGCCGCCATCGAGAGCATGGCCGACTTCCTGCTCAACGGCACGGCCGCCTTCATCAGCTTTCCCGAGCAGGCGGCGGCACTGCGCGGCGACCCCGGGCTGACGCCGACTGCCGTGGAGGAGGCAATGCGCTTCGATTCGCCCGCCCAGGTCGCATGCCGGATAGCCGCGGGCGGCTTTTCCCTGGCAGGCGTCCCCATTCCGGACGGAACCTACATCATGGCGTTCATCGGCGCGGGAAACCGCGATCCTGAGCGCTTCCCCGAGCCCGATTCTTTCGACATCACCAGATCGGGCCCCGCCGTGCTGTCGCTGGGCGGCGGCGCGCACTTCTGCCTTGGCGCGAACCTGGCCCGACTGGAAGGCAGCATCTTCTTTCCCGCGCTTGTGGCGAGGTTCCCGAAGATTCAATTCGCCGGCACGCCGGTCCACCGTGGTTTCGCCTTGCGCGGTTATGAAAGCTTCCCCGTCACGATCCAATAGCTTGACTCCGAGTCCACGTCTGGCTACTCTCCGTAGTCGACTGGACGACGGCGATTGGATCGGGGGCCGGTGAAGACCGGAATCTGGCTGGGGATCGGGGCACTGACCGGACTGCTGATGGCGGCCGTGGCCTGGGCCAATACTCCAGCGACCGGAGAGCCGGCACCGTCGCCGGCGAGCGCGCGGTCGCTGCCGGCCGGCTATGAGACGCTGAGGCGGGATGTCATTATCAACTCCGATCTCTGGAACGCCAAGCCGGAGATCATGGCGGCCGGGCTTGGTTTCACGAGCATCATCGGCGTGCCTAACCTGTCCGCCAGCGAGGTGAACCTGAGCCGCACGCTGACCGAGCTAGCCGGAGGGACCTGGAACAAGCTGCATTGCGGGCCAGGTCAGACGCCATCCCTTGGCAACTACACGTCGGCGGTCACGCCGTCCTCCGTCCGGTCCGTCTACGGCCAGGACGTCTACTATTCTGACGGGCTGCCGGTGGAGTTCAGCTGGCCGATCTTGCCGAGCACCCTAGACCCGAGCGACTTCCGCGTGAGGCTGAACAACGGCACCACCGTAACGCCGCAGGTTACCTCGACTTTCCCGAACTATGAGTACAACGAGCGATCGGTCGCGGTGATGTTCGGTCATTTCGGCAACCGGATACCGCCAGGCCATCGCGGCGCGATCTATCCGGTCAGGCTCATGGTCGTCAAGGGCGCCTCGACGCTTGAACTCGTCGGACCGCACGGCAAGCTGGTCAGCGCCGTGGGCTTCTCGGTCAAGACCGGCGGCTCACCCTATACCCTGCCAGGCGTCCCCCCAGCCAAGCGTGGCGGACCCGTCCTTGTCGCGGCCAAGCTCAGCCGGATGTCGGTCGTCGGCGACACCGCGCCGCTGCTCTTCCGGCAGGACCTGCCGAACAACGGCGTCGCACTTTACGGACGCCAGGCGAAGTTCCGTCTCCGGGTCTATACCTCGGGGGGCATGACGCCGAACGGGGTCAGCGCGCTGCTGCCTACCGACTACAACCGCTACTTCGTCATCGACGCGGTCACCAGGTCAGGCAAGATCGTCAGGCTCACCCAGGCAGGCAAGACCTACTTCATTGACGGTCACCCGCTGCGCGTAGTCGGCCTTGCTGACCTCGGCAGGAAGGAGGCGCATTACGGGCCGTGCTACTCCTCAGATAACGACAACTACATCGACATCGTCCTTGACGGCAGCGCCGCGGCCGCCAGCCGGATCACCACGGTCCAGATCCCCTCGACCGGCCGCTACAAGCCCCTCTACAATCCTGGCGGCCCGGGCAACAACCCTGCACCTGGTGTCCATTACTCGGCGCCGAGCCCGCCCATCAGCCAGCCGGTCACCATCGCCCTCCGTAATCCCCTCACCGTCACCTACGTCAAGTGCCCCGACGGCCGGATCTACACAACCCTCCCGATCCCTCCCAAATGCATGCGCGCACTCAACAGCTAAGCCGTCGCCTACAGCATCGATGGCTCGTTATTGTCGTTGGCCAGCCGATGCCAATAGCAACGATGGAACTCCGATGCTGCGCCAGTGACATCGGAGTTCCACTGTTGCTGTTCGACTGCCTGCCCTTACAGCATCGGCGGGCCACCGTTGCGGGGGACGGCTGACAATTTGGGTGATTTGCCCGAGTCGCGTGACTGAGTCCGCCCGGCTGTCCGGCGTCAGGGCTGTCCGGCGTCAGGGCAGTTCGGGCTTGGCGAAGGCGGCCGACAGGCGGCTGGCGGCGGTGCCTACCGCTTCCCTCGCGGTGTCGAGTATGCCGACCATCGTGAAGAAGCCGTGCATCATGCCGTCGTACCTGATGATCTCTACCGGCACTCCGGCCTCAGCGAGTTTCTTGCCGTAGTCCTCAGCTTCGTCCCGAAGAGGGTCAAGCTCGGCCGTGATCACGGTCGCGGGAGGCAGCCCGGAGAGGTCAGGGGCTTTCAGCGGCGAGGCGAGTGGGCGGAGGCCATCCTCCGGTGACGTCAGGTACATGCTCCAGTACCAGGCGATGGCATTTTTGTTGAAGAAATGCTCGTCAGTGACCTCTCGCATGGACGCGGTGTCGGCTGTCGCGTCGGTGTTCGGGTAGACGAGGAGCTGGTGGATGAACTCGGGCGTGCCCTGGTCCTTTGCCATCAAGGTCACCGCCGCGGTCAGGTTGCCGCCAGAACTGTCGCCGCCGACCGCGACCCTGCTCGCGTCGATGCCCAGTTCGTCCGCGTGTTTCACGACCCACGCCGCGCCGTCGTAGCAGTCCCGCACCGCCGCGGGGAACTTGTTTTCCGGTGCGAGGCGGTAGCTGACAGTGACGCAAGCGCAGCCGGCGCGGTTGGCGATCATCCGGCAGACCGCGTCAGCGGTGTCGAGAACGCCGAGCGCCCAGCCGCCGCCGAAGAAGTACACGAGCGCGGGCAGCGGCCCTTCGATCGACGGCCGGTAAAGGCGGGCGGCGATCTCGCCGACCTCGCCGGGAATGGCGAAATCCCTTACCTCGGCAACCGGCTCTGGCGTACCACCGGTCGCGCGGATTCCCCTGATGTCCTGCTCGCGCGCTTCCTCAATGGGCAGCGTGTACAAGTTCGGGATGCTGGCCTTGTCAAGCCGGTCCCTGATCGCCTGCACCTGCGGATGAAACGGCATCGGACTCCCCTTTCTTTGCACGCCGCCGCACGGCAGCAGGCCTGCCTACCGCGTCTAGGTGCCGCCCGAGCATCCTGACCGTCTCTGCCACGACGATCGCGTGCCCGCGCATGGAACCGTGGCGGGGATCCTCGCTGTAGCAGTCGGCTTCGAAAGCGGCAGGGTGATTAGTCATGGACAGATGCAGGGCGTCGTAGTCAGCCGCCATCGCGGCGGCCGCGCCGGCGAGCCGGCGAATGCGAGTGCGCAGCACGACCTTGAACACGTGCGGCATCTGCGGCGCCTTGGAGCCGTCAAGCAGGCCGACCGTGATCACGTCGGCTCCCGCCTCGGTCAGCGCACCTACCATCTCGCGCAGGGCCGCGTCGACGGCTGGGGCGTTGTAGAACGGGTTCAAGATGTCGTAGCCGCCGGCGGCGACCATGGCCAGGTCGGGCTTGAACTCAAGCGCGGGGCCTAGCTGGGTGTCCCTGACGATCTCGCTCGGCGTGCTGCGCACTCCCAGGTTTAAGTACGCGAAGTCCTGAGCCTCGGCCGCGAGCTCAAGCGCTATGCGCTCACACCAGGGCTGGTCAGGGTAGCCGGGCCAGGGATCGCCGATGCCCTCGGCAATGCTGTCGCCGACGACGACGAAACGCCGCCAGGGGTGCCCGGCGAGCCGGTCGCCGGCTTCGCCTTCCTTCAGGCAATAGGGGTCGGCCGCTTCCGCTGGGTGCAATCGCTGGCTCACTCACGCAGATTACGACGGCCCGAATTGGCAATCAACAGCCGGCTCTATGACGTAGCGCCCATAGCTGGCAGACTAAGGGCGATGTGTACTTCTAGCAGCGCCGCTAGGTGCGATAGCGCCGGAATAGCGCGGCTATGACGGCGGTGGAAGGGCAGCAGACCGCTGCGGAAGAGGCCGCTAAGCCGACGGCTGACCAGCCGCTTCCCTTAGGCCGTAACCGCGACTTCAACCTGCTGTGGTCGGGGCAGGCGCTGTCCGACATGGGCACGCAGATGTCCACGATCGCGTACCCGCTGCTGATTCTCGCCGTCACTGGCTCGGCGGCCAAGGCAGGCATCGTAGGAAGTTCCACGATCCTCGGAACGCTGCTGCTGCTTCTCCCTGCCGGGGTAGCCGCAGATCGCTGGCCGCGCAAGAAGATCCTGGTGATCACCTCGATAGTGCAGCTTGCCGTCGGGGCCACCGTCGTGCCGGCGATCGTGACCGGCCACATCTACCTCGCGCACCTCGCCGCGGTCGGGTTCCTCCAGGGCGGCGCGCTCGCGTTCTATACGGGAGCGAGCCGGGGCGCGATCCGCCGGATCGTACCTGCCGAGCAGTTGCCTGACGCATTCGCCAGAACTCAGGCCAGGGACAGGGCCGCGACCATGCTCGGTCCGCCCGCGGGTTCCGCGCTGTTCGCCGTGGCTCCATACCTGCCGTTCGCGATCGATTCGGCGTCGTTTGGCGCGATCACGCTGGCCGTGTCGCTGCTGCGCAAGAACCTGGACCCGGAGAAGTCGAGCATTCCGCCAGAGCTTGCCGACCTGAAGCTGCGCCAGCGGGTGCTGCTCGGCATGCGTTACGTGTTCGGCGACCCGTTCCTGCGCATGGTCACTGTCTGGGCGACCATCATCAACGGCGTGATCGCCGGCATGCGGCTTACCTCGATCGTGCTGGCCGAACAGACCGGCGCGCACCCGTCTGAGGTCGGCCTGATGTTCACGATCAGCGCCGCGGTCGGGCTGGTCGGAGCGCTGCTGTCGCGCCGCATGATCAACTTGTTCGGCGAGCGGCGCCTGGTACAGGCCATCTGCCTCGTGTTCCCCGCCTGCGCAGCCGTGATGGCCGTCGCGCCCGCATTCTGGCTGATCGGGATCATGGCCGGACTGACCGGATTCTTCCTCATGCCGATCAACGTGGTGCTGCTTGCCCGCGCCGCCGAGCTGACCTCCGATCATATGCAGGCGCAGATGAGCAACGCCATGCAACTCTGCTGGACCAGCCTGATGGCCGTCACCCCGGCGGTCTTCGGCTGGATTACCGACAAGATCGGCGCGCGCGACATGATCTGGATCGCGGTCGGCGTGTACCTGCTCATCGCTCTCTGGATGCTGACGAGGAAGAGCATGGGGCTGCTTCGCACAAGGGCAGACGCTAACCTCACGGTTCCCTCCTGAGAGGACACGCCATGGACGTTGCCGAGGAGACCAGTGAATCCTTGCTCGGGAGCCTGGTGACGCCGGCGGTCAGCGCTGATCCTTACCCGGTCTACGCCCGACTGCGCGAACTCGGCCCGGTCAGGTGGGCCGCGGCCGGCGACGTCACCATGCTTTTCGGCTACGAAGACTGCGCCGCCCTGGTGCGCGACCAGGAATACGGCGCGCAGAGCCCGGAATGGTCGGACCGCGTGACACCCGGCTGGCGTGAGCATCCGGCCAAGACCGCGACGTTCGAGCCCATGCTGTTCCGCGACCCGCCCGACCACACGCGACTACGCAGGCTGGTCAGTTCCTCGTTCACTCCGCGCATGGCGGAGCGGATGCGCGCTGACGTGATCTCGCTGGTCAACCAGGCACTCGATGAGCTAGCGGACGCAGGAGCCGAAGGCGGCACAGTCAACCTGCACGCGTTCATCGGGGACCGGCTGCCGATCGCGGTCATCGCCGGCCTGGTGGGAGTGCCCGCGGCTGACTGGCCGGCCTTGCGTGAGCCGATGACGACCCTGCTCAAGCTGGTCGAAATCGGGGCGGCCAGATCGTCGCTGGCGGCGGCCGACGCCGCCGCGGTGACGCTGGATCAGTATTTCTCGGCACTCGCGGCAGACCGCCGTGCGCGGCCTCGTGATGACCTGGCTTCGAGCGTGGTCGCTGCCCAGCGTCTGGACTTCACCGATGAGGAAGTCACGCAGATGCTCACCTTCTTGTTCATGGCCGGCGTGGACACGATGACCAATCTCCTCGGCAACGGCGCGTACGCACTGCTGCTGAACCCGGCGCAGGCGAACCTGATCAGGTCGGGCACGGTGTCGCCCGATGACGTCGCCGACGAGGTGCTCCGTTACGACGCGCCCGTGCAACTCGTCGGCCGGGTCACCGCGAAGGACACGTCGATCGGCGGCGTGCCCGTGCGCCAAGGCGAACTCGTGCTCGCGATGATCGGCGCGGGCAACCGCGACCCGGCCAGGTTCCCGTCACCGAACGTGTTTGACCTCACGCGCAAGGGCACCGCGCCGCTGTCGTTCGGCGGCGGCATCCACCGGTGCCTCGGCGCCCCGCTGGCGCGGGTCGAGGCAGCCGAGTTCCTCACCGGGCTGATGCGGCGTTTCTCTGCCCTGTCACTGGCAGGCGAGCCCGCTCGCGAGGGAGTCGTATTCCGGGGATTCCGCGACCTTCCAGTCACAATTCGCTGAACTGTTCGAAAGGATGCAAATGCCGGTAACGTTCGTGGTAAGCACTGGCCGCTCAGGCTCGACGATGCTTTCCAAGATCCTTCAGCTGCATCCTGATGTACTCAGCCTCAGCGAGTTCTTTCTCTCGCTTCAGCGCGCTCCCTTCCGATGGGAACTGCCGAAGGAGCCGCTGGACGGTGCGCAGCTATGGGAGATGATGACCGGCGCTGACGCCATTTCAGATGCCATGATTCTCGGCGGTCTCAAAAACGACGAAATGCTTTACCACTATGACTCTGGCCGCTTCTCTCCCGCCGCCGGCATCCCGAACATCATGCACAGCACGATGCCCGTGCTTTCCGACGACCCAGACGGCCTGTATGCGCAACTCGAGCCGGTCGTACCCACGTGGCCAACCCGTCCCGCGTCTGAGCAGTTCATGTACCTGTTCGAGTTCCTGGCCGGGCTGCTTGGCCGTCGCGTGATCGTCGAGCGCTCCGGCACGTCGCTCGCGCTCATCGACCAGCTTGTGGAGGAATTTCCCGGCGCGAGGTTCGTCCACATGTACCGCGACGGAGTTGACTGCACGCTGTCGATGCTGCGGCATCCCCTGTTCCGGTTCGCCGGCCTGCACGCGCTGCTCGCCGAGGAGGCCGGGCTCACGTCAGACGCATCCGTGCAGGAGATCGCCGACGCGCTTCCCGACAAGGCGCCCGGCCTGATCCTGCCGCCCTTCGACGCCGAGAAGTTCATGGCATACGACATTCCGCCCGCCCTGTACGCGCGTACCTGGGCGTTTCTCGTAGCCAACGGGATCGAGGCGCTGACCAAGCTGCCCGACGAGTCGTGGACACAGCTCAGCTTCGAGTCGCTGCTCGCCGACCCGGACGCGGAGCTGACCAGGCTGGCCGGGTTCCTCGGCGTGCCGCCTTCCCGAGACTGGCTCAGGGCCGCCGCGAAGATGATCGACCCGCTTCGTACCGGAGCGTCGGCCAAGATCGACCCCGAGTTGCTCGCCGAACTCCGCGCTGCCTGCGCCCGCGGTGACAAGGCCCTGGCGTCGCTTACAAGTCCCGCCCACACCGCGGCCGCAAGCGGATCATAGCCCACGTGAGTCACACCAGCCCCACGTAAGGGCCCGCGCCGGCCGTCGCCCTTGATCATGATCAGCTGAATGACACCGGCTCAGATGATTAAATCGCCTAAATCGCAGCCGGCGAACAGCAACGTTGGCCACCTGATGCTGTTTGTCGCCGGATGCCAACAGCAACGCTGGCGCTCTGATGCGGTTGGGGCAGCATCGGAGGGCCAGCGTTGCTGCTGCACTCGGTGGGCTAACGACATCGCTGGTCCCTAGATGCTGTAAGCGAGCCGGCGCGAGTAGTGGCGTCGCCGTCAGTGGGCCACAACCCCACTGTGCAATCGTTTGCAGAAAGGTTCACGGCGGCCGCCGGGGCGGGCCGGGGCGCCGGGCCGGGGCCGGGCCGGGGCGCCGGGCCGGGGCGCCGGGGCGGGGCGCCGGGGCGGGGTGGCTACCAGGTGACGGGGAGGGCTAGCAGTGCACGGACCAGGGTGTCCTGCGCGTAGCGCACCTCGTCTGGCGCGATGGCCAGGCGGAGGCCTGGGAACCTCGTGACCAGCGTGGACAGGGCGATCTGGAGCTCGAGCCTGGCCAGGGCGGCGCCCGGGCAGAAGTGAGCGCCGATGCCGAAAGTGAGGTGCGGGTTCGTCGTCCTGTGCAGGTCGAAGGTGTCAGGGCTGGCGAAGATCTTGGCATCCCTGTTCGCTGAGGGGATGGAGACCTGGACCGCGCAGCCTCCTGGGATCGAGCCGCCGGTCAGGTCGACATCGGTCGTGGTCACGCGCAAGAAGGCGCCCTCGCTCATGACCTCGTACCTGAGAATCTCCTCGACGGCCGGCTCGATCAGGCCGGGGTCGGCGACCAGTTCCTCCCACCGCTCCCTTTCCCTTAGCAGCGCGAGGATGCCGCGTGCGAGCACCGCCGAGGTGTTCTCCTGACCGCCGATGAACAAGGCGGAGATCATCTGGTAAAGCTCGGCCGGGGTCAGCGCACCTTCCGCGTCGCAGGCGGCGATCAGCTCATCGACGATCCCGGCACCTGGCGTCACCCTCCGCGCCGCCACGAGGTTGCGTACGTAGGTGATGAACGCGATGCCCGCCTGGGTGCGGTCGCTGGTGGATGCCGAGCTTGTGTCGAAGAAGATGCCGGTCCAGTCGATCAGGTTCGGCTTGTCCTCAGGCGGTATGTCGAGCAGTTCGCACATGACGCTGATCGGCAGCAGTTCGGCGAAGCCTGCGGCGAGATCGGCCGGCGGGCCTCCGGCGGTGACGTCGTCCAGTAATCCGTCCACGATCTTCTGGATGACCGGGCGCCAGGCGGCCGCGTGCCTCGGGCGGAACGAGCCGGCGATGATGCGGCGCAGGCGCGTGTGCTCGGGCGGGTCAAGGTTGACGATCGCGTCGGGGTTCGATGACAGGTCGGTTTCCTTGACCATTCTCGGCGCGCCAGGGTACCTGAAGTTGCGGCTGAACCTGCGGTCCTTGAGCACGGTCTCGACGTCGTCATAGCCGAGAACGAAGTAGGCGAGGTCACCGCTCGGGAGCCTGATCTGGCTCACAGGGCAGCGGTCAGGACCGTAAAGCCGCGTCGGTGTCCCCAGGTCAGCTGGCTCAAGGGGGAAAGGGAACGCCTCTGGCACGCTCTCAGTCATCTGCTCATACTCTGCCAAAAACCGGCCGGTGACTAGTGCGGCGCCAGGCATTCAACGACCATTCTTCTTCACCCAACAATCACCGTGAGTAATCGAGCAGGTCGCTATTGCTACCTTTGCAGGCAGTCGCCTGCCGCCGCAGTTGGCACCGTTTTTCACACGAGCCCCTGCCGTCCGGTGCGTGACGTCAATCACCTGTCCACGGCTTGACCTGATGCGTCGATTGTGTAACTCTCACGGCGAAAGGCACCTGTATTCCGATGACAAATGGCTCTGTGCTGGACAGCAGCACAGTGGGGGATGATGCATGTCCGAGTCAGGCGGCGCCAATTGGGTCGATCGTGAGCT
The DNA here is from genome assembly GCA_035509195.1 of Streptosporangiaceae bacterium. Taxonomy (GTDB): domain Bacteria; phylum Actinomycetota; class Actinomycetes; order Streptosporangiales; family Streptosporangiaceae; genus Chersky-822. The sequence goes on along the minus strand of DATJLT010000087.1, from coordinate 15,119 downwards.
GCTCGCCGGCGATAGCGATCATGTATGCCTCTATCTTGGGGCGCCGACTACGCGCAGTGAACTCCGGTCGCTTGTAGACGCACAGGAACGCCTGCTGCGGGCGGCCGGACTCGGCCAGGGCGGCACGGTCACCTTAGTACTGCCACCTTCGCTCGGCTACGTCGCCAGCCTGCTTGCCTCCTGGCGGATCGGCGCCCAGGTGAGCCTGCTCGATCACCGGCTGGCCAGGCCGGAGATCGAAACGGCGCTTGACCGGCTCGCACCGCAGGTCGTGGTCGAGCCGAAGGAGATGACCGCGAAGTTCATGGCGGGCTACGCCACCGCGGACGCCGAGCCTGCGCCAAGGCCAGGAGGCGCCCCCGCTGCCACGGCCCATGCGCTCATCCAGCTCAGTTCGGGCTCCACCGGGCCTTCGAAAGTGATCGCCCGCACGTCCGATGACCTCATGTTCGAGCTCGGCAGGTACGAGAGGCTCGCCGACTACCCAGAAGGCGGCACGAGGATCGTGCTGCTCGCCTCGATCGTGCACGTGCTCGGCCTGGTCGGCGGGCTGCTGCACAGCCTGCACGCCGACATTGAACTAGTGTTTCCCGACCGGCTGACCGCCGACGGCATCCGTGCCGCCGTGTCAGCAGGCGAGGCTCCGACCATGGTGCTCGGCGTGCCATTTCACGCCGAGTTGCTGACCGCCGATCCCAGGCCGCTGCCGCAGCTCACCAAGATGGTCGTCGCAGGCGAGCTGACCAGGCCGTGGGTGCGGCCCGCCTTCACGGCAGGCTACGGCGTGCCGCTCGGCAACATGTACGGCATGACCGAGCTAGGCGTCATAGCGACCGACCTGCTCGGCGAGCTTGCCCCGGCGGTCGCGGCCGCGCCAGGCATGCGGCTTCGGGTCGTGGACGGCGAACTGCAAGTGGCCATGCCCGCCTCTCCTTATATCGGGCTCATCGACGAGACCAGGTGGGTAGACGGCTGGCTGCACACCAGGGATGCCGCCGCCATGGACGAGAAGACCGGTTACGTCACGATCCTCGGCCGGCTCGACTCGCAGGTGTCGATCGGCGGGCTCAAGGTCGACCTGACCGAGGTTGAGCAGACGATCTGCGCGCTGCCGCAGGTAACGGCCTGCGTGGTGAGCTACGACGAGGCGATCGAGGCCTACCTGGTGCTCGCCGAGGGTGCCGAGCTCGGCGACGTCGGCGCGGCCCTCGCCGAACAGCTCGCCGCCTATAAGCGCCCGCGCCGCATGCACGTGCTCAGCGAACTACCCCGCACCGCCACCGGCAAGAACGTCAGGGACCGCAAGGTACTCCAGGCCGCCATTTCGCACTAGGCCGCGTCAAGAGACAGACAGGAGCTCATCTGTAATGGACAGCGAAACCGAGATCAGGGACTTCGTCGTTAACTCTCTCAAAGAGATGAACTACGACGTCAGCGACGTGGCGGGGGACACCGATCTTGGTCCCGCCGGACTCGACCTCGAGTCACTGGCCGTCGCCGAGCTCGCCGTGCTTGTCGAGGATCGCTACGGTATCCAGTTCAGCGACGAAGATGCCGAAGAGCTGGCACTGATGACGCTCGACGAGTTCACCGCGGAGGTCGCGAAGAGGATCAAGGTCCCGGCCGGCGAAGGCACCGAATGAGCCAGTCCCCCGCTCCCGACCGGGCACCGGCGCCTGACCGGGCGGAGGTCGTCGAGATGCTGGCCGCGTTCGGGCAGCGCTCGGCCGACGAGGTACCCGAGCAACTCGGCTCGCTGGAACTGACCTGGCTGATCACCAAGGTGGAGCTAGAGTACGGCGTCACGCTCGAGCTGAGCGACGAGACGCTGATGTCCATGACGACCGTGACTAGCGCGGTCACGGCCCTCCGCGACGTCATGACCGGTGCGGAGCATGTCTAGCCAGGTCGTCGTGACCGGAATGGGGGTCACGACCGCGTTCGGGCGAGGTGCCGGCGCTTTGCTCGACGGCCTGGCGGCTGGCCAGTCGGCCTTCGGGCAGACAGCCAGGTTCGACACCAGGCGCTGCAGAGTAGGGGTCGCTGCCGAGTTGCCTGGCGACCCTAAGCTCCCGCTTGAGCTGGGCGCGGTCGTCGAGCAGGCATGTGCGGGCGCCGGGCTTGACGCGACCGACAGGGCAGGCGTGAATCTGTTTCTTGCCTTGCACGCCGATGCCGGGGCCGGGCGCGATCCCGCGGCCGGCGACATCCTCGGCGGTACGCCTGGCGAGATCAGCGCGGCGACCGGGCTGCCTCACCCGGCGAGGATCTACACGACGGCCTGCGTGGCCGCCAGCACGGCAATCATCGACGCGGCCACCCTGTTGCGCTCCGGCCGCGCCACGCGCGTCGTCGTCGCGGCCGGTTACCTCGTCGACGCCGACAGCTTCTGGTTATTCGACGCGGGCCGTACCCTCGCCGCCGACGGTCAGGTCAGGCCGTTCAGCGCCGGGCGGCAGGGCCTGCTGCTCGGTGACGGGCTCGCCGCCGTCGTACTTGAGGACAGCGAAGCAGCCAGGGCACGCGGAGCGGCGCCGCTGGCGCGCCTGGCCGGCTGGGGACGAGCCGGCGACGCCTATCACGTCTGCCAGCCAGTGCCCGACGGCGGCGGCCTGGCCCGTGCGATCGAGCGGGCGCTTGCCAGGGGAGGCATCGGCGCTTGCGACGTTGACTACCTCAACGCCAACGCTACCGGCACGACGTTCGCCGACTCATCTGAGGCCGCCGCGATCCGCCAGGCACTTGGCGAGCACGCCGGGCTGGTACCTGTCAGCTCAACCAAGTCGCTGCACGGGCACGCGCTCGAAGCCTCCGCGCTGGTCGAGTTCGTGGTCACCGTCCTTGCGCTGCACAGCGGGCTGCTGCCGGTCAACGCGGGATTCCTCGGGCCCGACCCCGCGTGCGCGCTCGACCTCGTGCTCGATGAGGCCAGATCGCGGAAGGCCAGGTACGCGCTCAGCCTCAATGCCGCCTTCGGCGGCGCCAATACGGCATTGCTGCTGGAGGCGGCATGAGCTGGCCGGTGGGACTCGTTGAACTCGCCACCGCCCGGTGGGATGGCAGCGAGCCGCCGCCCGTAGCCGGCTTCGTGACCTCGGCGTTCAGCCCGCTCGCCGCCGCTGTCGCCGAAGCGTGCCTGACCAGCTATTTCGGCCCTGCCCCTGCGGAAAGCACCAGGGGTGAGCGGACCGGCATCGTGCTCGTGAGTACCACGGGCGACCTGGCCACGAACGTGGCAGTGGCCAGCGCCGTCCAGGCAGGGAAAAGAGTCCCGCCACTGCTCTTCTACCAGTCCAACCACAACGCGGTGGCCGGCTATATCGCCGCTCGCTGGGGCCTCGCCGGCCCTGTCGTGTGCACGATGCCAGGCGGCGACGCGGAGGCCGAGCAGGTCACGACCCTGCTGATCGAAGACGGCGACGCCGACGCGGCACTGGTCATCGCGGTTAACACCTATCTCGACGGCGCCAAGGAAGGCACCGCCAGCCTGATCGGCCCAGCTACCTGGACCCCTCGCCAAGAAGAGAGGCAGCAGCAACCATGAGCGCCAAGAGCATACGTGCGACGCTGGCCGCGGACCCCGAGGTCGGCGCTGGCAACGTCCTGACCACGCTGGCCGAGCTTGACCTCGGCCTCGATACGCCTCAGCTCACCTTTGACACGCCCGCAGGGGACACTCCCGCGTGGCAGCCGCTCACCCTGCGGCAACTGCACAAGCTGGTCGCGGCCAGAACTGCCGCGCTGCACGAACTCGGCGTAAGAAAGCGTGACCCGGTCGCGGTCATCGCGCCGACCGCGATCGACACCGCGCTCACCTTCCTGGCCCTTGCCAGGATCGGCGCCGTGCCTGCCCTGATCAACCCGAGCCTCGCGCCAGACCTCGCGGTGAAGTTTGTTGGCCGCCTCGATGCCTTTGGCTTGATCACCGACCCCGAGCACGCTGCGTTCCTGCCCGAGTCAGCGACCGGCGTGCCCGTGCTCAGCGACGACATAGCCGGGCTGAACGGCGACCCTGACGCGGCGCCCGCGCCTTACCTCTGGTATCCGACCGACCCGGTCGCGATCACGCACTCCTCGGGAACGACCGGGCTGCCCAAGGCCGTCGTGCACTCTCACCAGAGCCTCTACGCCGCGATCAGGTACCGGCTCAGCCTGCCGCGCCCGCAGGGCACGGAGCGCATGCTGAGCGCGCTGCCCTGCCCCCACGCGGCCGGCCTGATCATCTTGAACCTCGGCATGAGCTACGGCAGCGACGTCGCGATGCTTTCGCAGCAGACCGGCCCTGGCGTGCTCGCCGCGATCGACGACTGGAAGCCTCGTGCCGTCGTCGGTTTTTCTACGACCTGGCCTGACCTGGTCAAGGCCGACCTGTCCAGGCATGACCTCAGCTCGGTCGCCCTGTGGTGGAACACCGGCGACTGCGCGCACGAGGCTCATATCAGGCGGCTGGTCGCGTGCGGTAACCGGCAGACCGTGACCCGCGCCGGGCGAGAGTCGGTACCTGGCTCGGTGTTCGTGGACGGGCTCGGCTCCTCAGAGATGGGTCACTCGCACTTCTTCATCGCGCACACGCCGGAGACCGACCGCTACAACCGCTGCATCGGCAAGGTGCACAGCTTCGCCGAAGCGAAGGTGTTCGGCCCTGAAGGAAACGAACTGCCGTACGGGGAAGTCGGGGAACTCGGCACCAAGTCGACGACGCTCAGCCTCGGCTACTGGAACGACTCGGCCAGCACGTACCGAACCAGGTACGGCGGTTACTTCCTGACCGGAGACCTGGTGTACAGGGACGAGGAAGGCTACTTCTACCACCTGGACCGCAGGCTCGACTCCGTCGACCTCGGCAACGGCAAGTTCATTTACACCTCGGCCTCTGAAGAGCGGATCCTGGCCGCCTGCCCTGACGTGCTCGACTGCACGATCGTGGCCGTGCGGGACGGGGACACGGTGCGAACCGACGTGCTGCTGCAACTCGAAGCCGACGCCGACCCGGCCGTTGATCGCACCGCGGAGGTGCGTGCCGCGCTCGAAGACCACGTCGCGGCGACGCTGCGGCACGTGATCGCGGTGGACGACGACAAGGTGCCGCTGACGCCGACCGGCAAGGTGCGCAAGTTCGTACTGCGGCAAAGGCACCTGGAAGGTGCCCTTCAGTGACAGGACCAGCCACGGCTGAGGTCACTGGTATCGGGCTGGTGACCCCGGTAGGCAGTGACCCCGATGGTTTCTTTGCGGCTCTGTGTAAAGGTCCTTCAGGACTGCAGCGCCCGCCTGAGGGTCATCCTGCCTGGCCAGAGCTCGACGTGGCGGGGATCTCGCCGGAGATCGACCCGGTCAGCGTGCTGCCGCCGAAGGAGACCAGGGCGGTGGACCGGTTCGTGCTGCTCGGGATGCTCGCAGCCGACCGTGCCATCGCCGACGCCGGGCTTGTCGTCGGCACGAACGCCGATCCTTACCGGGTCGCGGTCCTTGCCTCGACGGGCGGGGGCGGGCTTGAGACGTTCGAGGAGTTCAGCCACGCCCGGTTCGAGCGCGGGCGGGCGGCGGTCAGCCCTTACCTGCTGCCAGGCATGTTGTCGAACATGGCAACCGCCAGGATCGCCATCAAATACGGCATCAGGGGATTCAGTTCCGCGATCGTCACCGCCTGCGCGGCGGGCGCGCAGTCCATCGCCGAGGCGTACCGGCTCATTCACGAGGGCAGCGCGGACGTGGTGATCTGCGGCGGCACAGAGTCACCGCTGCATCCCACGATCGTTGCCGCGTTCGGGAACGCGCGGGCGCTGGCCAGCGGCTGGGAGGACCCGGTGCAGGCCAGCAGGCCGTTCGACCGGCGGCGCAACGGGTTCGTGCTCGGCGAGGGCGCGGCGATCATGGTCATCGAGCGGTCAGACCACGCCGCCGCGCGCGGCGCCGCCTCCTACGCCAGCCTGATCGGCTGGGGTGCCTCATCAGACGCGCACCATCCGACGATGCCACGCCCGGACGGCGAAGGGGCCGCGGCGTGCATGCGTTCCGCTCTGGCCAGAGCCGGCCTCGCGCCTTCCGACGTGAGCTACCTGAACGCGCACGGTACTTCTACCAAGCTCGGCGACGTGGCAGAAACGAAGGCGATCCATACGGTATTCGGCGCTTCTAGCCCGCCGGTGAGCTCGATCAAGGCGGTGACCGGGCACATGCTCGGCGCGTCAGGGGCGGCCGAGGCCGTCGCCAGCGTGCTCGCGATCAGCCGGAGCGCGATCCCGCCAACCCACAACCTCGATGACCCCGACCCAGAATGCGACCTGGACCACGTGCGACACGCTGCTCGTGCTGGTGAGGTCGCGACCGCGCTCTCGAACTCGTTCGCGTTCGGCGGTCATAACATCAGCCTTTTGTTCGGGCCGGCCCGGACGCCCCGCCGCCGGTGATCTCACGCCCTACACCCCCCGAAAGGCACCCGATGAAGATTCACGGTTACGATCACGTCGAGTATTACGTCGCCGACCTGCCGAAGATGTCGGCGACGCTCTGCGACTCTTACGGATTCCGCATCGCGGGACGGTCGCCGGGCGACTCCCGTTCTGTGCTGCTCAGGCAAGGCCAGATCACGCTGCTGCTCACCACGCCCGTGACCGAGGACGACCCGGCCGCCAGGTACCTGCGCAAGCATGGCGACGGCGTGGGCGTGATCGCGTTCAGAACCGACGACGTAACCGCCGCCTTCGAGTCCGTGGTGTCCGCGGGAGGCACTGCCCTGGTTGCGCCTTCCTTCACCGCGGGTGTGGGGACGGCCGTGGTCGGCGGGTTCGGCGACGTCGTGCACAAACTGGTCGAACGGAGCAACGACGACTTCGCGCCGGGCTTAATCGAGCTTGAGGCAGCCGAGTCCGGCCAGGCGGAGACAGGTAACTCGCTGCTTCAGGTACTTGACCACGTAGCGGTCTGCGTGCCAGCGGGAGAACTCGACTCGACCGTCGCGTTCTACCGTGACGTGTTCGGTCTTGCCCAGATCTACGACGAACGGATCGAGATCGGCACTCAGGCCATGATCTCAAAGGTCGTGCAGGACGAGGCGGCACGGGTCACGTTCACGCTCATCGAGCCCGACGTCATGCGCGAGCCGGGGCAGATCGATGATTTCCTGCTCGCGCACGGCGGCGCGGGCGTACAGCATCTGGCGCTGCGGACACCGGACATCGTCAGCGCGGTCCGCACGATCTCCTCGCAGGGAATCGAGTTCCTCGTAGCTCCGGCCGGTTATTACCGCGTGCTCGAAGAACGGCTAGGCAAGCTCCAGATCCCGCTTCAGGACCTGCGGCAATGCAACGTGCTCGCGGACACCGACCGGTGGGGGCAGATGTTCCAGATCTTCGCGAGGTCCACGCACGAAAGGCACACCTTCTTCTTCGAACTGATCGAGCGCCAAGGTGCGCTGACCTTCGGCAGCCGCAACATCAAGGCGCTGTACGAAGCCCTCGAGGACACCCGCGCCGGCGTGGCGTAAAAACGCTGTTCCACCCAGAAAGGAGCCTCGGCAATGACGACGACGAGCCCGTTCAGCCTGACCGACGCCGAGATCGATCTGCTTCCGACCGACGCGGAAGTCCAGGAGTACGCCAGGCGCGGCTGGTACCTGACGCGCAAGCTGCTGACCGACGGCGAGGTCGACGCGCTCATCGAGGCGACCGACGCCTTCTACGCCGGGCACAAGGACCGCGCGTTGCCGTCACGACCTCCGAACCTCGCTTACTGGGTGCCATCTCACGGCGACATACAGCGGCACAACGACTACATCCACTATGAGTCGGACACGGTAGCCGCCATCTTGCGCAAGCCGGTCATCGGCGCGACCGCGGCCCGCCTGGCTCAGGCGGACCAGATCAGGGTCTTCCAGTCGACCCTGATCTACAAGCCGCCGAACCCTGGCGAGGTCACCAACCTCGTGCCGTGGCACGCCGACCGGCATTACTGGCAGACCTGCACGTCGGACCGGATGCTGACCGCGTTCATACCGTTCCACGACTGCTCAGTGGAGCTTGGCACGATCACGATGATCGACGGATCGCACCTGTGGAGCGAAATTCCTGGCGACGACTCGACCAGGCACTTCGCGCAGCGGGACAAGACCGAGCTTGAAGAACTGCTGCGCAAGACCGCCGAGTTCAACGAGTCTGAGATCAACGCGATCCCGATGCTGATCCCCAAGGGCCACATGAGCTTCCACCACTGCCGGATCTACCACGGCAGCGGCTACAACCGCGGCAGCATGCCACGCCGCGCGATCTCCTTCCACCTTCAGGACGGCGAAAACCGGTGGCGGCCCTTCGACAAGTCAGACGGAACCCGTGTCGTCTACAACAACGACGTGCTGGTCCGGTCCACGGCTGAGGGCAACCCCGACTACGCCGACCCTGAGTTCTGCCCGGTCATATGGCAGAGCTAGACGCGGCGGCTCTCTATCGGAGCATGCGGCTGATCAGGTCGTTTGAAGAGTGCGCGCTGGCGATGGTTAAGTCGGGCGACATCGTGGGAGGCATTCATCCCTACATCGGCGAGGAAGCGGTCGCCGTGGGGGTGTGCGCGGCGCTGCGTCCTTCCGACCTGATCACGAGCACGCACCGCGGGCACGGGCACGTGCTTGCCAAGGGATCTGATCCCGCGCGGATGCTGGCCGAGTTGTGCGGGCGCGATACCGGGCTCAACCGGGGACGCGGCGGTTCCATGCACGCTGCCGACGTTTCTGCCGGGATCCTTGGCGCCAACGCGATCGTCGGCGGGGCGGCACCGATCGCGGCAGGCGCGGCCTGGGCTGCCCGGCGGGCAGGCTCTGACCAGGTGATCGCGACGTTCTTCGGCGACGGTGCGCTCAACCAGGGCGTTCTGCTCGAGACGATGAACCTGGCCGCGCTCTGGAAGCTGCCGCTGCTGTTCGTGTGCGAGAACAACGGGTACGCGACCACGATGGCGACCGCAGGAGCGGTGGCCGGGAGCGCGGCGGGCAGGGCCGGTGCGTTCGGCATGCCCAGCGTAACCGTGGACGGCCAGGACGTGCTCGCCGTCCATTCCGCGGCCGCCTCTGCCGTCGCCCGTGCGAGAGAAGGCCTCGGGCCGACGCTCATCGAGGCGCTGACCTATCGCTACGGACCGCATCACACGATCGAACTGCGGATCAGGCTCGGGTACCGCAGCGAGGCTGAGATCGCTGCCTGGCGGGCCAGGGACCCGCTTGACATCCAGGGGGCACGGCTGACTCCTGACCAGCGGGCCGCGATCGACGCTGAAATCTCTGAGGTCATCTCTGCGGCGCGTGCGTTCGCGTTGTCTAGCCCCTCGCCGTCACCCGATGACGCGCTCGAGTTCCTGTACGCGAGCGGCCTTACCGTGAGGGGCGGCGCTGTCGATGGCTAAGCTCTCCTACGCCAAGGCGCTCAACCGCGCGCTCGCGGACGAGCTTGAGCGCGACCACGCCGTGTGCGTGATGGGCGAGGACGTGGTCGCCGGAATCGCGCAGTTCACGCTCGGGCTGGCGAAGCGGTTCGGCACGGACCGGGTGATCGACACGCCGATCTCCGAGCAGGCGTTCACTTCGATGGCGACCGGCGCGGCGCTTGCCGGGATGCGGCCGGTCATCGAGTTCCAGATTCCCTCGCTGCTGTTCCTTGTCTTCGAGCAGATAGCCAATCAGGCGCACAAGTTCTCGCTGATGACGGGCGGGCAGGTGGCCGTGCCCGTCACCTACGTCGTGCCGAGTTCCGGGTCGAGGGAAGGCTGGGCGGGGCAGCACTCAGATCATCCGTATAGCCTGTTCGCGCACGTCGGGGTCAAGACCGTCGTGCCCGCCACGCCGTCTGACGCATACGGGCTGCTCGTGTCCGCGATCAGGGATGACGACCCGGTCGTGATGTTCGCGCCGGCGCTGGCGATGGGGATAAGGGAGGACGTCACGACCGAACTGGTACCTGTGCCGCTCGGAACGGGGCGGGTGCACCGGCCCGGTACTGACGTGACGGTCGTCGCGCTCGGGCACCTGGTTCCCTTGGCGCTCTCCGTTGCCGAGGAACTCGCCGGCGAGGTTTCTGTCGAGGTCTTTGACCCGAGGACGGTGTACCCATTCGACTGGGAACTGCTCGCGGCCTCGCTTGAGCGCACCGGGCGGCTCGTCGTCATCGATGACTCGAACCGGTCGTGCGGGTTCGGTGCCGAGGTCCTCGCTACCGCCGCAGAGGAGATGCGCCTGATCACGCCGCCGCGCAGGATCACGCGGCCGGAAGGCGCGGTGCTGCCGTTCGCGCTGGCGCTCGACCGGGCCGTTCAGCCAGGTCACGACCAGCTCGTCACCGCGATCCTTGCGGTCATGAAATAGCCATATCTTCCTGGAGGTGTGATGCCAGCCGCGCAGCCGACGATCATCGCGACGTCGATCTCGTTCTTGCGTTCTCAGGGAGGGTTCTGGGAGGGCATCGCGGGGCCCTCTTACGACTACGCGATCAAGTTGTCGAGGGTTGCCTCAGGGCGCAAGCCCAGGCTGTGCTTCCTGGCCACAGGTCTCGGCGACAACCCTGTCTATACGTCGGCGTTCTACTACGCCTTCGCCAATCTCGGCGTCGACGCCACCAGCCTGTCCCTGTTTCCCTGCCCGAGCTACCCCGACATGCGGGAGCATCTGCTCAGCCAGGACGTCATCTGGGTGTCAGGCGGAAGCACGGCTAACCTGCTGGCGGTCTGGCGGGTGCACGGGCTCGACGTGATCATGCGCGAATGCTGGGAGGCCGGCGTCGTCCTGATGGGCTCCTCGGCCGGGGCGATCTGCTGGCATTCGGGCGGCACCACCGACTCTTTCAGGCTACCGCTGCAGGCGTTCACCGACGGACTGCGCTTCCTGCCGTACTCGAACAGCCCGCACTACTCCTCTGAGAAGGAAAGGCGGCCGCTTACCAACCAGCTCGTGGCCGACGGGATCATCCCTGACGCCTACGCGACCGACGACCACGCGGGCCTGGTCTTCTTCGGCACCGACCTCCACGAGGCCATCGCCGAGCGCCCCGGTGCCAAGTGCTACTCGATCACCAGGATCGCCGAAGGCAAAGCCATAGAAACCGAACTGCCCACCAGGCTCCTCTAACCCGCCGCGGCCGCAGCAGAGCCGCCGCGCGGCTCCCGCCGCGCACAGCGCGCCCCGCGGCTCCCGCCGCGCACAGCGGGCTGACCCCCTCAATCCGGGGTTTGAGGGTGCGTACTCCCCTCAATCCGGGGTTTGGGGGTGTGTGCTGCCCTCAATCCGGGGTTTGGGGGTGGCCGGGCCGGGGATGGCGGGGCACGGCGACGGGGCGAGCGGCATCGGTGGCCATGCGTTGCTGCTGGCAGGGCGGTTCCGGTGACAACGTTGGCCACTTGATGCTGCCCCGGTGACATCGCCGGGACTTTGACGCTGTAGCCGGGGCGGGGCGGACAGCATCGCTGGTCATCTGATGCTGCTGGCCTGGCGGCGACGATCCGTGCCGGGGGCGGAGCGGGGTCAGGTGTCGATTCTGGTGGGGTCAAGTTCTGCGGCGCCGCCGACGATGAAGTCACGACGCGGAGCGACCTCGCTGCCCATCAGAAGGTCGAAGATGCCTGAAGCGGCCGCCGAGTCTCCGATCTTGATCCGGCGCAAGGTGCGCTTGCGCGGATCCATGGTCGTCTCGGCGAGTTGACCGGCGTCCATCTCACCCAGGCCCTTGTAGCGCTGGGGCTGGTCCTTCCAGCGCTGCCCCTTTCGCTCGAGTTCGAGCAGGGTCCGGCTCAACTCGGCGTCAGAGTAGGTGTAAATGTACTTCTCCGCACCCTTCTTCGGGTTGCTGAGCTCGATGCGGTGCAGCGGAGGCACGGCGGCGAACACGCGGCCGGCATCGACCATGGGCCGCATGTAGCGGTAAAACAACGTCAGCAGCAAGGTCCTGATATGGGCGCCGTCGACGTCGGCATCGCTCATGAGGATGACGCGCTGGTAGCGCGCGGATTCGAGGTTGAAGGCGTTGCCAGAGCCGGCGCCGAGAACCTGGATGATCGCGGCACATTCCGTGTTCTTCAGCATGTCGGAAAGCGAAGCTTTCTGAACGTTGAGGATCTTGCCCCTGATCGGGAGCAGTGCCTGGAACTCAGAATCACGGGCCAGCTTCGCTGTGCCAAGCGCCGAGTCACCCTCGACTATGAACAACTCGCTGCGGTCATCCGCCGAGCGGCAGTCAACCAGCTTGGCCGGCAGGGCAGAACTGGCCAGAGCAGATTTTCTTCGCTGGTTCTCCCTGTGCTCGCGGGCAGCGACCCTCGTCTTGGCCGCTGAGGCGATCTTCTCTAGCACCGCCTTGGCCTGCTGCTTGCTGCCTCGCAGCTTCCCCGTGAGGAAGTTCTCTAGCTCGGTCGAGACGACCTGCCCGACGATCCGCGACGCGGCCGGGGTGCCGAGCACTTCCTTGGTCTGGCCTTCGAACTGAGGCTCAGGCAAGCGCACGGACACGACAGCAGTGAGGCCTTCCAGCACGTCTTCCTTGATCACGGACTCGTCGCCGGCCTTGAGCAGCCTCGACGCCTTGAGCTGGTCGTTCACGGTCCTGACCAGCGCCCGCTCGAAGCCGGTGACGTGAGTGCCGCCCTTGGGAGTGGCGATCACGTTGACGAACGAGCGGGTAATCGAGTCGTAGCCGCTATCCCAGCGCAGGGCGACGTCGACCTCAAGCTGGCGCTCTACCTCGGTCGGCGTCAGGTGACCGAGGTCGTCAAGCACCGGGACGGTCTCAGCGAACTGCCCGGAGCCGGTCAGCCTGAGCACGTCGGTCACCGGCTCGCCCGCGGACAGATGCGCGCAGAACTCGCTGATGCCGCCGGCGAAGCTGAACTCGACCGTGCGCGGCGTATCGCCATCGCCGTCATCGGTGCGATTGTCGGTAATCGTCAGGTTCAGGCCGGGAACGAGGTAGGCCGTCTGCCTCGCCCGCTCGACCAGCCAGTCGAAGTCGAGCCTGGCTCCTGGCACGAAGATCTGCTTGTCTGGCCAGAACCTGATCCTGGTTCCCGTCCTGGACTTCGGCACCTTGCCAAGCTTGCGCAGTCCTGAGGCCCTGGCGAACTTCGCGTCCGGTCCGTCTCCGGCGAACTCACCTGGAACACCACGCCTGAACGTGCCAAGCCACTCGTAGCCCTCCCGGTCGACTCGCACGTCAAGCCGTCCGGAGAGCGCGTTTACCACGGAGGCACCGACCCCGTGCAGACCGCCGGAGGCAGTGTAGGAACTACCGCCGAACTTGCCCCCAGCGTGCAGCCTGGTCATGACCAGTTCGACGCCGTTCAGCCCGCTTTTGGGCTCGATGTCGACGGGGATGCCACGGCCGTTGTCGCGGACTTCGGCCGACTGATCCGCATGCAAGATGATCTCGATCTTGGTGCAGGTGGCGTTCAGCGCTTCGTCCACAGCGTTGTCGATGATCTCCCACAGGCAATGCTGCATGCCCCGCTCATCGGTCGAGCCGATGTACATGCCTGGGCGCTTGCGCACCGCCTCAAGCCCTTCGAGCACGGTCAGGTGCCGTGCCGAGTAACCATCGACCAAGCTCGCGGCCAGCGGCGTTTCCCGCAGCGCAGCCGTCATCGCGTGCTCCAGAACCACTCGCGCGAATATCCAGTACTCAGGGCTTCTCCCACCACAAGCGTCCGACCCAGTTCTGCCAGCTCAGGTCCGGCCGGCCAGCAGCCGGCCGGCGCCGGAAACTTTTTCTTTCAGAAGAATATCGGCCCCCGCCGACAGCACTGGCAGACGCGCCGACCGCATAGCGAACTACCTGGGACAACTTGCTCTTTGGCGGCATGTTGTATAAAGATCGAACCAGCGGTCAGTAATGTGTTCGCCCACGGCGTACGGCTAGCCGGCATGGGATGACACGAGACTGGCTAGGTGTTGTGATGCGTAGAGAACGCAGGTTGTAGAAACCGCAGGCAAACCCGTCGGCGGTAATCGGGCAAGGGAGGCGGACATGACCGGAGCGATGGCCCCTACGAAGCCGCTGAACTCCAACGACCTGTGCGATCGGTGCGGTGCACCCGCATACGTACGGGTAGTCCTGCCTGGTTCGGCTGAGCTGCTTTTCTGCGCTCATCACAACCGCCAGCACGCTCCAGCGCTGGCCAAGGTCGCCGTCGAGATCCACGATGAGACGGCTCGCCTGCTCGCCAAGCCAGCCGACGAGGACGCCTCGGACAGCCGCTAACGCGGCCGACCCCAACCAAAGACTTAGCCGGGGGCCCGGCACCGACCACGGTGCCGGGCTTCCGCACATCCAGCTAGACCCGGCACCCACGTCCCTCGCGCGCGGCTAACCGGAGGGCTTCCTCCGTTTGTGAGCTAGAGTTCGGTGCACGCAAGACGGCCCGCCTCCCCGAGCAGGAGGCGGGCCGTCTTAACAGAAAACCCTGGCTAGTCCAGGTAGTCCCGCAGGACCTGGGACCTCGACGGGTGGCGCAGCTTGGACATCGTCTTGGACTCGATCTGCCTGATCCGCTCCCGCGTTACCCCGTAGACCTTACCGATCTCGTCCAGCGTCTTGGGCTGGCCGTCGGTGAGGCCGAATCGCATGGAGACAACTCCGGCTTCGCGCTCAGACAAGGTGTCGAGCACCGAGTGCAACTGCTCTTGCAGCAGCGTGAAGCTCACGGCCTCGCCAGGCTGGATCGCCTCTGAGTCCTCGATGAGGTCACCGAACTCGCTGTCACCGTCTTCGCCGAGCGGGGTGTGCAGGGAGATCGGTTCGCGACCGTACTTCTGGACCTCTATGACTTTTTCCGGAGTCATGTCCAGTTCGGCGGCCAGTTCTTCAGGAGTGGGATCGCGGCCTAGGTCCTGCAGCATCTGGCGCTGCACCCGGGCGAGCTTGTTGATGACCTCGACCATGTGCACGGGGATGCGGATCGTCCGCGCCTGGTCGGCCATGGCCCGGGTGATCGCCTGCCGGATCCACCAGGTGGCGTACGTGGAGAACTTGTAGCCCTTGGTGTAGTCGAACTTCTCGACGGCCCGGATGAGGCCGAGGTTGCCCTCCTGGATCAGGTCCAGGAAGAGCATCCCGCGACCCGTGTACCGCTTGGCCAGCGACACCACGAGCCGCAGG
>DATJLT010000086.1:0-3239 GCA_035509195.1 Streptosporangiaceae bacterium | reverse complement strand
AAGCGGTCTCGCTGAAGGTGGCTGAGGCGGGAACGGTCTTGCTGAAGAACTCAAGGGGAGCGCTGCCGCTCGCTTCGCGTAACGGTGGCTCGGTGGCAGTGATCGGCCCGGCGGCCTCGGCCGCTCCGACCGACACCGGCGGAGGCAGCGCCTACGTGACCGCGCCGTTCAGCGTGACACCGCTGCAAGGCCTGCAAGCGGCGGCCGGGTCAGGAACCAGCGTGAGCTACACGCAGGGTCTCCCTGTCGACACTTCACTCCCGGCCATTCCCTCTTCCGACCTGTCGCCCGCCTACGCGCCGACCCCCTACGGCGGCAGCTATGCGGGCACGCTGACCGCGCCGGAAACCGGCACGTACGTGCTGGCGCTCGAGAACAACTGCGGGTGCTACACCCCGGCCTACCTGACGCTCAACGGCAAGCAGGTACTTGACGTGCCGAGCACGCCGCCCGTGCACACCTACTCGGTGTCAGTCCGCTTGATCGCCGGGCAGAGTTACTCGCTCGGAGTGAACGGCGAATCGTCGGCGCTGACCTGGGCAACGCCGGCGGCCCTCGCCCCGGATCTCAGTTCGGCTGTCCAGGCGGCCAGGTCGGCCAGGACGGCGGTCGTCGTGGTCTCAGACGACACGGAGACCGAGGCGGCTGACCGGCTCAGCCTGAACCTGCCATCGGCACAGAACGAACTGATCAGCCGGGTCGCGGCGGCCAACCCGCACACGATCGTGGTCATCGACGCCGGGGCTCCGGTGAGCATGCCGTGGCTGGGGAAGGTAGCTGGCGTGGTCGATGCCTGGTACCCGGGAGAAAGCAACGGCAATGCGCTCGCTAGCGTGCTGTTCGGCCGAACCGACCCGTCAGGTCACCTGCCGGTCACGTTCCCTGCCAGCCTCCGGCAGGTACCTGCCGCGAGCAAGGCGCGGTTCCCTGGCGTGAACGGCAAGGTGCACTACGCGGAAGGCATCGACGTCGGGTACCGGTGGTACGACGCCAGGCATCTCACCCCGCTGTTCCCGTTCGGGTACGGGCTGTCCTATACCAAGTTCAGGTTCAGCGACCTGCGGACAGGCAGGACCGGCGTGACCGCCAGGGTCACCAACACCGGCCGCGTAGCCGGCTCGGACGTGGTGCAGTTGTACCTCGGCGATCCGGCCAGGGCGGGCGAGCCGCCGCGCCAGCTCAAAGGCTTCAGGCGGGTAACGCTGCGGCCCGGCCAGTCGGCGACGGTCCGCTTCACGCTGACCAGGCACGACCTGTCCTACTGGAGCGACGCGGCCAATGGCTGGGTCGAGCCGGCGGGCACGTTCAGTGTCTACGTCGGCGACTCGTCGGCACTGAATAACCTGCCGCTCCGTGGTGCTCTTTCTCTAAGTTCAGGTCATCGGTCAAAGTGACCCCGTAGCCGGTTGGGCCTGGCCTCCATGGGCCAGGCCCAACTCGCGGCTTCGGCCGTGCGGATACCGGGCATCTGATCTCACTGACGCCGTATGCGGCGTATGTTGAGCAGGTGAGTTATGCTCGTCAGCTCCCTGTCTGCCGCGGCCTATGCCGGGGGTTCCGTGCCGGTACTTGAGATAAACGGCTTCCTGCCGACGCCAGAGGAACTGGCGGTCGCCGCGATCGATACCTATGGTCATTTCACCGCCATGCAGGTGAGGAACTTGCGGGTGCGCGGGCTTGACCTGCACCTTTCCAGGCTTGCCTCGGCTCATCGCGAGCTGTTCGGCACCAGCCTTGATGCCGAACTGGTCAGGAGCCACATCAGGCACGCGCTCGGCGCAGCGCTCGACGGCTCGGTCCGCGTCTACGTCAGGCAGCCGGAGGACCGGCCGTCGATCATGGTCACCGTGCGGGATCCTGGCGACATGCCAGGCGAGGGCCGGCCCTGGCGGCTGCAGTCCGTGCCCTACCAGCGGGCCGTCGCGCACATCAAGCGGCCCAACGACTTCGGGCAGGCTTACTTCCAGCGCCGGGTGATGCTCGACGGCTTCGACGAGGCACTGCTCACCGGGCCCGGCGGCCTGGTCTGCGAGGGCTCGGTCACCAACGTCGGCTTCATTGACGGCAACCGGATCGTCTGGCCGAACGCGCCTGCGCTCGCCGGGATCACGATGCAGCTCATCAACCTGAAGTTCGGCCGAGCAGGCATCGAGCCGGAGCGCCAGGAGATCAGGCTTTCTGATATCGGCAAGTTCGGCGGCGCCTTCGTGTGCAACTCCCGTGGCATCGCGCTCGTGGGACAGATCGACGACGTGGCGATGCCGGTGGACTCGCGCTGGATGACGATGATCACGAAGGTCTACGAGTCGGTCGAGTGGGACAGGATCTGATCGTCGGCGGCGTCAGGACGCTGGCCGGCTCAGGATCGCCGGCGACCGTGTTCGGTCTCATCCCTTAATGCCCGAACTCTTGCATCCTGGCGGGAATCGAAGCAAGATCACCTCAGCGGCCGGCACTACCCCCAGGGGTGTGAGACATGAGCGACGCAGCGGTACCGTTTTCTGAGACAAAGGCACCTGAGTCGGCCGACCGGTTGCACCGGGGCGCACTGAGGCTGGTAGACATCTCGGCGTCGACGATGGCGAACATCGGCCCCGCGTACAGTTTCTTTTTCGGGTTCGGGTTCCTGGTGTTCACCGCGGGGATCGCGGCGCCCCTGACGATCATCGTGGCGGGGATCGCGATCGCGTTCCTTGGCAACACCCTGGCTGAGTTCTCCCGCGCGCACCCGTCGACGGGCGGGTTCATCTCGTTCGTGGGCAAGACGTTCGGCGGGACCAGTGCGGTGACGACGGCGCTGCTATGCGGTGCCGGCTACATCATCGCGATCTCCTCGGTGCTGGCGATCTCAGGCGGCTTCCTCAGCGACACGCTGAAGTACTACTTCGGGTGGAACATCCCGTGGATCATCCTCAGCGTGATCCTGACCGGTGGCGCGGTGCTGATGACGATCCGCGGCGTCGGGGTGTCGACGAAACTGGCCGGATTCTTCTTCGGGTTCGAGATGCTCGTCCTGATCATCGTGTCGGTCGCGGCGATCATCAAGACCGGCGGGCACCTGTCGTTCACCCCGTTCGAGCCCTCGCACATCACCAACGGGGCGACCGGCCTGGCCGCCGGGTTCCCGCTGGCGATCTACCTGTTCATCGGCTGGGAGAACTCCGCTGCCCTCGCCGAGGAGACCGGCAACCCGCGCCGCAACGTCCCCCGCGCCGTGTTCCTGTCGACCGCGCTCATGG
>DATJLT010000085.1:0-11159 GCA_035509195.1 Streptosporangiaceae bacterium | reverse complement strand
CTGAGTCGCGACGAGCGGAAGGCCGCTTTGCTCCCAGGCGAGCCTGGCAGGGCGGTGTGCGATCGCGGGCGGTCCTGGCACGATCCTGGCGCCTGGCAGCATCCTGGTGTAGCGCTCCTCGTCGGCGCGCTGACAAGCTATCGCCAGGTCGGCGCCCTCCGCGGAAAGCGCACCGACAAGACCGTCTACGTAGCGGCCGAGCGCACCACGGTCAGCGGGCACGCCGGTCGCGTCCACGAGCACACGGGGGCCCACTGCGCGTCAGGCTCCTCTCCCAGGCATAACGTTCGGGAACCCCCGCCCTCCGGATGTCCCCGCTGCATCCGAGCCTACGCCCTCAGCGGGCGCGACGGGGCACGGCAAGCGCGACGTATGCCGGTTTCCGTGCCTGGCGCGGCAGGACGCCACCTGACCGCCCTCACGGTGATGCCGTCGGAGACGGGCTCGGCTGGCTTGATGCCTTATGGCTGCTGGTGCCTTTCGCCGCTTGCTGAGCCTGGTCGAGAGCGTTCTTCATCTTGGCGATGTCCTGCCCGTAAAGCGTGAAGTTCGGCGGGTTGTCATGCAGCGCCGCTTCCGCCTGGGTGTAGAACTTCTGCGCCTGGGCGAGGTAGCCGAGCACGACGGCGCTGACCTGGCCAGGACTGGTCGGGCTCGGGCTGCTTCCCGGCGGGGCGGCGCTGCCGAACGCCTGGGCGAGCGCGGCGGATAGCGTGCTGGCGAAGCCGACCTGGCCGTCGTAGTACGTGAATACCTTCGTGAGCTGCGGATAGCTGCCGCTATTGGTCGAAGCAGATGCCGAGACGTACACCGGCTCGACCGACAGGAGGCTGCCGCCTAGCGGCACGGTGATCAGGTTCCCGAGAGTGACCTTGGATCCGTGCTGCCTGAGCAGGCTGAGTTGTTCTGACGCTGGCGCGAAGTGCTCGAAGTTGCTTTGTATCTGCTGCGGGCCGAACACCGCGGCGTCCTGCGGTAGCTGCAGGATCTTGAGCTGGCCGTAGCCAGGGCTGAGCGGATTGCTGTTCACGGCCATGAAAGCCGCCAGATTAGCCCGGCCGCGCTGGGTGAACAAGGTGGAGAGCGAGAACTCTGGCGTGCTCGTCCCCGGCATGTCCAGGGTGAAGTAATAGGGCGGCTGCGGCACTGAGAAGTCTTCAGGCGCCGTCGGGTCATCGGGAATCGCCCAGAAGTTCTGCCCGACGTAGAACGACGACGGCTGCAGCACGTGGAACTCGGTGAGGATCTCGCGTTGCGCGTCGAACAGCACCTCCGGGTAGCGCAGGTGCGGCATCAGCAGTGCCGGTATCGTGCTGCGCGGCTGTATGAGACCGGGAAAGGCCTTCATCCAGGCGGTGAGCAGCGGGTTCGACGGACCCCACTGGTAAAGGTGCACAGCGCCCGTGTAGGCGTTGACCGTGGCCTTCACGGTGTTGCGCAGGTAGTTGACCTCGCCGCTATTCGGCCCGGCCGCGAGGCCGCCAGGGCTGTAACTGTTCGAGGTCGCCTGGGCCAGGTTGATCCGGTCGGAGTAAGGGTAATTGTCGGTCGCGGTGTAACCGTCCACGACCCACAGGACCTGGCCGTCCTCGACCACCGGGTACGGGTCGCCGTCCAGGGTCAGGAACGGCGCGACCTTCTCGACGCGTGCGAGCGGATTCCTGACGTAAAGCATCTTCGATTTGCTGTCGAGCGCGCTTGAAAGCAAGATGTCGATCTCGCGGAACTTGATCGCGTAAAGCAGACGGCGGCCGAACGATCCGATCGAGACCCCGCCGCCGCCCTGGTAGTGGTTGTTCTGCTGGCCGCCGTCGTTCTCGGTCGGATAGTCAAGCTCCGGCTGGCGGGTGTCGGCGATGACATAGTTCGTTCCCTCGTTGCCGAAGTAGATTCTTGGCTGGAACTTGCCGAGCTCGCCGGTAGGCGGCAGGTTGTTTTCTGTGAACGCCGGGTTACCGTCCGGCTCGGCGCCCGCCGATGAGGCGGCCACGAAACCGTACCCGTGAGTGTAGATCAGGTGAGAGTTGATCCAGTTGCTTTGCCCGGCCGGCGGCCCGCTCATGTCCCTGACCCCGACGACCATGTCCTGCGGCACGAGGTTGGAACCAACGACGTACCTGTCCATCGCCAGCACCCCTGGGAACTGGTAATAGCTCTTGACCTGCTGTAGCTGCTGGAACGCGGCCGAGATGACATCTGGATCGACGAGCCGGACGTCAGGCAGCCCAGCCGCCGACGCGGCCAGTTCGGCCGGCTTGTCAAGAGACGTGGCTGGATAGGGGATGACCTTAGCGCCGGAGACCGCATACGCCGCCCTGGTACCGGCGATATACCTGGCGATGTAGGGGTGTTCCTTCACGGCCTGGTTCGGCTTGACCACGAACTGCTGTATCACGAAAGGGTAGACGCCGCCGATCAGCACGGCTGACAGCACGAGCAGGCCGAAGCCCATCGCCGGAAGCAGCGAGCCGCGCCTGACCGCTCCGGCGAGGAACAGGGCGGCGCAGATCAGCGCGATCACGGCGAGCACGGTCTTGGCGGGCAGCACGGCGTGAACGTCGGTGTAGGAGGCGCCGGTCCGCACGATGCCACGCTGGCTGAAGTCGATGCCGTACCTGTCAACCCAGTACGCGACGGCCTTCAGCGCGACGAAGATGCCGATGAGGACGAACAGGTGAGCGCGGGCGCCCTGAGTCGGCTGAGTGTGCCTGGCGAGGCGCAAGCCGCCGTAGAGCACATGCACCGCGGTCGCTAGCACGATAGACAAGATGATGGCGGCGAAGAGGAAGGAAAGCGCCATCCTGATGAACGGGTAGACGTTGATGAAGAACGAGATGTCCAGGTGGAACTGGGGATCCTTGACACCGAAGGGAACCCGGTTAATGAAGAGCAGCCAGGTCTGCCAGTTGCTGGCCGCGGTGAGCCCTGAGATCAGCCCGATGAGACCGAGCAACACGATCATGGCGCCCCGCCGGTGGGGATCGATGGCCTGCCGGTAGGCCTCGACACCCTGATGCTCAGGGTCAGAGGGCGGATCCTTCGGCCGCAGCCGGTAGGCGAGAACCAGGTTGGCGCCGATGATCGTCATCATCAAGATCGCGGTAATCACGAACAGCAGCCACTTCGTGCCGTAGGTCGTGTCGAACACCCGCGTCTGGTGAACAGAGGAGAACCAGAGGAAGTCGGTCCAGATCCCGGCGATGACCGAGATCAGGACGCCCGCGGCCACGATGATGATGACCGTCGGAATAACGTACCTCGGCCAGCGCGGCACAGTCGCCTGGCGTCCGCCGCCTCCATGCTGAGGGCCGGGAACTCGAAAAGCCACAGGCGTTCCCCTTCGGAAAAATTCGGTCTTTCTTGTGCCTGAAGGAAACCTACCGGCTAGCAGCCGGGCACCGACCGGCCGGCCTTGATCGCCTGGAGCGCAGCGATCGCTCCGCTCAGCGTGCTCACCTTGACCAGCCGCAGGCCGGCCGGGACCGCGCCCGCGGTGTCAGGGCAGTTAGCGGCAGGGGTCAGGAACACGGTCGCGCCCGCGGCCCTGGCGGCGGCCATCTTCTGCTGTATGCCGCCGATCGGGTCGACAGTGCCGTCAGCCTCGATTTCGCCAGTACCGGCGATGAACTTGCCGTTGGTCAGGTTCATCGGCGTGAGCTTGTCGATGATGCCTAGCGCGAACATCATCCCCGCGCTCGGGCCGCCGACGTTGCTGAGCGTGATCTTTACCTTGAAGGGGAACACCCAGGACTCGACGACTCGCACGCCGATCACCGGCTCGCCGCCTGAGCTCCTGGTCGTCAGCGTGACCTTGCTGAGCTTGCCAGCGTGGCTGATCGTCAGCGTGACCTTGTGACCGGCGGGCTTTGCTTCGATCAGCGACGCCGCGCTGGCCTTGCAGCCCACCTGGGTACCGTTGACAGCCTCGATCACGTCGCCCGCGTGCAGCACGCCGTGGGCAGGCAGTCCCTTGATCGTGCTGACGATCGTGTCGTCGGTGGTGAACTTGATGCCGAGCTGGCACAGGGCCGCCGCGGTCGCGGCCTGCTGCGAGTTGGCCATTTCCTCCGTGTCCTGCCGCGACACCTGCTGCTGCGTCTGACCTGGCGGGAAAAGCTCCTGCTGCGGCACGACCGCGTTGTGCGGGCTCAGCCAGGCCTGGAGCGCGGCGAAAACATTGAAGGGCGGCCGGTAACCGGGACCGCCGATGTAGGAAACCGTGACCATATTGAGATGGCCGTCGGTCGGGTAAGTCCGACGGCCCGAGATCTGAATGATCGGAGCCGCGTCCTTGCCGCCCTGTGAGCCACTCTGCGTGCCGAGTGTGTTGAACGTGGGACCTGGCATCAGCGACACATAAGGCACTGGCAGCAGCGCCGCGGCGAGCAGCGCGCCGATGACTCCGACGCTCGCGATCAGCAAGGTGACTGCGCGACGTGACATGGGGGCAAGGCTACGCGCTGTTGACCCACTCGCTGGCGCCGCCAGCGAACCGCTGGTGCTTCCAGATCGGCACCGTTTGCTTCAGTTCGTCGATCAAGGCGCGGCAGGCGTCGAATGCCGTGGCCCTGTGACCGCTGCTGACCGCCACGACCACGGCGAGGTCGCCGATCTGGAGGTCGCCTGTGCGGTGCACAGCGGCAACGGCCCTGATGTCGAACCGCTCCGCGATGCGGGCAGCTACCTGCCTGAGTTCGTCAGCGGCAGCCGGGTGCGCTGAGTATGAAAGCGCGGTTACTTCCTTGCCGTGATCATGGTCGCGGACTGCGCCGGCGAAGAGCGCGATGCCGCCGGCGGCCGGGTCGGCCACCGCTTCTCGAACCTCGTCGACAGAAAGGGGAGTACTCCGCACCTCGGCCAGCCTGATCACGTCGGTCTTCGCGTTCACCCGGCCAAGGTACCCCTCCGCAAGTGCACGGGGGACGGTCAGCCCTCGCGACCTCGCTTGCGCACCTGCCTGACGATCGCGGCGGTGCCGATTACGGCGACGGTGGCACCTGCCGCCGTGATCGCGGCATCCTTCCTTGCCAGCCTGCGTCCGGCGACCGCGTGGTGCCCAGCGCGCAGTTCGAGCAGCGCGGCAAGGGCCTCGGTATTGGTGACCGTGGGCTGCCAGCCCGCCTGGCGCAAGGTCTCGCAGTCCACCACCCACGGATAAACGACGTAGTGCAGGTCGGCGACCGGTGCCGGCGTGATTCCCGCGCGGTAGAGCCGCTGCGCGGTCGCGAAGGTCACCCCCGCTGGCAACTCGATCCTGCGCAGCCCGGAAAGCTCCTCTACCTCGCCCTGGTCGAGCCAGCCGTCGCAGCCGACCGCGAACGCACCCGTGACGTCGCCGGCAGCGGCCAGCTCGATGGCCGACAGCAGGTCGGTGACATGGCAGAACTGCCAGCTAGGTGCGCAGCCCTTTACCGTCAGCAGCCTCGGCGCCTCGAAATGCCTGGTAATAAGCGTGTCGATGCCTTCGCCCACGAGCGCGGCCGGGCGCACCACGGTAACGGCCGTGCCAGGGTAGGCCCTCGGCGATCGTTCGGCGAGCTGTTCGATTTCCATGAAGTCACCGACGACGCTGCCGTCAGGGTCGGCATTGAGCGGCGCGGTCTCCGCGAGAGGTACGGGATTGTCGGGATTCGCACCGTAAACCATCGCGCTGGTCACGAGGATGACCCGGCTTACGCCGCCCGCGGCGGCCGCGGTGAGGACGGTCTGGGCACCCCGCACGTTGTAAGCGCGCCTGGCCTTCTGATCAGAACCGGCCGCGAGGTCAAGATCGGTGTGCACGATCACATCGATCCCGGTCAGGCGCCCGGCCAGCATGGGATCCCGCACATCGGCTATCCGCCAGACCACTCCGGTCAGGTCGCCCCTCTGATCATCGATCGCGATGACGCGGCTGAACCGCTCTGATTGCGCCAGCCGCGCGGTCAGAGCCAGACCAAGGTCGTGGGCGGCCCCGGTCACGGCGACCGCGGGCCTGTTTCTCGTTGCTCCGCTGCGCCCTTGGCGAACCTTGGCTACTCGGTTGCTCACCGTGTGGTGCTCCTGGGATAGCTTGGCCAGTGTGATACCTCCATCCTGCCTGAGAGGCCGCGACAATGAATGAGCCTCCCTTCGGCTTCGGCCTGCCGGGAGATCCCGGTGACGATCGCGATCCAGCTTCCGGGGCGGGTGGTTCTGGCCAGGGCGGCTCTTCTGGCGGCTCGGCGGGCGGCGTGAGCGGCCCGTTCGGCCAGGGCAATCCGTTCGGCGACCCGCAGCAGTTCGCCGACGCACTGCGCCAGTTCGCAGACATGATGACCTACCAGGGCGGCGCGATCAACTGGGACCTGGCGAAGAACGCCGCGAGGCAAGCGATCTCCGCCAAGGGCGATCCGAGCGTGCTCGCGAAGGAGAAGGCCGCCGTTGCGGAGGCGATCAGGCTGGCTGACCTCTGGCTGGAAGACGCGACGACGCTGCCGAGCGGTGTCAGGACCGCGACCGCCTGGAGCCGCTCCGAGTGGGTCGAAGAGACAATGCCCGTGTGGATCAAGCTCTGCGGGCCGGTCGCCGACCGAGCGGTGGACACGATGAGCGGCCTGGTCTCGATCGGGCAGGACGAACTCGCTGACTTGCCGCCCGAGATGGCCTCGATGTTCTCGATGTTCTCTGGCGGCGGTCCAGGTGGTTTCGGCGGGTTGTCGGAAATGATGCGCAGGGTCGGCGGCATGATGATCGGCGGGCAGGCCGGTGCCGCCGTCGGTGCCCTCGCCGAGGAAATCATCAGCTCAAGCGATATCGGCCTGCCTATCGGTCCGGAAGGCACGGCGGCACTGCTGCCCGCAGGCGTGGCCGCCTTCGGTGCGGGCTTGTCGGTAGATCTCGACGAAGTCAGGCTTTTCGTCGCGCTCAGGGAGGCGGCCCATCACCGCCTCTTCAGCCACGTACCCTGGCTGCGCGCGCGGCTGCTCGCCGCGGTCGAGGACTATGCCAGGGGGATCAAGGTCGATGCCGAGGCGATGCGCGACGCCCTGCCGCAGATCGACCCGGCCAACCCAGAGGCGCTGAACGAGGTACTGTCAGGCTCGGCACTGTTCGCCCCGGCCGACACCGAGGAGCAGAAGGCCGCCCTTTCCCGGCTCGAGACGCTGCTCGCCCTCGTAGAAGGCTGGGTCGCGACTGTGGTCGCCGATGCCGCGAAGGACCGGCTGCCCCAGGCAGGAGCCCTCGCCGAGGCCATCAGGCGCCGCCGTGCCACCGGTGGCCCCGCCGAGCGGACCTTCGCCACCCTTGTCGGTCTCGAACTCCGCCCCCGCCGTCTTCGCGAGGCCGCGGCAATCTGGGCCGGCCTCACCGAAGCCCGCGGCATCGCCGGCCGCGATCAGATCTGGAGTCATCCCGACCTGGTCCCCACCGCCGACGACCTCGACCACCCTGACGCTTTCGTGCACGGCACCCCGGAACTCGACATTTCCGGCCTTGAGCCCGCTTCCGGCTCAGGCACGGACACAGCCCCAGACGCGGCCCCAGACGCGGCCGCCGACTCAGGCACCGACTCAGGCACCGGCTCAGGCACCGAACGTGATCAGCCCTCCGCGTCCGATACGCCAGACCTTCCCGACATCCCCGGTCCTGCCGACCCCGCCGACGACCGCGAACCCGGCGACGACCCGAGCTAGACCCATCCGAGCCACTTGGCGGGGGCCTTCACCGCGGCAAACCGCCAGCAAGCCCCCCTACCCCACCGCACCCCCTACCCGCCCCCCGGCTGCCCGCCGCACGCCCTGCCACCGCACCCCCTGCCCCACCGCGCCCCCTGCCCAACCGCGCCCGATCGGTTATCCACAGGCGGCGACCGGCGAAAGTGCAGGTTATTGGCGTTATTCCGAATCGGCTGCGGAGAAATTCACAGGTTACGCGCGCGATATCCACAAGGACGCGCCAGCCACTCCACAGGTGTCGCCCAGCAATATCCACATGCCGGCCGCACTTGAATCCTCCGATCCACAGGGTGGCAGCGGCCCGTGAGCCAATGTCGTACCTAGTTGGCATAGTGCCTTTATGAGACCAGCTTTGAAGTCAGGTTTGCTGCCGGTGTGGCGCGATCGCGACACCGTTCAGATCGGCATCGACCCTCGCCGCGCGATGGCGTTGTCGGGAATGCGACAGGCGGCGGTAGTACTGGGATTGCTTGACGGAAGCAGGGACCGCGAGCAGGTGATTACCGTGGCGGCGGGACACGGCGTGCCGGCGGATGCGACCGAGCGAATCTTGTCGTTACTTGCAGCAGGCGGCGCGCTTGACGACTTTCCCGCGAGCACTTTGCGGGAGCTTTCTGCTAAGTCGCGAGCCAGGCTCGCCTCTGAACTCGCGACGACATCGCTCGCGCACGGTGATTGCGACGGCGGCGCCAGGTCGCTTGCCAGGCGGCGGGACGTCGCTGTGTGGATCGACGGGGAACGGAGGATCGGGCGGGCCGTCGGCCGGATCTTGTCGTCTTCCGGCGTGGTCAGAGTTATGGTCGGAGCAATACAGGACCGCCGTCCCGACCTTGCCGTCGTCGTCGGCCGGCAGCATCCTGACCGAATGAGCAGCCTGGTCTCCAACGGGATTCCGCACCTGGCAGTGCTCGCGGGAGAGGCGATAGGCGTGGTCGGTCCGCTGGTAATCCCCGGCCGTACGTCCTGTCTTCGCTGCCTGGACTACATCAGGGCGAACAAGGACCCGGCCTGGCCATTGATCCTGGCGCAGTTGACGCTGAGGCAGCCCGATCCGCCCGCATGTGACGCCGTCCTCACAGCGGCGGTCGCCGCGCAGGCGGCCGCTCAGGCTCTGATCGCCATTGACCAGTCACCGTCGTCGGCGGCGACGGTCAACGGGACGCTCGAACTCGTGCTGCCTGACTGGCGCTGGCGCCGCCGTACCTGGCCGCCGCACCCGGCTTGCTTCTGCACCAGGTACGGTCCTGCACCAGTCACTCCAGGCAGTAGCCGACAATAGAGATCATGAACGACTTGCCGCGCAGAGCCGTGACCAGGACATTCAAGCTGGCGACCTTGCCCGCTGGGCTAGCTGGACGCACGGTGATAGGCCTCGGCAAGCGCGTTGGCGGCCGGCCGGCCGAGATCGTCGCGCACGAGATCCAGCAGCGAACGGCCGATCAGATCTTCCGCGTTCTCGGCGAACTCAAGGGCGGAGCGCTAAAGGTTGGCCAGGCCCTGTCGATCTTCGAGGCGGCACTGCCGCCCGAACTGGCCGGACCTTACCGTGCCACCCTGACCAGGCTTCAGGAGGCAGCGCCGCCGCTTCCGGCCGAGACCGTCCACAGGGTACTGGCCGGCGATCTCGGCGAGGACTGGCGTGACCTCTTCGCCGAGTTCGACGACCAGCCGGCCGCCGCCGCATCCATCGGGCAGGTGCACAAGGCGGTCTGGCAGGACGGCAGGCAGGTCGCCGTGAAGATCCAGTACCCAGGTGCGGGAAAGGCTTTGATCAACGATTTCACTCAGATCAGCCGCATCGGCAGGCTCTTCGGCGTCTTGATGCCGGGCCTCGAGGTCAAGCCGTTGCTCGATGAACTTCGCGCGCGAGTCGCCGAGGAACTTGATTACCGCATGGAGGGGGCGTCGCAAGAAGCGTTCGCCACGGCATTCGCCGACGATCCCGACATCGCCGTGCCACTGGTCGTTATGGCGACCGATCACGTACTGATCAGCGAGTGGATGGTTGGCACGCCGCTGTCCGCTGTCATCTCAGACGGCACTAAAGAAGAGCGGGACCGTGCGGGCCTGCTGCTAGTGAGGCTGCTTTTCTCCAGTCCTGCCCGTGCCGGACTGCTGCACGCCGACCCGCATCCGGGAAACTTCAGGCTGCTCGATGACGGCAGGCTCGGAGTGCTTGATTTCGGTGCGGTGGACCGGCTGCCTGACGGACTGCCGCCTTTGTTCGGCAAGATGCTCTGGCTAGTGCACACCGACGGCGATATCGCACAGGTGGAGGCGGAATTGCGGGGACACGGTTTCCTGCTGCCCGATATCAGCGTTGACCTCAAGGACCTTAAGACCTACCTGGCACCGCTTGCCGAACCTTCGAAGCAGGAAACGTTCACGTTCACCAGGGAGTGGATGCGGGCAGAGGCAGGGCGGATGACCGACCTTCGCGGCACCAATATCGGCAGGCTGCTTAACCTGCCGCCGTCTTACATCCTGATCCACCGAGTCTCGACCGCAGGGATCGGCGTCCTCTGCCAGCTTGAGGCCACCGCGGACTTCCGGTCCGAGGTACTGCGCTGGATACCAGGCTACGGCCCCGCCGACACGATCGACGCCGACGCGATCCCCGCCGGGTAGCGTCACCAGGACCCGCCCTGGCGGCAATTCATGAGGACAGCGGTGGCCGGACCAGGGGCCGGAACCGGGTCAGGAGGTCGCGGCGGGCCAGGATGCGGAGCCGCTGCTCGGCCCGGTCGCGGGACGGGAACGCGAGCCAGGCCAGGTGGCTGGTGGTGAGTACCTGGTGGTCGGTGACCAGGGCGAGCACGTGCCGGTCGCGTTCGGTGAGCAGCCGCAGGGCATCCAGCGGCGGGTACACGGGAACCGGGTTACCTGTCATCGCAGCTTCCCGGGAGGGCCGGGAGCGAGCCGGATGGGGCATGGGCGGCGGCCTGGTAGCGGCGGCGTTTGGCCTGCCGGTCGCGGTCGGCCTGGGACAGGCCCCGGTCGCGGGCGTCGGCGCGCAGCCGTCCGGCTCGCCCGGGGACGGGCGGTGGCGGGGGGCGGGTGGCGAGGGTGAATCCGGGGGTGTTGGCGCCGTTGGCGGTGACGAGGCGGCAGGCGGCCTGGTAGGGGGCGAGCCGGTACAGGTCCCCGCCGTCAGGTACGGGCCGATGTGGGGGGCGAGGTGCCGGGCGTCGGCGGGGCTGACGGTGAAGATCATCTTGTTGCGCCCGCACCGGGCGTGCCGAGATCGCAGAAGACGAGCTGGAGTGACCCGCGCACCGGGTATGCAGAGCCGTCTGGTGCCCTGTATTCACGGTCCCGGTTCTCACCGAGGACCTGGCCCGCCGTGACTTCACCGTCAACGCGATGGCCGCGACCCTGCCAGGTCACGACCTGGTTGACCCGTCAGGCGGCCTGGCTGACCTGGCACGCAAGGTACTGCGCACTCCGGGCAAGCCGCAGGAC
>DATJLT010000084.1:0-20991 GCA_035509195.1 Streptosporangiaceae bacterium | reverse complement strand
CAGCGGTTCGCGGCCGGGTGTCCCCGGCTGCCGCTGGCGATGCTCGAGGAAGTGGAGCCGGCCACGCCCGGCTGGCCCGACGCTGCCTGCGGCTATCTCCAGCTCAGCGCGGCCTACGACGGCGAGGCGGCCCGGCCGCGGGCCAGGTCGGATCGCCTCCGGCTTCAAAGACCCCGGCGCCCTCATCGCCCTGGCCATGCTCCCGCTCGGCGGCTACCGCCCCCCGCTCCTCGGAAGACCATCATGAACGAACCCACGGAAACGACAGGAGGGCCCAAACCTTGGGGCTTGGTGTTGGCCAGGGAGGGCTGGGGCGGGTGCAGAGACGAGCAGCATCGGTAGTCCTGCGTTGCTGCTGGCGGGGCGAAACTGACGACGACGGTGGCCACTTGATGATGTCCGGGTGACGTCGCTGGGACTTTGTTGCTGCAGTCGGGGCCGGGCGGAGGGCATCGCTGACTACTTGATGTTGCTGGCAGGGCCGCGGCTTGGCGGCGGGCGACGCGGTGGTCGCTTCGGGCAGTCGTCCGAGCGGGCCTGACCTCAGCTTGGATTGCTCGCGTCACCGGTGGACCTGCTGCTGAGCGACGGCGGTGGCTGAGCGCGACGGCCAGCGTTCGCGAGGTCGGGCTAGCTACTTGGTTCTTGCTTCTCTCGATTACTAAAGCAAGTAGTCGTCATAGGGACAGTGGATACTGGGGATAGCGTCGTTTGCGCAGGTCAGGGGCCATGCGGAATGCACAGGGCGGGTGGATAACCTGGGCGTGCGCTGCGGCTTCTGTGGACGGGCGGCGTCTTGCCGGCAGCGAGCTATTAGTTATCCCCCGTCTGACCCCAGCCCGTGCCTACGTATCCGCAGGTCCGTCCACAAGTTCATCCACAGCCTGTGTGTACAGATAGTGATGCTCGGCGCCCGTACGTGATCGATCAATTACGCTATGCACTTGCTCGAGTGACATACGTGTGACATTTACTCCACGTAGTCGCTACGTGACGCAGCTTTCGCCGGTAAGGCGGCGGTCGTCTCGCCGGGCCGGCGTAGTCAAGTGGGGAGTGCGTGCTGCTTGATCTTGTTGGTGAGCTCGGTGACCTGGTTGTAGATCGAGCGGCGCTCGGCCATGAGGGACCTGATTTTGCGTTCGGCGTGCATGACGGTGGTGTGGTCACGGCCGCCGAACTGCTGGCCGATCTTTGGCAGCGACAGGTCGGTCAGCTCGCGGCACAGGTACATGGCGATTTGCCTGGCGGTCACCAGGACTCGCGATCTTGAGGTTCCGCACAGGTCGTCGATTGACAGCCCGAAGTAGGACGCCGTCTGGCCCATGATCGTGGCGGCGGTGATCTCCGGGCCCTGCGACTCGGGAATCAGGTCCTTGAGCACGAATTCGGCGAGCTGGAGATCGACGGACTGCCTGTTGAGGCTGGCGAAGGCGCTGACCCTGATCAGCGCCCCTTCAAGCTCCCTGATGTTCGTCGAGATCCGGCTGGCGATGTACTCAAGTGCTTCTGGAGGAGCGTTAAGGCGATCTTGAACAGCCTTTTTCCTCAAGATGGCGATCCTGGTCTCAAGTTCGGGCGGCTGGATGTCGGTGAGCAGTCCCCACTCGAATCGGCTGCGCAGGCGGTCCTCGAGGGTGACCAGGCGCTTGGGTGCCCGGTCGCTTGAGATCACGATCTGCTTAGTCGCGTTGTGCAGGGTGTTGAACGTATGGAAGAACTCCTCCTGAGTTCCTTCTTTGTTTTCGAGAAACTGGATGTCGTCCACGAGCAGCACGTCGACGTCACGGTAGCGCCGGCGGAAGCCGTCCTGCTTGCCGTCCCTGATCATGTTGATGAAGTCGTTCGTGAACTCTTCCGAGCTCACGTACCTGACCCGCACACCCTGGTACAGGCTCTGCGCGTAGTGCCCGATCGCGTGCAGGAGATGGGTCTTGCCAAGGCCCGAGTCACCGTAGATGAACAGCGGGTTGTAGGCCTTCGCAGGAGCCTCGGCGACGGCGACGGCGGCCGCGTGGGCGAAGCGATTGCTTGAGCCGATGACGAAGGTCTCGAAGGTGTACTTGGGGTTCAGGCGCGTAGCGCTGGGTCGTGCGACGGCCGGCTGGCCAGGTATGGTGCCTGCCCGCGCATCCGGCGGGCGGCGAGGTTCTGAGCTGTCAAGGCCGCGCCCCTGACCTTGATCCGCACCGATGGACGCGTCATCCATGGAGTCGGCCCGGCCTGATTGCGGTGGCCGGGGGGCTGGCAGATGCGGAAGCCCGGCCGGGCCGGGCTGGAGCGGGAACTGACCAGCCGGCAGGTGTCCGTTAGCGGCGTTCCAGCGCCCCTCATGGTTGCCGTCCGCGCCTGACTCAGCTAGGTCCGTGCTTGTGCCGAACGGGATCCTGATGCCGAGCGGTTCTGGAGCGGCGTCCTCGGCCTCCGCGGGTGCGGCCGTCGCGGACGGGTCGATAATCACCGCGAGCTGGATGCTGCGGCCGAGTTCGCGAGACAGGGCGTTCGTGATCATGACCCGCAGCCGGTTCTCGAGCTGGTCTTTCGCGAACTCGTTTGGTGTAGCGATCAGCGCCGTGTTCTCCACGAGGCCGAGCGGCCTCGTGAGCTGGAGCCAAGCGCGCTGGTAAGGCTCGATCTGCATATCAGCGAGGTCGTTAAGCGACCTGGCCCAGATCTCGGCGAGGTCTGGTTCGCTCATCGGATGATCACCTCGCAGCCCCCCAACTTGTTCAACAGGTTTTTCCACAGCATGTGCAATGCCGTTGGCCCCGTACGGCCCCCCGCCTCGCCCGAACACCGCGCACTGGTGTCCACAGCGTTCGACCGGGCTGTCCACAGCCTAGGGGTGCCAGAGGAAGTACGTTAGGGAAACGGCGAGTGTCAGTGTTTGACTGGCGCTTCCCGGCGGCCTGGCGGCACGGCGGCCGAATCAGCGCCGCAGGTCAGACGGGCTGGTTTGACGGCGCGTAGAAGTCGGCGTAACGTTCGGTGGTCTGGCTTTACTTGCCATCTGCAGTGCGTTGCTGCCCGTTTACCGTGTGCGCAGGCGCGCTAGTCTAGTGTTGTCTTGACGACGTCTTTGAGCCTGATCAGGAGTTTCCAGTGAGCAAGCGCACGTTCCAGCCGAACAACCGCCGTCGGGCGAAGACGCACGGGTTCCGGCTGCGCATGCGCACCAGGGCCGGACGTGCCGTGCTCGCGGCACGACGCCGTAAGGGCCGTGCACGGGTCAGCGTCTGACCGGCGCCGCGCCGTCTGCGTGACGGTGGCGTGCGATGCTGCCCAAAGCCGCGCGCATGCGTCGCAGGACAGACTTCACCGATGCGATCAAGGGCGGAAGCCGCTACGGGCGGTCGCTGGTAGTCGGTCACCTGATCACGCGGATGGGCTGCGATGAGCCCCCGAAGATCGGGTTCATCGTGAGCCGCGCCGTCGGCCAGGCGGTCGTGCGGAACAAGGTCCGCCGGCGCCTCAGGCACCTGATGGCGGGGTATCTGCATAGCCTTCCTAGAGGTAGCCTGCTTGTGTTGCGCGCTAATCCCCGAGCCGCGACTGCAAGACAGGCGGAGCTGGCCGCTGAGCTAGACGTTGTAGTGAACGCATTGCTCCGGCGGCAGGGTTGTTTGCGGCATGGTGGTGCGGTGTGAAAGATCGCGGCAGTGTGATCAAAGGCGGTGAAGACCACCGCGGTTCGGTGCAGGGCAGTTCGGTGCAGGGCAGTTCGGCCAGCGAAATGTCCGTCGCCGCATGGTTGTTGACAGGGCTGATTTCGGGTTACAGGAAGTTCATCAGCCCGCTGCTCGGTGCGAACTGCAGGTTCTACCCCTCGTGCAGCGCGTATGCGCTTGAGGCGATCCAGGTGCACGGCGCCGGGCGGGGAAGCTGGCTGGCCGTGCGGCGGCTCAGCCGGTGCCACCCGTTCCATCCCGGCGGCCTCGACCCGGTACCAGGGCCGCGGCAGACGATAGAGCAAGGGAACTGACGCATTGAGCATCTTGAACCCGATCAACGACCTGGTCGCCTGGGTCATCATGCACATCTACAGCGTGCTTGGACCGGTCTTCGGCGCGACCGGCGGTGTCACCTGGGTGCTGTCGATCGTCATCCTGGTCGTAGCCATGCGGCTGATCCTCCTGCCCTTGTTCATCAAGCAGATGCACACGCAGCGCGCGATGACAGCGCTGACGCCCAAGATCAATGAGATCCGCAAGAAGTACAAGGGCGACAAGGAAAAGCTCAACCAGGAGACCATGAAGCTGTACCAGGAAGCGGGAGTAAACCCGCTGATGGGCTGTTTGCCGATCGTGCTCCAGATGCCGCTTTTCTTCGCCTTGTTCAGCGTCTTGCGTGCGATCGCTGAGCCCAAGCCTGGTCAGGCGCTGCCGTATAACCTCACTAAGTCGTTCGTCGCCAACGTAAACAAGGCATCGATCTTCGGCGTTCAGATCAAGGACACGTTCCTGCACGGTACCTCGCTGCATGTGCACATCGTGGTGGCGTTCGTGGTCCTGGTCAGCATGGCGACGACATACCTGACGGTCAGGCAGAGCATGAAGCGCGGCATGATGCCTACCGGCTCGGACAACCCGATGGGCCAGTCGCAGAAGCTGATGGCCTACATCATGCCGCTGTTCGCGCTTACCGGCCTGTACTGGCCGTTTGGTCTGGTTCTTTACTGGGTCACGACGAACCTGTGGACGCTCGGGCAGCAGTACATGCTGCTGCGGAAGTACCCGGTCGGTGCCGCTGCCGCGATGACTGGCGGGAACTTGCCGGTGGGCCAGTCGCGGAAGCCCGGCACCGCATCGGGTTTCGCCAGTGCGTTCGGTCGGACCAGGCCGGGCAATCAGCCGCAGGCCGTTACAGATGCCGCAGGTGGTGCTGCTGCGGCCTCGAACGGCAAGGCGCCGTCTGCTGGCAGGACCACGCCGACGAGCAAGACCCCGACGGCAGGCAAGACCGCGCCGACGAGCAAGACCGCGCCGACGAGCAAGACCACTGCGGCAGGCAAGACCGCGGCGGCAGGCAAGACCGCGGCGGCAGGCAAGGCACCCTCGGCGGGCAAGTTGCAGGACGCCAAGCAGGGCAAGGCCGCAAAGAACGGATCCGTCCCGTCGTCGGCGAACGGCGACGGAGCCGCTACCACAGCAGCGGGCGCGGCAAGCGCCGCTTCGAACGGGCAGAAGCCAGCCGGTGACGAAGGCGGCATGCTGCGCAGATTTACCAGAGGCCGGACTGAGCCTGCGCCGCCCCCGGTGCCGGAACCTGAGACTAAGATCGTCAGGCAGCAGCCGCAGCGCCAGTCTCGCAGCAAGCGATCAGGTAAGCGCTGAGCGCTACTGCTTACTGACTAGGTCTGCTTACTGACGAGGTCTGCTTACTGACGAGGAGGATGCGGTAGTGGGCCATGGGGACAACACTCTCGCCGAGGATGAGGAACTGGCTGCTGACGAGCGCGCCGAGGACCTGGCCGAGCCGGGCGGTACGGCGGACGACGATGACCCGGCGGACGGCTCTGGAGAAGATTCCGACGAGCCCGAGCTTGCTGACCTTGAGCTTGAGGGCGAGATAGCGGCTGACTACATTGAGGGCCTTCTCGATGTCGCCGACTTGGATGGCGACATCGACATGGACGTCGAAGGGGACCGCGCGGTCGTTTCAGTTGTTGGCGCCACCCTTGATGAGCTGGTGGGGTCGCGCGGCGAGGTACTTGATGCGTTGCAGGAGCTGACACGACTTGCCGTTCACAGGCAGACTGGCGCCAGGACGCGACTGATGCTGGACATCGGCGGCTATCGCGCACAGCGCCGGGCTGAGCTGACCGACCTCGGCACGAGCGTTGCCGACGAAGTGAAGCGAACCGGCGAGGCAAAGGCGCTGAGCGCGATGAACGCTTTCGAGCGCAAGATCGTGCATGACGCGATCGCGGCGGCGGGACTGCGCAGCGAGTCAGAGGGAATCGATCCTAACCGCAGGGTGGTCGTGCTCCCTGTCGGCTGACGTCCGCCGTAAGTCGCCTGTGGTTCCTGAGCCACCCGAGGCGGCGCGTGCGGTGTTCGGATCGGCTCTTCCCGTCGTGCAGCGCTACGCGGAGCTGCTTGCTGGCGCTGGAGTCGAGCGGGGGCTGATCGGGCCGGTTGAGACCGCGCGAATCTGGGACCGGCACCTGCTCAACAGCGCAGTGGTCGCTGAGCTTATCCCTCGATGCGCGAGCGTGGCCGACCTTGGTTCTGGTGCCGGGTTGCCTGGACTCGTGCTCGCGATCTCGCTGCCGTCGAGCGTGCTGACGCTCATCGAGCCAATGGAGCGGCGTACCGCGTTCCTTAACGAGTGCGTCGCGGAGCTCGGGCTGGTGAACGTGGAGGTCAGGCGCGGCCGGGCCGAGGATCTTTCCGGGCGAATCTCGGCGGACGTGGTGACGTCGCGTGCGGTAGCCAGACTCGACCGGCTGGCAGTTCTCGCGGCGGGCCTGGCGCGGCCGGGGGGTCAGGTGCTCGCGATCAAGGGGGCTGCCGCCGGTCGCGAACTCGAGGAAGCGAGGCCTGTGCTCGGGCGGCTCGGAGCCAACGACGTCGCTATCGTGAGTGCGGGCGTGGGGCTCCTGAGCCAGCCGGTGACGGTCGTCCGGTTTACCACGACTTTGCCTGCGGCACGCTTACGTACCTGAGCGAGTGCTCGCTGGTCGCGTGTCTGTCGGCTTAGGCTTGGCGCAGAGCGACTTTCAATGCCATCCATCCGGGCGTCAGAAGCTAACGCCTGCCGACACGGAACTGGCGAGGATCTGCGATGAGGGTCATCCCCGGATCAGGTGTGGGATGGCCCGGCGGGCAAGCGGCAGACGTGCCAGCGCAGACGCTGGCGGGCTTGTCGTTGTTGCGGGCGGCAGCAGGACTCGGCTGGCCAGGATTGGGCAGGGTTCGAAGGACCGGGCGGCACAGGCGTGCGGAGGGTTTCGGGTGCGAGGCCGCCGGACTGACGGAGATGTTGCCGGCGGAAGTGGCCGGGTGGGAGGCCGCGGGGCCTGCTGGCAGGGCTGAGACGGCCGAGTGGGCGGGGAGAACGGCGGGGAGAGAGCAGGAGGCGGCAATGGCAGGGGCTGGCGGCGCTGAGTCCGGCCTTGGCTGGCCGCTGCGAATGGCCGGCAGGACGGCAGGCGTGGGTAATGGCCACGGACTGGGCTGGCCGTCCTCGGATACGGCGGAAGGGGGGACGGAACCCGCGCGACAGCGCATTGCGGAAGCGGCTCGGCAGCCCGCGCCGGGAACATGGCCTAGAGTGGAACTGGTCGGCATGGCCGGCGTTTCACGTGAAACGGCGCGGACAACTGATGCCATAACTGCCGATGGGCCGGAGAGAACTGGGTCGACGGTGATCAATCTGCCTGGCGACCATTGGCGTCGGGGGGACGGGCCTATGATCGCGGGTAGTTACTCCGGCGCAGCGGGCGCTCAGGGTGAGAGTGAGGATGAGGTGGCCATTCCCGGCGCGCCGGATACGTCGGCGGACACGCCTATAGCGCGGGCAGCGCAGGCCGCGATGAAGGCCAGGGCGGCCGACAGCAAGCCGTGGCCGAGACCGCGGTCATGTCGCATTCTTACGATCGCGAATCAGAAGGGCGGAGTGGGGAAGACAACGACTGCCGTGAATCTGGCTGCGAGCCTGGCGATGCATGGTTCGCGTGTCTTGGTCATTGACCTGGACCCTCAGGGCAACGCTTCGACCGCACTCGACGTGGAGCACCGGTCTGGAGTCCCATCGATTTACAGCGTACTGGTGGACGGAATGCCGCTGGCCAACGTCGTAAGGCCAGTACACGACTTTCCGCTGCTGCGTTGCGCGCCCGCGACGATCGACCTGGCTGGAGCGGAGATTGAACTCGTGCCGCTGGTGGCGAGAGAGTCGCGACTGGCAAGGGCCGTCGCGGAGTACGACTCGTCGAATCTGGACTACATTTTCATCGATTGCCCGCCTTCACTAGGTCTGCTCACGGTCAACGCCTTGGTGGCGGCTCCAGAGGTCCTTATCCCGATTCAGTGCGAGTATTACGCGCTTGAGGGCCTTGAGCAGCTCCTGAGGACGGTGGATCTGGTCAAGAGCCATCTGAACCCTGGCCTGACGGTGAGCACGATCCTGTTGACGATGTTTGACAGCAGAACAAGGCTGGCTTCCCAGGTAGCCGAGGAGGTGCGCGGCCACTTCGGCGATCTCGTCCTCAGCTCGGTCATCCCGCGCAGTGTCCGTGTATCGGAAGCACCCAGCTACGGCCAGTCGGTCATGACATACGATCCCGGCTCCAGCGGGGCGGTGGCGTATCTCGAGGCGGCCAGGGAAATGGCCTTCCAGAACGTGCGGGCTGCCACTACCTAATTCTCGGCGCCCGCCGGGTCATCCACAGGGACAAGAGATTGTCCACAGGGGCACGCGGATCAGATCCGCTTCAACGCTTCACCTGGCAAGATGGAGTAGTCGGGGCTGTTGGGCGGCAGGGCTGTTGCCGGCAAGGGCTGTTGGGCGGCAGAGACCGTTAGGTGGCAGGGAGAGGACATGGCGCAGCAGAAGCGGGGTCTTGGCAAGGGTCTGGGCGCGCTGATCCCGACGACGCCGGCTGGGCTGAGCGACACGGACGGGCAAGCGGCGAGCGAGTCCGCCAACCTGAGCGCTCCGGCGCTCGGTGCAATACCCGGCGCCTATTTCGATGAGATCCCGGTCGCTACCATTTCTCCGAATCCCCGTCAGCCGAGGCAGATCTTCGACGAGGAGGCGCTGGCCGAGCTTGCGGCATCGATCAAGGTTGTTGGCCTGCTCCAGCCGATAGTGGTAAGGAAGGTGGACGGCGGCCGCTATCAGCTCATCATGGGGGAGCGTCGCTGGCGGGCCTGTCAGGTCGCGGAACTTGAGGTTGTCCCGGCGATAGTGAAGGAGACCGCCGACGGCGATCTGCTTAGAGACGCCCTTATCGAGAACCTGCACCGTCAGCAGCTGAACGCGCTCGAAGAGGCGGCCGCCTATCAGCAACTGCTCGACGACTTCGAAGCGACGCACGAAGAGCTCGCGCAGCGGATCGGCCGATCACGCCCTCACATCACGAATACGATTCGGCTGCTGAATCTTCCTCCGGCAGTACAACGTCGCGTAGCAGCAGGAGTCCTGAGTGCCGGACACGCTCGGGCGCTCCTGTCAGTCAGTGATCCAGACGCCCAGGAACAACTGGCCCATCGCATCGTGGCGGAGGGCCTGTCTGTCCGGGCTGTTGAGGAGATAGTGGCCCTAGGTGCGGACCCGGCGAAACCGGCTCGGCAACAGACGAGAAAGGCCCCGGTAGCCCCGAAGCTAGCGGACCTGGCAGGAAGGCTATCGGATGTCCTCGACACCCGCGTCAAGGTGGAACTGGGGCAGCGTAAGGGCAAGATCGTCGTTGAGTTCGCGTCCCTTGATGACCTGGACCGTATTGTCAAGACCATCTCACCGGACTATCCCGCTGAGCAGGCACCAGCCTAACCGTTTCACGTGAAACGGGCAGTCGCGCGAATGGCTGCCGCGAAGGCATCGACGTCCGCTTCCTGCGTGTCGAAGGCGGTCATCCAGCGAGCAGTGCTGCCGGTCTCGCCCCACGTGTAGAAGATCCAGTCATCCCGCAGGGCCGCCAGGTGATCGGGCCTGAGGTTAGCGAATACGGCATTCGACTGAACGGGGTAGAGAATTTCGACTCCCGGAGTCCCGTCGACTGCCGCAGCCAGCCGCGCGGCCATCGCGTTGGCGTGTTCCGCGCTGCGCAACCACAGCTTGTCCGCGAGCAAGGCCGAGAACTGAGCGGCCATGAAGCGCATTTTCGAGCCGAGCTGCATTTGCTGTTTCCGCAGGTACGGCGCGTTCGCAACGAACTCCTCCCGCATGACGATCACAGCCTCGGCAGCCACGGCTCCGTTCTTAGTACCGCCAAAGCTCAACACGTCCACCCCGGCAGCGAGGTCGCCGAGCTCGCACCCAAGGCAAGCGGCGGCATTCGCCAGACGCGCGCCATCCATAAACAGATACAGGCCCTCACTGCGGCAGAACTCACTTAGCTGCCGCAATTCGTGCAGCGAGTAGCATGTGCCGACCTCGGTCACCTGAGCGATCTCTACGATCCGCGGCTGCGCCCGGTGCGGATCGCCCCGGCCGGTGAGCCTCGGTGCGATCAGATCAGGGGTGAGCTTCCCGTCCGGCGTAGCTATCGTCAGAAGTTTGTTCCCCAGAATTCGCTCGGTTGCCCCGCACTCATCGACGTTCAGGTGAGATGACTCGGCGCAGACAATGGCGTCGTACGGCCCGGCCAGCAAGCTGATGCCGAGCACATTTGCCGCCGTCCCGTTGAAGACGAATAGTGCATCCCTCGCTCCGAAGGCAGCCTTCAGGTCGTCGGCCGATCGCTGGGTGAGATGGTCAGCGCCGTACGGAAGAGAATCGCCCCCGTTAGCCTCGGCGACGGCCTGGATGACCTCCGGGTGCGCACCGGAGTGGTTGTCGCTGCCGAAGCTTTTCCTCTGAGTCGTCATCGGCACAGACTATCCAGCTCCACTAGGCCGCCTCGGGCAGGCGCTGAGAGTACGATGGCCTTACCGGATCGGACGTTCCTGTACGCAATCGGGGCACGCGGTCGCCGGTGCTGCAAGCCAAGTTCCGTCACAGAGGTGCTAAGTGCCGCGCCGCGTTGCGAGTATCACGCTGGATAATCTTGACGACCTGCCGTCAAGGTGCCGCCGTTGCGTGTTCTGGGAACTCGATCCGCTTAGCCAGGCCCGTGCTCTTGAGTCTGGCGACTCCACGCTTGAGAAGGAGTCGTGGGTCTCTAACGTCCTGCTGCAGTGGGGAAGCTGCGGAAAGATCGTCTATGTCGACAGCGTCGCGGCCGGCTACGTTCTCTACGCACCACCGCAGTACGTCCCGAAGTCGGTCGCGTTCCCGACAAGCCCGGTGAGTTCGGACGCGGTTCTCATGATGACCGCCCACATCTCCGCCGAGTTTTCCGGTGGCGGCCTTGGCCGCGTTCTAGTTCAGAGCCTCGTGAAGGACCTCACGCATCGCGGCATCAGAGCCGTCGAGGCCTTCGGCGATCTTAAGCCCGACGGCATGACCTGCGTCATGCCGGCTGACTACCTGCTTGCGGTCGGATTCAAGACCGTTCGCCCGCACCTGCGATACCCTCGCCTTCGCCTTGAGATCAAGACCGCCCTGTCTTGGCGCGAAGACGTCGAGGTAGCCCTCGAACGCCTCTTGGGCTCGATGACTCCCGAACGCCCGCTACGCCTCGCCTGACAGTTCCCACCCGCATCATCCAGCGGCCGCTCGCGCTCAACGCCTGCATCTGGCACAACTGGGTGATCGGCGCACCCGTCAAACGGTCACTGATCGCCTACGACCACGTGAGACCAGCAGCCAATTCCCTGGCAACGATCTAGACCGGCGGCTCCTCGGGTCAGGAGTGACCGGTGTGGCCGGTGAGCCTGCGCCCAGGGATTTGCCAGAGGTGCGGGGCGCGGGCTCGGGTGCTAGGCGAGAAACTCCTCGAGCTCGCCGAGCAGGGCCGACTTCGGCTTGGCGCCGATGATTTCCTTAACGACCTGCCCGTCCTTGAAGACGGCGAGCGTCGGGATGTTCATAATTCCGTAGATCCGCGTGACCTGCGGGTTGTCGTCAACGTTCAGTTTGACGATGTCGATCTTGTCGCTGTACTCGCTGGCGATCTCTTCGAGTACCGGCGCTACCTGTCGGCAGGGTCCGCACCACTCGGCCCAGTAGTCGACAAGCACGGGCTTGGTGTTCTGCAGAACGTCAAACTCAAAGGAATCGTCTGTCACGGCTCTGGTCGCTACGCCCACTTTATGGACTTCCTCTCGTTTTACGGCGAACTGAACGTCTAACCTCAGGAGTCTTGATCTGCCAGCCAGCGCTCGGCGTCGATCGCCGCCGCGCACCCGCTGCCCGCTGCGGTCACCGCCTGGCGGTAATGCCGGTCAACGACATCGCCGCAGGCGAAGACCCCAGGGATCGCGGTCCTGGTGAACGGGTCCTCGACGAGCAGGTAACCGTCGTCGTCGGTGGCGAGCTGGCCCTTGAAGAGCTCGCTTCGCGGATCATGCCCGATGGCGATGAATATGCCAGTAACGGGCAGGATCCTCTCCTCGCCAGTCTTCACGTCGCTCAGCCGGAGGCCGGTGAGCCTGTCCTCGCCGGCCATCTCAACGACCTCGGAGTCCCAGGCGAACTTGATCTTCGGATCAGCGAGGGCGCGGTCCTGCATGATCTTCGAGGCGCGCAAGCTGTCACGGCGGTGCACGATCGTCACCGAGCGGGCGAACCTGGTAAGGAACGTAGCCTCTTCCATGGCCGAGTCCCCGCCGCCGATCACGGCGATGTCTTGCTCCCTGAAGAAGAAACCGTCGCAGGTGGCGCACCACGAGACACCATGACCTGAAAGGCGTTTCTCTCCCGGCACGCCAAGCTCGCGGTAACTCGACCCGGTCGCGATAATCACGGCACGGCTCAGGTGCTCGCCGTCGGCGGTCCTGACCACCTTGGGTGCAGCCGCCAGGTCCACCTCGAGGACATCGTCGGCTACCAGTTCGGCACCGAACCTTTCCGCCTGCTTACGGATCGAGTCCATCAGGTCAGGTCCGAGTATGCCGTCGGGGAAGCCAGGGAAGTTCTCTACGTCCGTGGTGTTCATCAAGGCACCGCCGGCGGTCACCGAACCCTCGAACACCAGCGGACTGAGCCTTGCCCTTGCCGCGTAGAGCGCTGCGGTGTAACCGGCTGGCCCGGAACCGATGATGATGACATCGCGAACTTCAGTCACGTGCCCTTACTCCTTAATCGAACCGCACCGGAGTCAACCGTACGGCTACTCCGCAGATTCCCCGCGACCGGGGAAGGCTCCAGCTACTGTGAGGGCTCCAGCTACTGGGAGGGCTCAGCCACCAGGAAGGCTCAGCCTGGTGATGACGTCGCTGTTGGCCGCTGAACAAGCCGAGCCCACCACTATCACGTCGAAGACGTGATCGACCGGCTTCAGTACAACGATTGTCGCCGGCCTGGCGAGGTAACGCGCGACCTCAGCGAGAACGATCCGGCGCCCGGCGGCTACTTTGGACAAACAGCCAGCGAGTTGCCTGGCGGTCACGCCTCTGGGGCGGTTGCCTGAGCTTGTCGATCCGACATCCGGGCCAGAGGAGGGTGCGGCAGGCGAGGCGCTTGGGACGGGCACCACGAGCGGGCTGTTGAGCCTTGCCCTGACGTCGGGCACCAGGTCGGACTTTGTGAAATTAGCATCAGAAACAACGACATTGGTGACGGCCGAGTGCCGACCGTAGGTGTAGTACCTGACCGGCATCGTCCCCGCGGCGTTGATGCTGCTGTTGCCCGGGATCGCTACTCCTGAACTCGCCCTGCGTACCGGGCCGACGGCGGGCCTGGCCGAGACGCTGGCCGTCCCTCCGCTGCTTAGCGTGGCGAGCAGGAGACCACCGCCGGCAAGCACCGCTACAGCCCCTGTGGCAGCCAGGCTTCGCACCACGACAGGGGAGGACCATTCAGGCATGCGAAGGCGCCAGCCGCGGCGCTGGCGGGCCGGAGCGGCCACCGGCAAAGATGAGCCAGGCGAAGGAGAGGTCGGCGAGGTCGCGCGCCTGGTCGCTTCGCTGGCCAGCATCGCCTGCAATCGCTGTGCGACGATGTCAGGCATCGTCGGCGCAGGGACGGCGGCGAGCATGACTGAAACGCTCTCGATCTGAGCGTCGAGGCCAGAGCACTGAGAGCAACCGGCGAGGTGCACGGAGATGCGCGCCGCCCGGCCTGCCCGCACCACTCCAGCGCGGTACCTGGCAAGCTCGTCGGTGCTGATGTGACCGGTCAAGGCGCCTCGTCGCTCCCTTCTTGCGCAGGTAGGACGGATGTGGCGCCAAATCGGTTCCCGGTTTCCCGCCGGCGGTTGCCTTGCTCACC
Source organism: Streptosporangiaceae bacterium (assembly GCA_035509195.1). GTDB lineage: Bacteria > Actinomycetota > Actinomycetes > Streptosporangiales > Streptosporangiaceae > Chersky-822. Next base: position 7,014 of record DATJLT010000084.1, on the reverse strand, counting down.
TGGCTGGCGCAGGTGAGCAAGCTTGGGCAGGAGCCTTGCACGGCCCCGCGCGCAGCGGCTCTTGACCGTGCCTTCCGCTACCCCGAGCAACTGCGCCGCCTCGGCGACCGGATAGTCAAGCATGTCGACAAGCACAAGCGCGACCTGCTGGTCGCGCGGAAGTTGCCTGAGCGCCGACATCACCTCAAGCGACACCTCGCTCCCGGCGGCCGGGTCCGCGCTCGGGTCGCCCGCCCCGATGGCGTCAAGCAGCCGGTCGTCCCCGCCGCTGACCTCAGGCCTGGCGCTGCGCCTGCGCATCTTGTCCAGGCAGGCGTTCACGACGATCCGGTGCAGCCAGGTGGTGACGGCCGAATCGCCCCTGAAACTGTCCGCCCGCCTGAAGGCCGAGATCATGGCATCCTGCAGCGCGTCCGCGGCATCCTCAGGATCGGAAAGCGTCCTGATCGCGATGGCCCATAGCCGGTCCTTGTGCCGCAGGAAGAGTTCGCCGAACGCGTCAGGATCACCGGCGACGTGCTTGCGCAGCAACTCCTCGTCGGTGGGGACGCCAGCAGCCCGCTGCGCGGGCAGCGACCTGCCTGGCGCTCTGGCGCCAGGTTCCTGCGAATTCGTCGCGTCTCCTATAGGTGGCTCCGGCCAACGTGTTTCCCGTAGCTTAGCTCTCGGTAACCGAGCCGCTGCGATTAGCCGATGCCGCGCACGCTGACGTTAAGTACCTCGCCGTCGTACCAGTGCCCGCTGCCTGCCTTCGGCGCGAGCTTGGTAAACCAGATCAGGAGGAACTTGCCTTTTGCCGAACTGGTAATGCGGAAGGTTATCTTGCCTGCTACGTCGCTGGCCTGCGCCACCGTCGTCATGGAGTCAAGGTTTGCCGCGCTCCTCGCATCGGAGTTGCCGATGAGAATCTTGACATCGGCACCGGGAACCGGACCGAACGTGACCACGGCCGACCGGTAAGTCTCCGCCTTGGGCATCTCAAGCATGAGCCCAGAACCAGCCTTCAGCCCGCCGAACTCGGCGGTGTTGTACCACTGCGTGGTCCAGGCGGTCTGCGGGTTGCTGTCGATGGCGTAGTGCGCGTCCTGACTGTTCTCGTTGTACGGGTCGCGCTTAACGCTAGTGAGCGGGTCGAAACCGGTAGCTTTGACCGGCGTCAGGGACGTGATCACCGCGGCCGGAGCTGACGGACCTGACTTCTGCTGCGTCGTAGGGGCCTTGGTACCGCCGGGCCACAAGACGACGGCAGTCACAGCGGCCACGGCCACGAGCGTCCCGATCCCGGCAAGAATCGCCAGCGGCAGCTTGTTCCCCGGTACGAATGGCAACGTGCGCTGTTCACGTCCCGCGCGGCCGGAAGGTGCCCGGTGCCCGCCTGGTTCCGGACGCCTGGCCTGCCGTTCCGGCGCCGCCTGCCGCTGCCACCCGGTTTCCTCGTAACCGGTCGGCCGGTAATCACCAGGCTGGTGGTCATCGCTCCACTCGCCGTTGAGCTTACGACCAGGCCAGTAAGGGTCGGAGCCGTATTCTGCGGTCCTTTCCCTGCGCACAGGGGGCGGCGGAGCTGAGGGAATCGGCGCGGGCGGCAGCACCGCCATCAGGCCAGAGGAGAGCTCGCCAGGTGTCGTGATCACGGGGACGCCGGAGGGAAGCTGCATGGCGCGGCAGGTGAGGTCGGAGAACACGGCAGGAATCCCCGCGATCACTTGCCTCGGGCTCCGCGGATGACCATCGGCCTGCGGTGCCGGCGGCAGGGATTGCTCGTCGGCTCCCGGCCAGCAGCCGGTCAGTGCCGCGTAGAGCAAGTTGCCCAGGCCCCTGGTGTCGGCGAGCACTGGCTCCTCTGAGGTCACTCCCGCCAGCGCTGCGTCGACCCCCAGCCCGGTGACCTTGACCTCGCCGGTCTGGCTCCACTTGATACAAGCGGGAGACAGGCACATGTGCGCGATACCGGCCGCGTGTGCGGAGGCCAGCGCCGCCGATGCCTCGGCGATGATGCGGGCACCACGGTCAGGCTCTAGCGGACCTGCCGACAGCAGGTCGCCCAGAGACTCGCCTGCTGCCCACTCCATCACGATGTAGGCCTGCTCCCAGGCGTCCTCAACGTCAAAGACCTGCGCCAGGCGGGAATCTGTCAGCCTGCTCGCGGCCCGCGCGGCCGTCACTACGTCCGTAATGCGCGGGAATCCCTGAGCGAAAGTGAAGACCGTGACCGCGCGGGCGAGCGTCTCATCTATCGCCTTCCAGGCATCCCACCCAGAGCCCGCGGCGGTCCGGTCCTCAAGCCGGTACCGTCCGCCGAGTCTGGTGCCTGGCTCAGACGTATAGGTGGTCATACGGTCGCTGCGCCGAGTCAGGTCAGGCTCTCGACGCTTCCTCCTGTATTAGCAACGGCGTTAGCAAACACCGGTCTGCCGGAAGCTGGTCGGCGGGTCTGGACAATTCAATGATGCGGCACAACATGTCATGCTGTTCCGCAGCCACCTTACCGCGTAGCAAACCGTTACCAGGCGGAGACCGCAGGAGACCTGGCAAGACCTACCGGATCAGGCGGGAGCGCACCACCGCTATGAGGTCGGAGACCTCGCTGATCCGCAGAGCCCGCGCGGCCGCGAGATAGCAAAGCAGTGCGCCTGAGCCGCCGATCGCGACCGTCAGGAACGCCCCTGCGCGGCTGACTGACAGCGCGAGCGTGACCACGATGGCCACGGCCACGGCGAAGACGACTGCCGGCAGGGCCGCCACGTGCAGCCGGACCAGCGTCCGCAGGATCTGCCGCCCCGCCAGCCCGCCAAGCCGGAGTGACAGGATCCGCCAGGCGATGAAGGTTCCGGCGAGGTTGCCGAGGCCGAAGGCGGCGCCAAGCGCGGCGACCCGGTCAACCGGCGGGAACAACCACGCGACCAGCAAGCTGGCGGCTGCGCTAACCGCCATCGTGACCACCCCGATCAGCGCAGGGGTGCGGCTGTCGTGCAGCGAGTAGAAAACTCGCAGGAGAAGCTGAAACAGCATGTAAGGCATCAGGCCGACCGAGAACACCGCGAAGACGATGCCCAGGTACCTCGCATGCGTCACGCTGTTGTTGCCGTAGCTGAGCAGGATCTCCGCCAGGGCGGGACCGAGCACGGCGAGCACGAGCGCGGCCGGGGCGACGATCACTGACCCGAGCCGCACGCCCTGCGCGAAATCCGCTCTGACCAGGTCATATCTCTGGTCAGCGGCGTTCGCGCTCATCCTCGGCAGCAGGGCCGTGATCACGGAAATGGCGATCACCGCATAAGGCAACTGGAAAAGAAGCCAGGCATAGCTGTAGGCGGAGAACCCGGCTCCGGCCGCCTGTGCTCGCGGTGACTTCTCCGCGTAGCTGATGACGATCGCAGTCACCCAGTACGCGACCTGGGTGGTCAGCACGTAACAGAACATCCAGCCCGACATGCGCCCGATCTCGGCCACGTCAGCTCGCTGGAAGTCAAACCTCGGACGCCACACGAAACCCACCCGCCGCAGCGCCGGGATAAGCGCCACCGTTTGCGCGATGATGCCGAGCGTGGTCCCGACCCCGAGGAAGACGACCTCGAACGGGGTGATCGTGTTTACGGTCTGGTGAGTCCCCGCGAACACCATGAACGCGACGGTGATCGTGATCACCACCACGTTGTTGACCACCGGCGTCCACATCGGGGCGGCGAAGTGCCCGCGCGCGTTGAGTATTGCCCCGGCGAGGGACGTCACCCCGTAGAAAAAGATCTGCGGCACGAAGAAGTACGCGAAGATCACCAGGATGTGCTCGGAGTTGCCGCGCGCGCTCGGGTCATAGAGCCTCGCGATCGGCCCGGCAGCGAGGGTCGCGGCCAGCGTGATCACGAACAGCACCCCGGTCGCCAGCGTGAACAGCCGCTGGTCGTACTTTTCTCCGCGGTCGGCGTCCCGCTTGGCGGCGTTAACGAGCAGCGGCACGATCACCGAGGTCAGGATGCCGCCGATGGCAAGGTTATAGACGGTATTCGGCAGCGTGTTGGCGTAGTTATATGAGTTCGCAAGCGCCACCTGCCCGATCGCCGGGACCAGGACAAGGGTCCTGAGCAGACCCGTGACCCGTGAGGCGAGCGTGCCAGCCGCCATGACACTGCTCGACCGCACCAGGCTGGAGGCCCCGGCTCTGGCCGGCGGCGGTGCGACGACACGCTCGGGCGCTTTCAACTGCCCTCCTTGGTCAGCTCGGCATCATGCGCAGGCGCCGGCGACTCGTCCCCCTCCTGCCCGCCTGAAGGCCCGTCTGATGGCTCATCTGAAGGCTCGTCCGGTGGCCTGGGGCGTCCCCGCCTGATCGCCTGGGCGGCCGACGCTGACACGAAGATGGCAAGCGCGGCGGCGCAGATGACGAGAGCTACGGTACCCAGGTTCGTCACGCTGATGTTCATGGTCAGCGGTTCGACCGGCAGCAATGCGCCGGTCGCTGACGTCAGCCGCAGCCTCAGCGTCGCCTTCCCAGTCTGGGTCGCGTTCACGCTCAGCTTGAAAGGAGTGCTGCTGTGCGGCTGCACCACGTAGATGGCATGAAAGCTTTTTTGCTTCGCCGACACCGTGTCGTTACTGCTCCTGATTCGCAGGCCGACCCTGATCGTGTAGCTGAGGTCGTTGTGAATGGAACCGGTAACCGAGCCGTTCCTGCCGCCAAGCGTCACCTTGATCGCCTGGCGGCCGCCGATCGACAGGCTGGCGAACTGTCCGCTGACGAACCGCGAGGTTCTTGACAGCAGCGCACGTGACTGCCCGACTCCCTGGCCGACCCACCTGGACGACTCGATGCCGTACACGGCGCGGCTGAGCCTGGGGTCGCTGGTGGCCATGATCGACTCGATCAGGTTGACACGGCGGTCGAGCGATGTCACCTGGCGGAGCAGGCCGCGGGGAAGTTCTTCGCCCGCCTTGGGCTGCACGATACGAGAGTGCCCGGCGTCAGCGGGTTGCCTGGCCAGCTCGCCGAGCGTGGACGGCCGCAGCCAAGGCGCGGTGACCGTGTCGCCGAGTAGGTCACCTGCCAAGGTCCCGGTCGGATCCCACCGCCTCGGCGGCGCGACGAGGATAGGTCGCTGCATTGCCGGCGCCTCAGCGACGATCATGGCCGTCTCCGCCAGGAACATCTGACTGACGCTGAAGATAGAGCCAGCCTGCCGGGAACTGGCCGCCTTACTGCCGAGCAGCCCGCTCAGCGAATCGTCGGCAAGCAGCACCTTGAGCTTGGTGCCGACGCCGTCGTTGACGCTGGTCACAGCGCCAGGCGTGTAGTCAAGCGAGGATCTCGGCATGGCCAGGATCACAGTACCGACGTGCATGGCGCCCAGGATCTCAAGCAGCGCCGGATTCGCGAGCCCGTCCGCCGGCCAGGCCACGGCCGACAGCAGTTTCGGCCCGGCAGGAAGCTGAACGGGTACCGGCTTGCGCCCGAGCAGAGGTGCCGCCAGTTGCTCACCGTCGGTGAACGCGTTGTGCAGGTCGGGCACGTTGCTGTACTGGGCGAGTCCGGCGAGATCGACATCGGCGTAAGGGGTGACGAACACCGGCTGGCCGGCGGTCGCGTGAGCCACGCCGCTCAGCCAGGTCCTGGCATCAGGATCGGCGGCATGTGACGAGGAGCCCTGGCAGCCTGCCGACGTGCCGACATCGTAAGGCGTCGTCATCGTCTTGACGTTGTCCAGCAATGCGGGGTCGATCGCCCAGGTCAGGTGGGCTTGCGCGCTGTACTGGCTGCCGATCGCCAGCAGGTCGGCGAGTCGCCCGCCTGGCGCGACGCTCGCCGCCAGCGAATTGCTCAGCAGGCCGGGACATGGGCCCTGGGCAGGGGTGTCGATCAGGGGCCACACCCAGGAGATGCGGAACGGCGCAGGTCGCTCGAGATCCGGGCAGCTATCGGCCTTGCCAGGCCAGAACGGCAAGGGCACGGGAAGGCTGCCGGTAGCCGTTGAAGCGGCGTTGCTTGCCGTGACCGTGAGCGGGTACACGCCGAAGCAACTAAGACCGAGGTCGTTCACAGGCAGCTTGAGCCGCCATCCGACCGACTGCTTTCCTCCCAGGTGCCTGATATTCAGCGGACTGACACCGCTGACCGGCCCGCCGGCCTGGTAGGTGCCCTGAGTGAACTGCTTGAGAGTGGTCTCGTTGCTGAACGGCACGTCAGAGGATAGGAGCTGCAGAGAAAGGCCGCTCAGCTTGTTAGCGGAGTTGTTCTTGATGCGGCCCCTGAGAATCAGCGTCTGACCAGGTGTGGCGTATGCGGGGGTCACCGACGTTACCGTCAGCGTGAGCGCTGGACGGCTGCTGGCGCCGGCAGCGAAAGCCTGACCCTGCCAGGCGATCATCGGCAGCGCGACCGCCCAGGTGACGGCGGCAGCCGCGGCAAATCTGGCGACATGCATGCGGGCCATGGCGCTCATGTTATTGCGATCTCGGAGTTGCCTCGCCGCAGAGCGGATGCAATCACTTTGCCCAGCCCGCATGCAGCGCTTAATCTCAATGCCCGTGCACGATCCAAGCCGTGATGCCGTGAGGTCCATGCTTACCGCGATACCGCCAGCCGCCGACGAGCTCGGGCGCTTGTTCGCGCGCCATGGTCATGAGCTCGCGCTCGTCGGAGGTCCGGTCAGGGACCTGTTCCTTCAGCGCCCGGTCAGCGACCTCGACCTGACGACAGACGCCCGCCCTGACCGCGTGATCGAGATCACGTCCGCCTGGGCCGACTCGATCTGGACCGTGGGCATCGCCTACGGCACGGTAGGGCTGCGCAAGGGCGACGCGATCATCGAGATCACGACCTACCGCAGCGAGCGGTACGACAGGGAGTCGCGCAAGCCGGCCGTACACTACGGCACTTCACTCACCGAGGACCTGGCCCGCCGTGACTTCACCGTCAACGCGATGGCCGCGACCCTGCCAGGTCACGACCTGGTTGACCCGTCAGGCGGCCTGGCTGACCTGGCACGCAAGGTACTGCGCACTCCGGGCAAGCCGCAGGAC
>DATJLT010000083.1:0-6931 GCA_035509195.1 Streptosporangiaceae bacterium | reverse complement strand
TCCTGATCGCTGGGCGCCGGATTACGCGGCGGCCGGCGCGGCGAACGTCACGATTCATGCCGAGGCGGCCAGCGCTCCGGTGAGGACGCTGCGCGAGATCAGGTCACTGGGGGCGCGGGCTGGCCTGGCAATCAACCCTGGAACGGCGGTCGAGCCTTACTCGGACCTCCTGCCTGAGATCGACATGCTGCTCGTAATGACCGTCGAGCCAGGCTTCGGCGGGCAGCACTTCCTTGACCTGGTGCTGCCCAAGCTCGCACGGGCACGCGAGCTTATCTCCAGGCACGGCGGCGAGGTGTGGCTGCAAGTAGACGGCGGAGTGAGCGAGGACACGATCGGCCGGTGTGCCGAGGCCGGTGCCGACGTCTTCGTCGCGGGTACGGCAGTGTTCGGGGCCAGTGACCCGGCCGCAGCCGTCGAGTACTTGCGGCGAACCGCTCAGGCTGCCGTGACGAGGCAGGCGGCGAGGTAGCCGCACAAGGAAACTTTTTCGCCTCCGCTGTCGATCCTGAGGGATGCCGTTCGTCGGAACTGGCGTGGGGTAACCAGGGAAATCTGAACTCAAGGAGCAAAGATGGCTCAGTACGCGATCCTGATCTACGAGGCCGAGAGCGGCTACGCCGAGGGCGGCGAGGAGGTCTGGAAGGAAGTAGGAGCGGCACATGGCAGGTTCGCCGCCCAGGTCGTAGAGAAGGGCGGCAAGATCCTTGGCGGCGAGGCGCTGCAGCCGACGCCGACCGCGACGTCGATCAGGGGCGATGTGGTCACCGACGGCCCGTTCGCCGAGACGAAGGAAGCCCTGGGCGGCTTTTACCTGATCGAGGCCCGCGATCTCGATCACGCGATCGAGATCGCGAGGCTCTGCCCGGCGCTGTTCGGCGGCGTGGAGGTCCGTCCGGTCATGGACACCTCGAACATGTGACTCCGGCATGGCCGAGCACGGGGGAGCGGCGGCGGCGCGTGATCGCGATGCGGTCCGCGTCGCCGTCGCCGAGGCGCACAGGCGTGAGTGGGCGTTCGTACTTGCGGCCACCGCACGGGTGACGCGCGATCTGGACGCGGCAGAAGAGTGCGTGCAGGATGCGTACGTCGCGGCGCTAGACGCCTGGTACAGGCAGGGAGTGCCACGTAACCCTGCCGCCTGGCTGACCACGGCGGCAAGGAATCGGGCGCTCGACGGCATGCGGCGCGAGCGCACGCTCCGCTCCAAGCTGCCGCTGCTGGTACCAGAACAAGCAGAGGATGACTTCAGCGGCGCAGGAACCTGCGACTACATCCCCGATGACCGGCTGCGCCTGATCTTCACCTGCTGTCATCCCGCGCTCGCCAGGGAAGCGCAGGTGGCGCTGACGCTTCGGCTGGTATGCGGGCTGACGACATCAGAGATCGCGCAGGCGTTCCTGGTCGGAGAGCCGACCATGGCCGCGCGTGTCACCAGGGCCAAGAAGAAGATCTCCGCCGCCAGGATCGCCTACCGGGTGCCCGAGCCCGCTGAACTCCCTGACCGGCTCGATGCGGTGCTGACCGTGCTCCACCTGGTGTTCACGACAGGGCACACGGCGCCTGAGGGCACCGGCCTGGTCCGCGCCGACCTGGTGGAGCGCGCGATCAGCCTGGCCGAGATGCTGCACAAGCTCATGCCTGACGAGCGTGAGGTGTCCGGGCTGCTCGCGCTGCTCCTGATCACCGACGCGCGGCGGGCGGCAAGGACCGATGCCGCTGGCAATCTGCTGCTGCTCGAGCAACAGGACAGGTCACAGTGGGACCAGGCGAAGATCGTCGCGGGCAGTGAGCTGGTCGTCGAATCACTGCGGGCCGGCTGGCCCGGCCGGTTCGCGCTCCAGGCGGCTATCGCGGCCGTGCACGGGGAGGCCCCGAGCTATTCGGAGACTGACTGGCCGCAACTCCTGGTGCTTTATGACCGGCTGAGGTGCGCCTGGCCGTCGCCCGTGGTCGAGCTGAATCGCGCCGTCGTGGTCGCCATGGTTGCGGGTCCTTCTGTCGCGCTCGCCGAGATCGAGGGCCTTGAACAGGACAGCCGCCTGGACGGGTATCACTACCTGCCTGCGACGAAAGCCGATCTCCTCAGGCGGCTCGGGCGGCATCGGGAGGCACGCGACTCCTACCTGGCCGCGCTCGCGCTGACGGAAAACGAGGCCGAGCGCGCTTTCCTCGCCCGTCGGGTCGCCGAGGTATCAGGACAGGCATAAGGCGCCGGTTCCGCGCCGGTCATGAATTGACTTGCACTACAGTGATCTGCCGTGACCAGACGGCCGCTAGAAGAAATCATGGATCCTGGCTGGGCGCAGGCCCTGGCCCCGGTAGCCGGGCGGATAGCCGACGCCGGAGATTTCCTGCGCGCCGAGATCGCCGCGGGCCGGTCTTACTTGCCCGCAGGCGACAACGTTCTCCGCGCTTTCAGTCAGCCATTCGAAGATGTCCGCGTCCTCATTGTCGGCCAGGATCCTTATCCGACCCCAGGGCATCCGGTGGGCCTCAGTTTCTCTGTCGCGCCCGGAGTGCGGCCGATCCCGCGCAGCCTGGTCAACATCTTCCGTGAGTACAGCGCCGACCTCGGCCACCCCGCGCCGTCCAACGGCGACCTGACGCCCTGGACCGAGCGGGGCGTGCTCCTGCTCAACAGGGTACTGACGGTCCAGCCAGGTAAGCCCGGCTCGCATCGCGGCAAGGGCTGGGAAGTCGTGACCGAGCAGGCGATCAGGGCACTCGCCGCCCGGCAGGCACCTCTGGTCGCCATTCTCTGGGGCAGGGACGCCCGCAATCTCGCGCCGCTGCTTGGCGGAGTTCCGCTGATCGAATCGGCGCACCCGAGCCCGATGTCCGCCGACAACGGTTTCTTCGGCTCGCGGCCGTTCAGCCGTGCCAACGAGCACCTCCAGCGGGCCGGGGCGGGGGAAATCGACTGGAAGCTTCCCTGACCTGCGGGTACGACCTGTAACCGCGCCAAGTCAGGCAGAATGTACGCATGACTGCCTTGCCTGATGTGGTCGCGCCTGGTTTGGTCGCGGGTCCAGATACCGGTCGCGCCGCGAGCGATGGCGCAGGACCGGTGATCACGGTCTCGGGGCTCGGGGTCACGTTCGGGCCGGTGCGGGCGCTCGATGGCGTCGACCTGTCGATCATGCCAGGGGAGGTCACCGCTCTGGCGGGGGAGAGCGGCGCGGGCAAGACGACGCTGCTGCGTGCGCTCGGCGGCGACCTCAAGCCGTCGCGCGGTGAGATCCTCTTTCGCGGCCGGCCGCTGCCGGCCGATCCGCTCGCGGTCGCCAGGTGCGGCGTCGGCGTGGTCTGGCAGGACCTGTCACTGTGCGACAACCTCGACATCGCGTCGAACCTGATGCTCGGCCGTGAGCGACGCCGCCAGCTGCTCTCGGAAGTCAAGATGCACGCGGATGCCTCTTCCTTGATGTCCAGCCTGGGGATACCGCTTACTGACACGACTCGCAGCGTACGGTCGCTGTCAGGCGGACAGCGCCAGCTCGTCGCGATCGCCAGGGCCATGGCAGGCAGGCCGCCGCTGTTGCTGCTCGATGAGCCAACGAAATCGCTCAGCATCAAGCACGCGGCTCAGTTCGAGGACCTCATCGCCGCGGTGAGGCACCAGACCACGGTTGTGATCGCATGTCATGACCTTGACCTGATGTTCCGGCTGGCGAGCCGGATAGTGGTGCTCAGGCACGGCAGGATCGTTGCCGAGGTCAACCCGGCGACCGTCCATCCCGATGAGGTCGTCGCGCTGCTGTCTGGTCAGGAGGTTGACTCCTCGGCGAGGCGCCAGCTCACCCGATTGCACGGACTCACAGGAAAGCTCGTGGCGGCCGACGCGTCGTCGAGCCTGTCGCTGATCTTGTCGGCCCTTGGCGCGGCGCTGGGTTCTGAGCGGTTGTGCATGCACCTCGCTACCGGGGGCGAACTTGCCTGCGCGGCCTCGCTCGGACTTCCTGACGCGCTGCTCGACCGTCTGGCGCGGCTGCCGATCGGCGTCAGCGGGGGTCCGGCTGGACTGGCCGCCGCGACCGAGCGGACGGTGATCGCAGAGAACGCGCCCGCCGACTGGGAGCTGATCGGCGGGCTCGCGGCCGCAGGGATCGCGAGTTCCTGGTCAGTGCCTGTGCTGGCGAGGGACGGGCTGGCCGGGGTCATCACCGGGTTCGGCGACACCCCTGGCCGTCCAGAGCGTGATCAGCTTGAGCTTGTCACCGTCTATGCCGGTTATGCGGCGAGCGCGATCGAACGAGACCAGTTGCTCAGCAAGGTGACTGAGCGCAACAGGGTGCTCGAGACGATCAGGGAGGTGCTCGAGACCCTGGCCGGTCCCATTCCGGTCAGCGAGGGGATACCGCTCGCGCTCCAGTCGCTGTGCCGCGGCTTGCAGGCCGCCGAGGTGACGTTGATGACCTGCCAGGACGGGGGGCAGCCGCAATGCCGCGGCAGCGCCTCGCCGTCCGGACCTGGCCGTGCGGAAGCGGCGGAACTCTGCGCTGCCCGCCTGATCGCACCTGGAGCCGCAGGTGCGCAGCCAGGTACGGCTCAGTGGGTTAGCCGCGATGACGGTCAGCGAGATCTCGCGGTGACCTTCACCTCGCCCGGCGGGCTTAGCGTGCTGCTCGCTCGCTGGGAAGGTGATCCGCCAACGGCGGCGGCCAGCGTCGTGGTCGAGGACGCCGCGCACTCGCTGAGGCTGGCACTCGAGCGCGAGCAGGCCGGGCTCGCGCAGCAGGAGGCTACGGCGCTGCGCAGGTCACAGGAACTGCAGCGAGACTTCCTGTCCAGGCTCAGTCACGAGCTTCGAACGCCGCTGACCGCGATCCGCGGGTACGCGACGAGCCTGCTGCAGCCCGATGTCACCTGGGACGCCGAGTCGCAGCAGCGGTTCCTGACCAGGATCGCCGCCGAGTCGGCGAGGCTTGGCCGCCTGGTCGACGACCTGCTCGACTTCTCCGCGATCGAGCTCGGCATCCTGCGGTTGCAGCCTGACTGGTGCGACATCGAGCTCGTGCTCGAAGCGGCGGTAGCCTGCCTGCCGCCCGACGGCAGGCAAATGGTGCGTATCGACCGCACGCCCGACCTGCCAGTGATCTGGGCCGACCATGACCGGCTCGAGCAGGTGTTCGTGAACCTCCTGGCGAATGCGATCGGGCACAATCCTCCTGGCACCGAGGTCACCGTGCGGGCCGAGCCTGTCCGTCCCGCGCAGGTATCGATCACGGTCACTGACGAGGGCGTCGGCCTGCCTGCCGACATCGCCGTCGCGCCGTTCGAACCTCGGCGGCTGCGTAGCAGCAAGACAGGTGGCGCAGGTCTCGGCTTGTCTATCACGCGGGGTATCGTGACGGCGCATGGCGGCAAGCTCGAGGTTAAGCCGTCGGCCGGGGGCGCGAGCTTCACCGTGACGCTTCCGATCGAGGACGGGGTGGCGCCGCTTGCCGTTGGCGAGCCGCGCATTCGCGCCGGCCTGGCGCCCGGCTCGAACTCCGGGCGGTGGGTACGGAAGGAGGCGTTCGGGCGTGGCGGAGCACATCGCTAGAACACGTGCGCTGGTAGTGGAAGACGACCCGAACATCGTCGACCTCATCAGGTCCAACCTGGCGGTGCGCGGGTTCGACACGGTGGTTTCCGCCGACGGATCGCGCGCGCTTCAGCTACTTGACACCGAAGCGCCGGACATCGTGCTGCTCGACCTGATGCTGCCGGAGGTCGACGGCTTCGAGCTTTGCAGGCAGATGCGCGAGCGGTCAGGGGTCGCGATCATCGTCGTATCGGCAAGGGGCGGCGAGCGCGACAAGGTGACCGCGCTCAACATGGGCGCCGACGACTACATGACCAAGCCGTTCAGCATTGAAGAGCTGCTCGCCAGGATTACCGCCACGCTGCGCCGCACCAGACCGCAGGCACCGAGCGACCTGATGCCGCAGCTTATCGTGATCGGCGAGCTGCGGATCGACCTGGCCAAGGAGGAAGTGTTCAGGCAGGGCGATCGCGTGCACCTCACGCCGACGGAGTTCGCGTTGCTGAGGGAGCTCGTCACGAACCGCGGCAAGCTGCTGACCCACGCACACCTGCTGCGCCGCGTGTGGGGTCACGGGTACGAGACGGAGACCGAGTACGTCAGGGTCTACGTGCGCAGGCTGCGCGCCAAGCTCGAAGACGACGGCGGTCCGCCTTTGATCCTGACTCAGCCGAGAGCCGGCTACCGGCTGGCATCTGACTAGGCTCCTAGCATTTATCGGACTAATCCCACCTTCTGTGTTAACGCTTTATTAACGAAGTCGGGCAAACGTTAACGCCGTGTTTCCGCGCAAAGATCTATGGTTTGGTCTGCCAAGCAGGGCGAACGTCTCGCGTTCGGCCGACTGGCTGCGCTAGTCAAGCACGTTAATGAGGTGAACAGATGGGACTTATCAACAGAAGTGAGGGAGGTCAGGCCTCCCGTCCACAAGGCCGCGGCACGTCTCGTCGCTTCGGCGTAGTGGGCTGGGTGGGTCTGGCAGCGGCCGTCAGCCTGGTAGCTGCGGCATGCTCATCGGCCTCGACGACCTCGACGACCTCGACGTCAAGCGGTTCGAACAAGGTTCCGGCAGGGCTGAGCATCAGCTCGTTCACTGTTGACATCGCGTCAACGATGTCTGAGTTCAAGCCGCTGACGGAATACGCCACCAAGGGAGCTGACAGCCTGCAGGTAGGGGTAATCCTGCCGGACACCACATCGTCGACGCGGTACGTTGACTTCGACCAGCCGTATCTCAACGATGCCTTCGCCGACGCCGGCTACACCCAGGCGCAGTACCGGATCGACAACGCGCAGGGAAGCGACGCGACCGAACTCGACGACGCGACCGCCGACATCAACCTCGGCGCCAAGGTGCTCATCATGGACCCGCTTGACGGCCCGACCGGCGTCGCGATCGCG
>DATJLT010000082.1:0-45886 GCA_035509195.1 Streptosporangiaceae bacterium | reverse complement strand
ACCGGTCGCATGAAGAAGACAGCGATCGAAGTCACCGGGGTGCACAAGCGGTTCGGGTCCCAGGTGGCACTAGACGAGATGACCTTCACGGTCAGCCCTGGCCAGGTCACCGGATTCGTCGGACCCAACGGGGCCGGCAAGTCCACCACGATGCGGGTGATACTCGGCCTGGACGCACCCGATAGCGGGACGGCCCTGGTCGGCGGGCGGCCGTACCGCAGCCTCAGCCGGCCGCTGACCGTGCTTGGCTCGCTGCTCGACGCGAGCGCCCTGCAGCCCGGCCGGACCGCGCGTGATCACCTGCTGTGGCTGGCGCACTCGCAGGGTCTCGGCGCGCGGCGTGTCGGTGACGTGCTCGAAGAGGCTGGCCTTACCGGCGTGGCGAAGCGGAAGGCCGGGGGATACTCCCTCGGCATGCGGCAGCGGCTCGGCATCGCCGCGGCGATGCTCGGCGATCCGGCGGCGATCATGCTTGACGAGCCGTTCAACGGGATGGACCCGGAGGGCATCGTGTGGATGCGCGGGTTCCTGCGGTCCCTGGCCGGCCAGGGCCGGGCGGTGCTGGTCTCCAGCCACCTGCTGAGCGAACTGGAGGACACCGCCGATCGGCTCGTGGTCGTCGGCCGCGGCAAGGTGATCGCCGACACGACGGTCGCCGCCCTGGTCTCCTCGGCCTCCGGGCAGCGGGTAACGCTGGAACAGGCCTATCTGGAACTGACCAGGAACGCGGTCGAGTTCCGGCCGGCCGGTCTTCCCGCTGACCAGTCAGGGGAGGCATCGCGATGACGACTGATTTCCGCCTGCTTGTGCGCTCTGAGTGGACCAAGTTCCGCACGGTAAGGGGCTGGGTTGCCGGCATCGTCATCGCCGCGTTCCTCATGGTGGGGATCGCGCTGCTCGATCACAGCGAATGCGGCGGGACCGTAACGCCCGGCGGGCCGGTGGTCATGGGCGTGGGCTGCTCGGCGCCGCTGGGACCTGGCGGTGTCGCCGTGACCGACAGCTTCTACTTCGCGCACCAGCCGCTAGCCGGGAACGGAAGCATTACCGCGCGGGTGACCTCGCTGACTCTCGCCGGCGGGCACGGAAGCCTGTCCGCCTGGTCCAAGGCAGGGATCATCATCAAGGCGAGTACCAGGCCAGGTTCGGCATACGCCGCGATGCTGGTGACGGCCGGTCACGGCGTCCGCATGCAGTACGACTTCACCGGCGATATCGCCGGGCGCCAGGGCGCGGTCTCCCCCGCGTCGCCCCGCTGGCTGCGGCTGACCAGGTCCGGGGACACGATCACCGGCTCTGAGTCCGCCGACGGGACGCACTGGACGACGGTGGGCGCCGTCCGGCTGTCCGGGCTGCCGGCAATCGCGCAGGCAGGGCTGTTCGCCGCCACGCCGGGCGCGTCGCAGACGACCTCGCAGTCCGTCACGGGGTCGAGTGCTGCCGGAGCACTCACCCTGGCCGCCGCCCGGTTCGATCACGTGCGCCTCAAGGGCAGCCAGCCTGGCCGCGCCTGGGCCGGCGACGCGGTCGGCGGGTCATCTCCCGGCCAGGGACTCCGCCGGGCCGGAAGCACTTTCATCGTGACAGGCACCGGCGACATCGCTCCCTACACCGGAGGCACCCCGGTCGAACGGACGCTGCTCGGCGCCTTCGCGGCCCTGATCGCGGTCATCGTCGTCGGAGCGATGTTCATGACGTCCGAGTACCGCCGCGGGCTCATCAGGGTGACGCTAAGCGCCAGCCCTGGCCGGGTTCGGGTGCTAGCCGCCAAGGCCGCGGTGATCGGCGCGCTAGCCTTCGGCGCCGGGCTGGCGGGCGGAACGGCAGCGCTACTGCTCGGCGAACGGCTGCTGCGCTCGAACGGCAACTTCCTCGTGCCCGCTACCCCGCTCACTCAGGTGCGCGCCGTCGCCGGCACCGCCGCGGTCCTGGCGCTCGCGGCCGTGCTGGCCCTCGCGCTCGGCACGATGTTGCGTAACAGCGCCGGTGCCATCACCGGGGTCACCGTGGCAATCGTGCTGCCCTACTTCCTCGCCATAGGGCTGCCGACGCTGCCCGCGGCCATCGGGGACTGGCTGCTGCGGGTCACGCCAGCGGCCGGGTTCGCCATTCAGCAGACCGTGACGAGGTACCCGCAAGTGGCGGCCAGCTACACGCCAGGTAGCGGTTACTACCCGCTGGCGCCGTGGGCCGGATTCGCTGTCCTTTGCGGGTATGTGGCGGTGGCCTTGGCCCTGGCAGGCTTGATGCTGCGGCGGAGGGACGCATGACCCTGCATGCGGAATGGACCAAGCTGCGTACCTCGCCAGGCACGGCCTGGCTGCTTCTGGCCATCGTCGCCCTGACCGCGACGCTCGGCGCCCTGGCGGACGCCGCGACCAGGTGCCCGTCAGCTGGATGCGGCCTCGACCCGGCCAGGGTCGGCCTGACCGGCGTCTATCTCAGCCAGGCCGTCGTCGTCATCCTCGGAGCGCTTGCCATCGGTGCCGAGTACAACAGCGGCATGATCAAGGTGACGCTCAGCGCCATGCCCCGCAGGCTCAACGTGCTGGCCGCCAAGGCAGTCATCATCACTGGCCTGGTCCTCGCCTCTGCCACCCTTGCGGTCCTCGGGTCGCTGTCGGCCGGGCTGCTCATCCTGCCAGGCCGGGGCTTCACCACGGCACACGGCTTCACCATGGTGGACGGGCCGGTGCTGCGGGCATACGCGGGCACGGTGCTTTACCTTGCCCTGATCGGGCTGCTGAGCCTCGGCGCGGCTGCCGCGCTGCGGGACACGGCCGCCGCCATCGGGATCGTGCTCGGCCTGCTCTACGTTCTCCCGATCGTCGCCACGGTCGTGAGCTCCGCGACCTGGCACAGGCATCTCGAACAACTCGCCCCGATGACAGCCGGCCTGGCAATCCAGGACACCGTCGGTCTCCGCGACCTGCCGATCACGCCATGGGCGGGCCTCGGAGTACTCGCCGCCTGGGCCGCCGCCGCCCTTCTGGCCGGCGCCCTGGTCCTGCGCCTGCGCGACGCCTAAACCGGCCCGCCATCCCGGCTGCCCCTTATGGGCCGTGCTGGGTACCTATGAAGTAGAGTCAGTGGCCAGCCATCGCCCGTCTAGCCTGGCGAGCGACAGCGAAGCGCCACCGTTCAGCTCGAACTCAGGGAGAATTAACGTGCCGAGAGCACTTATCACCGGAATCCGTGGTCAAGATGGTAGGTATCTTGCAGAATTCCTGCACGGTAAGGGCTACGAAATATTCGGGCTAGTTCACGACGCGCGAACTGACGACTCGCGGGTAGCCAGGGAAATGCCGTTCGTTAATCTAGTTCGCGGAAACCTCACTGACATAACGTCCCTGGTACGAGCGTGCGAGGAGGCACAGCCAGATGAGATTTACAATCTAGGCTCGCAATCTGCGGTTGACCTGTCCTTCACCGAACCCAAAGCAACTATGGACGTTACCGGGCTAGGGCCAATGAATTTCCTGGAAGCCTTGAGAATCTGGAATCCTGGTGGCGATGCCAAATTTTATCAGGCCTCAAGCAGCGAAATGTTCGGCGACGCGGGGACGCTGCCTTACTCCGAGCAGACGCAGTTCAGGCCCCGAAGTCCTTATGCCATCGCCAAGGTACTCGCCCATCACGCAACACGCATGTACCGCGAAGCTTACGGGATATACGCTTCCACTGGCATCTGCTTCAATCACGAATCACCCCGGCGCGGACACAATTTCGTGACGCGGAAGATAAGCACTGCCGTGGCGCGCATATCTCTGGGCCTACAGGCCAAGCTGGTGCTCGGGAGACTCGACTCACGTCGCGACTGGGGCTTTGCGGGCGACTATGTCGAAGCGATGTGGCTAACTCTTCAGCACTCAGAACCTGATGACTTCATAGTCGCTACCGGAGAATCCCACTCCGTCGAGGAATTCGTTGAACTGGCCTTCGCCCGAGTCGGGATAGCTGACTGGCGGAATTACGTCGTTCAGGACGAGCGTTTCTTCCGTCCGCTTGACGTGATGGATCTCTGCGGAGACAACTCGAAGGCGCGGACCTCACTAGGCTGGAAGCCAGCAATACGGTTCGAGGAACTCGTTAATATGATGGTTGACGCCGACATAGAACTGGCGAAAACGTCGACGACCTCATCAAGCGCTACCTAATCTCCAGCAGGACCTTGCCGCGCGCGCCCAATCCGCCGCGCAGGGTGCCTAACCGTGCCGCCCCGCCTGACCCAGCGCCTGGAAGACAACGGCCGCGGGCTCGGCGAGGACTACCCGGCGACCTGCCAGCGCCGAGTCGCCGGCCACGATTCCTGTCCACTCATGACCGAGCGCGAGTTCCGGCCGCACCACGACCTCGCCAGGGCCTGGCACCAGGGGCTCGCGCCGCTCGAACCGCACGTTGCCCGGGCCGTGCACGATCAGGGCAGGCTCGGTCATGCGATCGCTCCCGAGATCAGGTCGGCCTTGTAGCGCTCGCCGCCGAGCAGTTCTGAGACCTGATCAGCGGAGCGGCGCACCGTGCGACCGAGTTCTTGCACCTTCCAGACCGGCAGGTCGCTCTTGATGCCGGTCACGCTCATCGCGCCCGCGCAGCGGCCGTCGTGCCCGAAGAAGGCTGCGCCTACACAGAAGATGCCCTCAGCGTCTTCCTCATCGTCGACGGCGAAGCCCGTGCCGCGCACGGTCGTGAGGCTGGCGAGCAACCGGTCAATGTCGGTGATCGTGCGGGACGTCCTTGCCTGCAGGCCGTGCTCCGCGCAGATGGTCCTGACCTGTTCTTCCGTCATGGTGGCCAGCATGGCCTTGCCCGCGGCCGAGGCATGCGGCTCCTCACGCTGCCCGAGCGGGGTATGAAAGCGCACGGTGCCCGGGCCATCGACGCGCTCGATGAACACCGGGTAGCCGTTGTCGTAGATCGCGACCCGTGAGGTCATCTTGGTCAGCTCCGTGAGCTGGGAAAGTACCGGACGGCAGATATCGCCGAGCGGAAGCTGGCTCCTGGTGATATCGCCGAGCCTGATCAGCGCGGTACCCAGGTTGTAGCGGGGGCCAGGGCGACTGTCCCTGAGCATGCCGGCACTGGTCAGCGTCCTGGCGAGGGCGAGGGTCGTGCTCTTGGACGCGCCGAGTTCGCGCGCCAGATCGCTGAGCGAGCGGCCTTCAGACGGGCCGTCCGCCACGATCTCGATCAGCCTCAGCGCCCTGGCCACGCTACGCACCGTGTAACGGCCTGCGACATCGTCGTCGCTCACGGGCCACACCTCCTCGGGTTCGGTCATCCCGAACAGTATGTATGAAAGCGATAACAGCTCGTGACATATTTGCACAAGGCTAGTTGTGTTGCTCGCGTGATTCCACATCACACAACGATGTTCGGTATAACCGAACGCCCGTGTGCCGGTCACCAGGGCAGCCGACCGGCCGGTGATCGGCATCGCGAATTCCGCCAGCCAGCTCAACCCGTGCAACCTGCCGCTCAGGTACCTGGTCGAGCCGGTAAGGGAAGGGATCGAGGCCGCGGGCGGGCTCGGCGTGGAGTTCCCCGTGATCTCGCTCGGCGAGGACCTGATGAAGCCGAGCGCGATGCTGTACAGGAACCTGCTCGCCATCGAGATCGAGGAGATGATCAGGGCCAACCCGCTCGATGGCATCGTGCTGCTCGGCAACCGTGGTCGCCGAGCATCCGGGACTTGCTGACTTCCTTGGCCGGCGGGTCGTACTGGGTATCAGGCCAGAGCACGTGTCCGATGCCGCACTCGGGACGGGGGGCTCCGCGGCCGTTATCTCGCTGCCGATTCGGCTGCGCGAGGAACTGGGTTCCGAGGTGCAGGTGCACGCGGCGATCAGGACGGCAGCCCACGCCGGCGCCGACGCGGCCGACGAGGTACGCTCGCCGTCCACGCTGATCGCGAAGATGGCTCCCCAGACGGCGATCGCCGTCGGCGATCTCGCGCCGATCGCCGTGGACTGCTCTCAGTTGCACTTCTTCGACCCGGAAACAGGAACATCCCTCCGCCGCTGACCCGCGTGCCCAGTCACCATCGCATCGGGGCATGGTGCCGGGGAGCAACAACATCGTTGGCCATCTGATGCTGCTGGCGCGACGAAGTCACGGACAACGGTGGACATCTGATGTTGTCCCTGTGACATCGCTGGGACTTTGCTGCTGTAGGACCGGGCGGGCGTACAGCAACGCTGGTCATCTGATGCTGCTGGCGGCGCGGCTTGGGTGCCCTGAGCAAGGGACAGGGCACCCAAGCGCGGCGTACCTCGGGAGCTAGTCGGATGGCACTAGCTCGTGTTCGTCCTTTTCTGGTCGTGGTTCGCCTGGCACCTCGCCGAAGTCGGCCTCGTCTGGTTCCTCGTTCGGGTAAGCGACCTCGCCGTGCACGGCCAGATCGCCGGCGATCAGGTCAGCGTCCGGTATCCGCAGCTTCATGAACAGGCCGATGCCGCGCAGGATGAGGAAGGTGACCAGCCCGTCCCAGACGATCACGGTCAGCGCCGCGCCCGCCTGGATGAGCAACTGCCTTGGATGCCCGTAGAAGAGTCCCGCCGTGGTGACGTCCGGGTTCTTCCCGAGCCCCAGGTACACGATCATCTTCGGATCGGCCAGCAAGCCGACAAGCAAGCCACCGAACAATCCGGCGAATCCGTGCGTGTAGACCACGCCGAGCGCGTCATCGACCTTGTTGAACGGCCAGACCTTGCGCGGCAGGTACCCGAACAGCACCCACACCAGGGCCGAGGTGACGAAGCCGATGACGATGGCACCGACGCCGTTGACGTAACCGGCCGCCGGCGTGATGCCGACCAGGCCGCAGATCATGCCGTTGACGCCGCCGAGGAACGTGGGCTTGCGGTCCTTTCCGAAGCCCATGTCCATGATGATCCAGGTCATCATCGCCACGGCGGTCGCCAGGTTCGTGTTGACCACGGCGGCCGTCGCGTCAGCACCGGCGAAGTACGGGTCACCGCCGTTGAAGCCGTTCCAGCCCAGCCACAAGATGCCCGCCCCGACCGCGACGAACAGCAAGTTGTTGGGAGTCGCCTTCTCGCGATCCCGCTTGAGCCGCGGGCCGATCACCGCCGCTGCCACGAAACCGGACACGCCAGCGGCCAGGTGGATGACGTAGCCACCGGAGAAGTCAAGCGCGCCCTTGCTCGCCCAGAAGCCGCCGCCCCAAAGCAGGAAGGCGTTGACGGCGTAGGCGAACGTGATCCACAGCGGCACGAAGATCAGCCAGACCTTGAACTTGATCCGGCCGATCACGCTGCCGATGAACAGGATCGGGGTGATCGCGGCGAACACGAACTGGAAGTAAACAAGCGAGCCCTGAGGGAACCTGAACTTAGGCATCAAGCCGTCGAGTAGCGGGATGTTAGCCTGAGCTTGCTCTCCGCTTGCCCCCACCACATCGCCAGGCTTGCCAAGGAAATGGCCGATCCAGGGCGTGCCGAAACCCATCTTGAACGCCCAGAGCACCCACACAATCAGCGTCAGGCAGAACGCGCTGAACACCATCATCATCGTGTTGACGGCCCACTTCCGCTGGACGATTCCGCCGTACAGAACCGCCAGCGCGGGGATGCTCATCAGGCCGACAAGCGTAGCGGCGGTCATTTGCCACGCGTTATCGCCCGAGGTGAGCCAGCTCGAATAAGGATCCACTCTCCGCCTCCATTTCTGGGGGAGCGAAGGGTGCCGGACGGCTAGGCGACGCTGACCAGCATCGTCTCGCCACCGCTTCGTTGATAGTCAGTACCGTTCATGTCTGTCATGGACGAGTTTCGCGTTCGTTTCCCGTCAGTTACGTCCATGGAACGGTTTTGACCAGCGTGAACTGGCAATACCCCCGAGCGGCGGGCGATTCGTGTGCCCGTGGTTACGCGTTTGTTTCGCGCGTGTTACGCCACATCGTCTTCGCGTGCGCCTGCCAGGTCGTCGATCAGGACACGCAAACCCTCGATCAGCGCCTCCGCATGCTCAGAATCCGTGCCGATGGCAACAGCTCCGAACTTTCCGTACTCGACCGCGGCGCTCATCATGTGCAGTACGACACCGGTCTTCCTGTTGTGGTCATACCCAAGCGGTGACGCGCTGACCGTCGCGATGAGGTCACGGGGCCGCAGCCCCTGGTAACGCGAATCTGCGATCGCGTCAGACGATTGATAAACCCGTTCTGATCCGCCAGTAAACAGCCGGCCAGACTCGTCTGGCAGCACGCCGAGCAGGCCCGTGGTCATCGCGAAGCCGTGCTTGGTGGCGGTTGTCCGCAGGTTAACCTCGCAGCCAAACACGTCCCACCGCTCGCCGCGCCTCACCGCGATGAAGTCAACGCCGTAATCGCCACCGCGCACGCCGAGTTCGGCCAGCCGGTGCCCGGCGGCGAGCCCGTACCGTATGACAGAGCGCCGGTATTCGGCGCCTGCGGGGAACTTGCAGCCCGTGAAGATCTGGCCAAGGTCACCGAGCACCTGCTCGTGCGTCGATGTCGTGGTCACCCGTCCGTCGGCGTCGATCTCGCCCTGGTAGCTGGGGCTGCGTACCTCATCGCCTTCGATCAGTTCCTCGGAAAGCACGCCAGACTGGCCGATCCAGTCAGCGAACTGCCCCCAGCCGATCTTGGCGTCTGCCAGTGTCGTCCGTGCGGGCAAGAGCGCGAGAACGGTCTCGGTCAGCTCACTGTCGCGCACGTCACGCAGCCGAAGTTCGCTGACGTCAAGCAGGGCGTTGCCGAAGCCGCCGCCGTACTCGGTGCTGCATAGCTTGACCACCTGCCGGTAATGACCCTGCCTCACCAGGCCGGCTACTCCCCCGGCCAGCTCGCGCAGGCCGCGGAACTCAGCGGTACCCGCAGGCATGGGGATGCCAGCGGCGGCGAATAAATGCCTGCTCGACCCTTTCGTGCCCAGCCCGATGAACTGCGAGCTGACCTGATCACCGACGATGCCGAGTTCGGCGGCGAACCTTTCCAGCTTCTCTGAAGGCTCGTAGTAGCTCAGCTTGATCTCGGCCCCCGCCTGGCGCTCCTTGTGTACGAAGTCCCTGATCCGCTTCCTGGCCTGCGCGCTTTCCTGACGTTCTGTGTCGAGCACCTTGGTACTCAGCCAGCGGGCCGAACTGTCGTCCAGGCTGATCAGCCGCACCCGGTTCCTGCGGCTCGCCTCCTGCCCGCGCGAGGCGGCAGGCAGGAGCCCCAGGAAGTACTCGATCTGTTCTGCCGCGTCGGCGACTTCGGGTGCGGCGACGTAGAGCAGCGACATGCCGTCGCGGCAGACGCTCGAGACGATCGTGGCGCCTAGCCGGCGCTCAGGGAAGTAGACCGAGCCAGTCAGCCGCTCAAGTACGCCAGGGCTGCATTCCCTGCTCTGGATAAAAACCCGAGCTTGGTATCCGGCCCCCGATGTGGTGCTTGTAATCATTCTCCGGCACATTCCTTCCCATACCGGGCGGCGCAGCAGGCTGGCGAAGCCGTAATAGCATCATAAGAAGCGTAAACTAAGATCTAATAATGACAAGATCCCATTAGTGCCAGCTATTCCTATACGAAGGAATGACAACTAACTAGCACTCGGCACGGGCTCGCCAGGACTTTGGGCCGGACCACCGGCAGCGTCATCAAGGCCGACGGCCTGCCTGATCCACGTGCCGATCCGCTTGACAAGCTGCGGGCCCGCTCCCGACTCCGCGTGCCCGAAGCCGGGCACGATCCACAGTTCCCTCGGCTCGCGCGCGGCGTCGAAGATCCGCTGGCCGTGATCGACGGGAAAATAGTCGTCGCTGTCGCCGTGCACGACCAGCAAAGGGATGGGCGAGATCAAGGACGCCGCGTCGTCCGGCGGAAGCGGCACCGGGTCCCACTTACCGCCGCTGACCCTTGTGTGCAGCAACTTCTTAGTGATCAGCCGCCCGGCCCGGTTCTCGATCGCCAGGTGCACGAGCCGCATCGGCCTGGTGCCCCTGAAATACCACTTGCCAGGGCTGCTGACCGACACCACCGCGTCCACGCCGCCCACGAGTCCGCCGTGCCGGAGCACGATCGATCCGCCCATCGAGAACCCGACCGTGGCGATCCGCCGGTAGCCAAGCTCACGTGCGTAGCCGACCGCGACCTCGACGTCCTTGATCTCCTTGTCCCCGACGGTCGAGGCGCCGCCTGAACGGCCATGTCCGCGGAAATCGAAGGTCACGACGCCGCCGAACTCATTCAGCCTCGTCGCCACCCGCCAGACCGCGGGGCGCTGCCAGTTGAGCGTGAAGCCGTGCGCGAGCACGATCCCGAGATCCTGATCGCCAGGCAAGTGGGCGGCATCGATCGGCACGCCGTCCTCGGTGACGATCGTCCTGGCGTAGGGTACGGGCTTGGCCATAGCTACATTCTGAGCGAGAGACAAGACTACCTATGTCGGTAACCCAGGTGTGCCAGCAGGCCAGACAGGCCTCATCGGTGCTGCGCGAACTGCACGCGGACTCGAAGAACCGGGCGCTGCTGCTGCTCGCTGAGGCGCTGGCCGACAACGGCGAGCGGCTCAAGTCCGCCAACTCGGCCGATCTCGACGCCGCCCGTTCTGACGGGGTTTCCGGCACGCTCATCGACCGGCTCACGCTGACCGACAAAAGACTCAGTTCTATCTGCCAGGCCACACGTACCGTCGCTGACCTGCCCGACCCGGTCGGCCAGGTGGTGAGCGGCTCGGTCCGGCCGAACGGGTTGCTCATCGAGCGGGTGCGCGAGCCACTCGGGGTGGTGGCCGTCATTTACGAGGCCAGGCCGAACGTGACCGCGGACGTGGCCGCACTGTGCCTGAAGTCGGGAAACGCGGCCGTGCTGCGCGGCTCATCGATCGCGGCGCACACGAACGCGGCGATCGCCGACGTGATGACCGAGGCACTGCGGCAGCAGGACGAGGTACCCGAGCACGCGGTCCAGCTCGTCAGGGACCTGTCCCGCGAGGCGGTCGTCGAACTGCTGACCGCCGACGAGTACATCGACCTCCTCGTGCCGCGAGGCGGTCAGGGGCTGCTTGCCGCCGTCAGGGAACACGCGACCGTGCCGGTCGTGATCGACGGCGACGGCAACTGCCACGTCTACGTCGATGCCTCGGCCGACCTCGAGCGCGCCGCCAGCATCGTGGTCAACGCGAAGACCTCAAGGCCAAGCGTGTGCAACGCCGCGGAGACCTTGCTCGTGCATGCCGCCGTCGCTGGTGCTTTCTTGCCGATCGTCCTTGAGGAACTGCATAAGGCCGGGGTCGAGTTGCGTGGCGATGAGAGGGTAAGGGAAATCTGGCCTGACGCCGAGCCCGCGCGGGAAAGCGACTGGGCAACCGAGTACCTCGGCCTGGTACTCGCGGTGCGGGTCGTGGACAGCGTCGACGCCGCGCTCGCCCACATCAGCAGGTACGGCACGCGGAACTCAGAGGCCATCGTCGCGCAGGACATCAGTGTGGCCAGGCGGTTCGCACGTGCCGTCGACTCGGGGAGCGTGTTCGTGAACTGCTCGACCAGGTTCTCCGACGGCGGCGAGTTTGGCTACGGGCTCGAGATCGGCATCTCGACGCAGAAGCTGCACGCCAGGGGCCCGATGGGGCTCGAGGCCCTGACCTGCGTGAAAAACGTCGCCTGGGGCGACGGCCAGATCAGGCTGTAGCAGACACGAACACGACCAGGGAGTCGCGGTGGATGGCATGCAGGTCACGTACGGCACGGCGGTCGGCGACCGTGACCTCGCCGGTGCGGAAGGACCCGGCGGCGAGCAGGGCCGCGCAGGCTTTCGGCTGGGCGGCGAGCAGGGCGTCAGCCAGGGTCCTCACCCGCTCCTGCGTGGCGTCGGCCAGTTCGGCCAGCGCTTGCCTCGCGGCCTGTGAGTTACGCCTGAGCAGGTCTTTCACGTCGTCGTAAGCGCCAGGCTCCAGGTTGTCGGCGCCCGGGCAGTGGCGCTGCCTGAGCAGGATCGACATGACATCGGCGACCTCGTCTGGCGACAGCGCGCGCAGCAGCCTCAGCACGGCGGACGGCATCGATACCGAGCCGCGGCCGATCAGCCGTTCCGGGTGCCTGACGTCGACGAGTTCTACGACCGCGCCAGGCTCGAAGTCGCCTTCGACGCGCTTGACGCCGGAAAGGAACAGCGTGCTGCCCGCCCTGAGGCTGCGCTCTGCCTCGCGGTTGATGCCGATCGAGCCCATCGGATAGGCGATGCCGCCGACCCAGCGCTCGCCTGGCTCGAGCGCTGGCGCGGCTGACCTGATGACCGTGCCGACCCTGGCACGTGAGCTGAGGCTTCTCGCGACTACGTCGGTGTCACGTGCGGAGCCGATCGCGCATTCGACGCCGCAGTAGGCGGCGCGGGCCGCGGCGTTGAGCTTAGAGCGTATCCCTCCCCTCCCCTCACCGGCGGTGACGCTGCGGATGGCCCTGGCCTCCTCGGGGGTCAGCCTGGCGATCTTGTCGCGCATCGCGTCGTCGGCGTAGACCCCGTTGACGTTGGTGAGGAACGTGAGGCGGCTGGCGTTCGCCGCGACCGCTACGGCGACGGCGATCTGGTCGTTGTCTAGCTCGGCCCTCGGATCGGTGGTGTCGTTGCCGTTGACGACAGGAAGGAGACCCTGGTCAAGTGCGGTGACGATGACAGTGCCCACGTCACGCATTGCGGTACCCGAGTCAAGGTCGCTCTTGGAGAGCAAGATCTGGCAGACCTCCATGCCGACCGCGGCAGCGAGTTGCCGGTAAAGGGCCATGAGCGCAGGCTGGCCGACCGAGGCGGCGAGCGCTACGCCGAGCGGTCCCTGGCCCGCGGCCCTGCCAGCGGACGTATACCGCTCGAGCGCTGTTTCGAGCGCAACCGTGTCCTGCAGCCTGGCGGCGTCGACGAGGCGCTGCAACTCCGCCCCTGCCCGTGCGGTCGGCCCCTCGAACGCGAGCAGCCTGCGTCCGAGGCGCGCGGCACCCGAGGTGACGAGCACGATCTGGTGACCTTGCCGCTGCGCGACGGCGATCTGCGTGACCAGATCGGAGATGACGTCAAGCGCCAGGCCCTCGCCGCTGGCGATCGAGCTCGAGCCAAGCTTGACGACGAGCCTGGTCATCGCGCCGCGCCGGACCCGTGCAGCACCACAAGTACTCCGGACGCCGCTGTGCCGCCAGGACCTTCCGGGTGCCAGGTGCCCAGAAGCTGGCCGACCACGGGGGACTCACCGAGATCGGCAGCCTCGCTGCCCGCCAGCACGATCCGGCGCACCTCGATGAACTCCACGTCGTCCTCGGTGAGCTCAGCTTCCGCGAGCCGCCGGCCGTGGACGTGCATGGGGCCGACTTCTGACTTCATGCTGAGTCCGGCGACGCCGTCACGGTTGACGAGCCAGAGCAATTCGGCGACCCACGCCGGATCGGCCGTGGCATCGTAGATCCACCTGGTACCGAGCACGCTGTGCTCGGTCGTGCTGATCAGCGCCGCTTCCTGGCCGGGCGCGGGCGCGCCGCGGTAGGTCAGCGGCAGCTGATAAAGGCTCGCGCCGTCGCTCAGCAGGTGAGTTTCGATCCCGACCTCGCCGTTCTGGTCTTCGAACCTGTAATAGCCGACCGGACGGAGTTGCGGCGTGCCCGTGCCCTGGTACCAGGGCTGACGGCTGACCCACTCGGGCAGGAAGTCGCGGAAGTGCGGGGTCAGGGTCGCTCCCCGATGAATCTTGGGCGCCATACGCGGCAGCCTAGTCGGCTGAAGGGCTCGGCCTGGGCCAGGACGGGCATCGGCCCGAGGTCGCCGACAATCGCGGCAAAGTCGTACGCAATGGCTAAAAATGCGCCTGACCCGTCAATCTTGTGCCCGATCCTTATTCAAATCGTTGTGACCTGCTGTCGCGACACGCTGACGCACCGATGCCTGGTCTGTTAAGCAATGTGCGGAAGATTCCGGATGGGCAGGAGGGGCACGGCCTTGTCCCGACTTTTCACTCACACTCGCACTCGCGCGGTCTGGCTCAGCGTGCTGCTCAGCGTCAGCCTGGTCGCGGCAGGAGCCGTCGTCGCCACCGCCGCCGTAGTCGGTCACGGACACAAGCCGGCCAAGGGCGCTCTGGTCTGCCGCGCCTACGGGCGCCGGTCGATCCGCTACCGCGGCGTCGGCTACATCGTGCGGAACGATGTGTTCTACCCGGAACGCGAGTGCATCAAGCTGCCAAGGCACACGGTGGGCTTCCAGGTCACGAAGTCAGGTGCCGACAGTCACGTGGACGACAACGAGGCCTTTCCCGAGGTCGTTTACGGCTGCGCGTGGGGCGTGTGCACATACCACTCCTCCCTGCCGAGGAAGGTGTACCGGATCACGTCGCTCCACACCAGCTTGTCAACGAGCTGGCGTAAGGCTCCTGGCTGGTTCAACGTCGCCTACGACATCTGGTTCGGGCACCTGCACGAGTACCACGGCCAGGTGCGCGGCGCGGAGATGATGATCTGGCTCGGCACCAAGCGGTTCGGTACGCCTACCAAAGACCCGATCGTGAGGATCGACGGACAACGCTGGTATTACGCCAGGCACCTGGCCTGCAACCAGTTCGGGTGCTGGAACTACGTGCTTTTCCGCCGGGTCGTGCCTGCGACCAGCGAGAAGTGGCTGTCGATCGTGCCGTTCATTCACTACGCGGAGACGCGCAGGCAGGTGAACTACCGCTGGTTCCTTAAGTCGGTCGACGCTGGCTTCGAGATCTGGCAGAAGGGCAACGGCCTCACCATCCACTCCTACCGGGTGCGCCTGCGGCTCAAGCAGGTCAACAAGACCAAGCGCAAGAGGAAATGACCGCTCAATGTCAGCGGTACCTGGTTGGATGACTGGGTGCGGATCGCGACATGGAACGTGAATTCAGTGCTGGCGAGGCTGCCCAGGCTGGTGGAGTGGCTGGAGCAGACGGCGCCTGACGTGGTGTGCCTGCAGGAGACCAAGGTCGCCGATGACGGCTTCCCTGCCGACGCCGTGAAGCCGCTGGGTTACGAGGTGGAGCATTACGGCGAAGGCCGGTGGAACGGCGTCGCGCTGCTCTCCCGAGTCGGCTTTGCCGTAGTAGAACGTGGCCTGCCTGGCGACCCCGGTTTCCCTGACCCTGGCACCACGGAGGCGCGGACGCTGGCGGCGACCTGCGGGCCGGTCAGGGTGCGGTCGGTGTACGTGCCGAACGGCCGCACGCCAGAAGATCCGCATTACGCCTATAAGCTGCGCTGGCTCGCCGCCTTGAGGGACGCGGTGGCAGGCGACAGCGCGGCGGGCACGCCGTTCGCCTTGATGGGCGACTTCAACATCGCGCCTTCCGACGCAGATGTGTGGGATCCCGCCGCGTTCGCCGGCTCCACGCACGTTACCGCCGCCGAGCGGCAGCAACTCGCGGACATCGAGTCGGCCGGGCTGACCGACATCATGCCGCGCATCGCGAAGGGCAACCCGTTCACCTACTGGGACTACCGCGGGGGGAACTTCCATAAGGGCATGGGCATGCGCATTGACCTGGTGCTCGCTAACGCGGCCCTCGCCGGGGTGATCAGCGACACGTGGATCGACCGCGAGGCGCGGAAGGGCAAGGGCCCTAGCGATCACGCTCCTGTGGTCGTCGACCTCAGCTTGTAGTGGCTGCCCCTGCGGGGTCTTGCTGCCAGCGCGGCTCGCGCTTGCCGAGAAAGGCCCGCATGCCTTCGCGGGCGTCAGGAAGCTGGCTGGTCGCGGCCATCACCTCGACCGCGTAGCTGTAGGCCTTCTGCTGGTCAAGGTCGATCTGGGCGTAAAGCGCCTGCTTGCCGATGCCCTTGCTCTGCGCTGAGCCTCGCGTGACGCGCCGCAGCAGTTCGGCGACGGCGTCATCAAGCTGCTCGGCAGGGACAACCCGGTTGACCAGGCCCCAGTCGAGCGCAGTCGCCGCGTCAATCGCATCGCCAGATAGCGCGAGCTCGGCGGCGCGCTTGCGGCCGACGTTCCTGGCGATCGCGACCATCGGCGTATGGCAGAACCAGCCGCCCTTGCCACCGGGCGCGGCGAACGCGGCGTTCTCGCTGGCCACGGCCAGGTCGGCCGAGGCCACGAGCTGGCAACCAGCCGCAGTAGCCAACCCGTGCACTCTGGCTACGACCGGCTGGGGTACAGCCTGGATGAGCGTCATCAGCTCGGTACAGGTGCCGAGAAGCGCGCGGACCGCAGCCAGGTCAGCGTCGACCACATCGGCGAAGTCATGTCCTGCGCTGAACACCGGGCCGTTGCCGGCGAGCACGATTCCCTTCGCGTCGGTGCCGCCGGTGATCGTGAAGGCGGCGATCAGCTCTCGCATGTGCGCCATTGACAGCGCGTTCCTGCGCTGAGGCCGGTTCATCGTGATCGTGGCGAAGTCGCCTGACCGGTTAAGGCAGACGTGCTCGAAGTCCATGACCCAAGCGTACGTCGGGAGCTGGCTACCCCCAGAGCGAGAGGAGCTGCGCGGGGCTGATGTTCCCGCCGCTGCAGAGAACCGCGACCTTCCGCCCGGCGAACCGGTCAGGATCGGCGAGCACCGCCGCGAGCGCGGCGGCGCCTGACGGCTCGACGAGATTCTTCGTTTTCTCGATCATGATCAAGGTCGCGGCCCTGATGTCCGCATCTGACACGAGCACGAAGTCGTCGAGCAGTTCGCGCAAGATCTGCTGCGTCAGCTCGAACGAGGTCCTTGTCGCCAGCCCTTCCGCGAAGGTGCCGCACGGCGCCGGCGTCAGCTCACCAGAACGCCAAGACAAGTACGCCGAAGGCGCCGCGTCCGACTGAACCGCGATCACCTCGATCTTCTGCCTGACCGCCTTCGCGACCACGCAGGCACCGCACGCACCACTGCCGCCGCCAACCGGGACCACGATCGCCTCAAGCTCGGGCTGTGCCTGAAGCAGCTCAAGGGTTCCCGTGCCGACGCCGGCGATCAGCGCGGGCTCGTTGGCCGAGTGAATGTAACGGTAGCCGTGCTCGGCGGCCAGCTTTTCGCAGTGCTCACGCGCGTCGTCAAAGTCCTTGCCGTGGAAGATCACCTCAGCACCGAGCGACCGCATGGAGTCGACCTTGACCGGGTTGGCCTCCTTCGGCACGCAAATGATCGCGTGCACGCCGAAGATGCTGGCCGCGTAGGCGATCGACTGGCCATGGTTGCCGGTCGACGCGGTGATCACGCCCCGGCTCCGCTCGTCCTCGCTGAGTTGCGCCACCAAGTTGATGCCGCCCCGCGCCTTGAACGCCCCGATCGGCTGGTGGTTCTCGTGCTTGACCCACACTTGCGCCCCGGCGAGATTGTCCAGCGCCGGGTACCTGTAGGCGGGCGTCGGCTGCAGGTAAGGCGCGATGCGCAGGCGCGCCGCAAGCACATCGCCGAGATCAGGGACACCTTGTGACGTCATGTCCCGTTTCTACCACGGCCCATGCCTGGCAAGCCGGATGCGCTCCCCAGGTGCGCCCGCCCAGTGCCCCAGCCCCAGCCCCGGCCCCGGCCCCGACCCCGGCCAGCGCCCCCGCCAGGCCCCGGTCCAGGCCCCCCGGCCCACGCCACCCGGCCCATGCCCCGGCTCAGGCCACCGCCCATGGCCCGGCCCCGCCGCCCCAGGCCCCGGTCCAGGCCACCGCCCAACGCCAAACCCTGGTTTGATGGGGTCTTCGCACCACCAAATCCGGGTTTGAAGGGGTTTGAAGGGGCACGACGGGTTCGATGGGGACGACATCGCACGACGGCATCGCCCGCTGCCCGGCCCGTAACCAGGCAAAATTACCATCCGATCACTAACCAGGCACCCGCCTTGCCGCACTGCCCGCCCGCGCACCCAGCCAGCCAGCCAGCAGCATCAGATGTCCACCGATGCTGCTCGTCCGCCCGCCGCTACAGCATCAATGTCCCAGCGATGTCACAGGCACAGCATCAGATAACCATCGTTGTCTCTGGATCCGTCCCGCCAGCAGCATCGCGGGGCCAACGATGCTGCCACGTGATGACCTCGCCGTCGCACCGGGAACCGGGCGCGGCCCGCCAGCAGCATCGCGGGGCCAACGATGCTGCCACCGCCCCGGCCGCCGACCGGCACGCGACCCCGGCCCACCGCACCGCACGCCGCACCGCACGCCGCCCCGGCACGCCGCCCCGGCACGCCGCACCGACCCACCGCCGGCCCACTGCCGGCACGCTGCCCCGGCCCCGCCGCACCGACCCAACCGCCCGGCCACCGCCCCGGCCCCGCCGCCCCAAGCCCCGCCGCCCCAAGCCCCACCGCACCGACCCAACCGCACCGGCGGCGGGCCGGTCCGCCAGGAATCGGAGCATTATCGGCTCAGTTGTGCCGTTGGATTGCCTGAATGTTACGAACAGGTAACAGAGTGCCAGTGAGGTCTTGAGGGCAAGCGCGGCATAGGCTTACGCTCCTCGCAATTGGCTTGGTAAGCGCTTTCCGCTGGCAATCCCCACAGCCCGAGCGCACCGGCGGAAGCTTCCGGGCAAGCGAATCTCGTCTGGCCGCGAACAGCACCAGACCAGGTTTCCGACTGCCTGGGTAAGCGCTTACCACGGTCAGGAGTACCCGCAAACTGGACAAAGGACCCCCGCTCTCAATGCCCGACGACCTGGCGAACGCGAAACCTCAAGCCGAGGCCCAGGCGCAGCCACCGGCCCAGGCGCCAGCTCAGGCGACGCCCACGATCTACGACGTCGCAAGGGTCGCTGGCGTCTCGATCGCCTCGGTGTCAAGGGTGCTCAACGGCAGCCGTAACCCCCGCCAGGAGACCAGGGACGCGGTGCTCGAGGCCGTCGCCGAGCTGGGTTTCGTCCCTGACGGTGCCGCCCGCGCCCTTTCAGTCCGCCTGAAGGAAGTCGTCGGCGTCGTGTTCCGCCGCATGCCCTGGAGCGAGAGCGCCGACGGCGTGATCACGGAGGAAGACGAGAATCTCCAGTTCACCGACGTCATCAACAGGGGAATCGAAGTCGCCGCCCAGCGAAGGGGCTTCAACCTTCTCGTCGGCTCGGTCGATGTGGACGGCCACGACGCGCACAGAAGGGTCATGACCATGGCCCGCAAATGCGACGGCCTGATCTTGCACGACCGCGTACTCGACCCGGCCAGGCTCGAGCATCTGGCCCGCCAGGTACCTGTCGTTACCCTGGCAGGCGTCGCGACCAACGCCACGACCAACGTCAGGGGCGACAACGCCTGCGGCATGGGC
The DNA here is from genome assembly GCA_035509195.1 of Streptosporangiaceae bacterium. Classification (GTDB taxonomy): domain Bacteria; phylum Actinomycetota; class Actinomycetes; order Streptosporangiales; family Streptosporangiaceae; genus Chersky-822. The sequence continues at coordinate 26,691 of DATJLT010000082.1, read as the reverse complement.
GAGCTCGCCAGGCATCTGCTCGAGGACCACGGCTACCCGACAGTCGCTTACATGGCCGGCCATGCCGACAGCCCTGACAACCTGGCCCGCCGCCTCGCCGTCGCCGACGCCGCGCAGGCGGCAGGCGCCGAGTTCATCGAGGGCCCGCAGTGGCAGGGCAACTACCTTGCCTCTGGCGGCGCCCAGGCCATGCTCGCCCTCCTGAGCGCGAACGCCAGCCTCCCGAGAGCCATCGTCTGCGCAAACGACCAGATCGCGATCGGCGTGATGAACCAGCTTGCCAAGCACGGCATCGACGTGCCTGGCGACGTCGCGGTTACCGGCTTCGACGACATCCCCGTGGCCAGGCACCTCAGCCCGCAGCTCACGACCGTGCGCCAGCCCATTCAGGAACTCGGCGCGACCGCTTTCAACGTCCTCCGCAACATGATCGCGAATCGCGATCAGCAACGGCAGGACGAGGTCATCCTCCCCACCCGCCTGGTCCGCCGCGAAAGCTGCGGCTGCCACGCGGAAGCCGGGCAAGCCGAAGGAGGGCAGCGGTAATGCGCCTCATCGTCAGGCGGCTCACGCTCTACCTGCTGACCGCGATCGTCGCGATCACGGTCAACTTCTTCATACCTCGCCTCATGCCGGGCAACCCGGTCGAGGCCGCGATCGGCCACATGCAGTCCCAGGTCACCCCGGCCACGATCAAGGCACTTGACCTCCAGTACGGCATCAACACCAAGGTCGGGCTCGCCGGCCAGTACTTCCACTACTGGGGCCAGCTCTTCCACGGCAATCTCGGCATCTCGTTCAGCGCTTACCCCGCGACCGTGACCAGCGTGATCCGCGCGGCCCTTCCCTGGACGATCGGGCTCGTCGGGATGGCGACGATCATCAGCTTCGTAGCCGGCACGCTCGTCGGCATCGCGGCGGCCTGGCGCCGCGGATCGTGGCTGGACAACGTCCTGCCCGCCATGACGTTCTTCCAGGCAGCGCCTTACTTCTTCGTCGCGATCTTGATGGTCGCGCTGTTCGCTACCAAGCTTGGCTGGTTCCCGCAGAACTCCGGCTACGACACCACGACGCTCAATCCAGGCCTGAACTGGCCGTTCATCTCCGATGTGATCGATCACGCGATCCTTCCCGCCCTCACGATCGTCGTCGGGTCGATCGCTGGCTGGATCATCGGCATGCGCAACATGATGCTGACCACGATGGATGAGGATTATGTCCTCATCGCCCAGGCCAAGGGCCTGTCCAGGCGCCGCGTGATCACCTACGCCGCGAGGAACGCGATCTTGCCGAGCGTCTCAGGCTTCTCGCTAGCGATCGGCTTCGTCGTCTCAGGCTCGCTGCTCACCGAGATCGTCTTCTCATATCCGGGCATCGGCTACGTCCTGCTCCAGGCCATCGGCAGCGAGGACTATCCGCTGCTGCAGGGCATCTTCCTGGTCATCACGTTCGCGGTGCTCGCGGCGAACCTGATTGCCGATTTCGTCTACTCCTTCCTCGACCCCCGCACGCGCCAGGAGGCCTGACCGTGCCGCACAAGCAGCCGCACAAGCACATGTTCCAGTTGCCCAAGTCAGCGAAGATCAGGATCGGCCTGGTCCTCGCACTGCTGTTCACGCTGCTTGCCGTCATCGGACCCTGGCTGGCCCCTTACAACCCGAACGTCAGCCTGTCGACGACCAACCCTCTCCCCCAGCCACCGTCGTCACACCACTGGCTCGGCACCACTCAGGTGCAGCAAGACGTCCTTTCGCAGTTGCTCGTCGGCGGCCGCAGCACGATCCTGGTCTCGCTCATCGCCGGCGTGATCGCGACGTTCCTCGCGGTCGGCTTCGGGGTCGCGGCAGGCTACTACGGCGGCTGGCTCGACGACCTGCTGTCAATGCTGGCGAACATCTTCCTCGTACTGCCCGCGCTGCCCTTGCTGATAGTGATCTTCGGCTTCCTCTCCAAGTCAGCCAACCCCAACGACGTGCTCATCGGCGTCGTCATCAGCATCACTGGCTGGGCCTTCGGCGCCCGCGTGCTACGGGCGCAGACCCTGTCCATGCGCAACCGCGACTACGTGACCTCGGCGCGGATCATCGGCGAACGCTCCTGGCGGATCATGGCCTTCGAGATCCTTCCTAACCTGGTGCCGATCGTGGCCACGAGCTTCCTGTTCACGGTCATCTACGGGGTCGGCGCCTACACCGCGCTGTCGTTCCTTGGCGTGATCAGCGTCGCCCACTGGAGCTGGGGCACGATGCTCTACTGGGCGCAGAGCGCCCAGGCCGCACAGCAAGTCCACATCGAGTGGTGGTGGTTCCTGCCACCTGGCCTCGCGGTCGGGTTGTTCGGCACGTCGCTTGCCCTGCTCAACTTCGGCATCGACGAGTTCATCAACCCGCGCCTGCGCGCAGCCGGACTTTCGCGCCGCACCGCACGCCTGGCCGGCCTGCCAAGGCGGGTACCACTCGGCCTCACCCCCGTGGCGAAGAGCCCGGCCGTCAGCACCTCGGGTCAGCGGTGAATCGCATGACAGTCACGACCTCATCCGCCAACAAGCACCAGCCAGCCGAGCCGGCCAGCGGGCCGCTGCTTGAAGTTAAAGACCTTTGCGTGGACTACGGTTTCGGTGACGAGGCGGTCCACGCCGTGCTCGATGCCAGCCTGACCTTGCGGCACGGCGAGGTCTTCGGCCTGGCTGGCGAGAGCGGCAGCGGCAAGTCGACGCTCGCCTACGCGATCAGCAGGCTGCTCCGCATGCCAGGCGTCATCACCGGCGGTGAGGTAACGTTCCGGACCCCCGCGGGGACCGTCAACCTCCTCAACGCCGGCGAGGCGCAGCTCCGCGATCTCCGCTGGACCCAGCTCGCGGTCGTCGTGCAGAGCGCCATGAACGCGCTGAACCCGGTGATGACGATCGGCACCCAGCTCACCGACGTCCTCGAGGCTCACCGCCCTGGGCTGAACCGGACGGCCCGCCGCGAACGGGCGGCCGGGCTGCTTGAAATGGTCGGCATCGCCGCTGACCGTCTGGGCAGCTACCCGCATGAGCTGTCAGGCGGCATGCGCCAGCGTGTCATGATCGCGATGGCCCTGGCGCTAGAGCCGCAGCTCATGATCATGGACGAGCCCACGACCGCTCTCGACGTGGTCACCCAGCGCGAGATCCTCGAGGAACTCACTGACCTGCGCGAACGGCTCGGCTTCGCGGTGCTGTTCATCACGCACGACCTGTCGCTCCTCGTCGAAATCGCCGACACGATCGCGGTCATGTACGCGGGGCGCCTGGTGGAGTCGGCGCCCGCCAGGGAGCTTTACTCCTCGCCGAGGCATCCCTACTCGTACGGGCTGCTGCACTCGTTCCCAGGGCTGCACGGCCCGCGCGAACGGATGACCGGCATCGCCGGATCACCGCCTGACCTGCGGGACCTGCCGTCGGGGTGCGTGTTCCATCCGAGGTGCCAGTACGTGATGGACCGGTGCCGTTCGTCGGTACCGCCGCTGATCACCCCTGAGGCCGACCGCAGGGCAGGCGCGGACCGGCTGGTCGCCTGCTGGCTGCACGAACCTGGCGCCTTGACGCCCGCCGAACTTGGACGGAGCGAGTCATGACCGCACTGCTCGAGGCCCGCGGACTGACCAAGCACTTCAGGATCAGGGCGACGAGGCAGAACCCGCGCGGCAGTGTCGTGCATGCGGTGGACGACGTCGACCTCGTGGTGGCTGCTGGCGGCATCACGGCGATCGTCGGCGAGAGCGGTTCAGGCAAGTCAACGCTGGCCAGGCTGCTGGCCAGGCTGATCAAGCCGACGAGCGGCGAGTTGCTGCTCGACGGCAAGCCGGCCACCGCCCGTGGCCGGTCAGTACGCGCTTACGCCAAGGACGTGCAGCTCGTGCTTCAGGATCCGTTCTCCTCGCTCAACCCGGTCCACGACGTCAGCTACCACCTGGCGCGGCCGCTCAAGGTCCACAAACTGGCAGGCAACTCGCTCGACCAGACCATCGCCGACCTGCTCGCCAGGGTTTCGCTGACCCCGGCGTCTGCCTTTGCTGACAAGCTGCCGCACGAGCTGTCTGGCGGCCAGCGGCAGCGGGTCGCGATCGCCAGGGCGCTGGCCGTGGCACCGAGGCTGCTGCTCGCTGACGAGCCCGTCTCCATGCTGGACGTCTCGATCCGGCTAGGCGTGCTCAACCTGCTCGCCGACCTGCGCGAGCGGGACGGCCTCTCGATCGTGTATGTCACCCACGACATCGCATCGGCGCGGTACCTCGCCGATGACGTCGCGGTGATGTACGCGGGCCGGATCGTCGAATCGGGGCCCGCGGCCTCGGTCACCGACGCTCCTGCCCATCCCTACACCGAGCTGCTGCTCAGCGCGGCGCCCGACCCTGACAGGGCCGGTGCTGTCTCGCTGCGCGGCAAGGGCGCGGCACCGAACCTGGTGACGCCGCCATCAGGCTGCCGGTTCCATCCGCGATGCCCGCACGCCATGCGGGTCTGCGAGGAACAGGTACCGGCCATGACGCCAGTCACATCAGGACACGTGAGCGCGTGCTGGCTGCACGCGCTGCCAGGCAAGGAGGAGCAACGCACGTCCGCGGACAGGCCCGGCCGGTCCGCGTAGCACAGGTTCCCTAAAAGACCCCGCACGGTCAAACAGGACAGGCCGGCGAATGCCGGCCGGGCTTATTGGAGTCTAGGCAATGAAACATCGGATCTTGAAGGGCCTGGTCATCACCGGTGCCCTGGGCCTGGCCATCACGGCCTGCAGCTCCTCGTCATCGACGGGCGGCGGCAGCTCCTCGACGGCGCAAGGCAAGCCCTTGGTCGTCGTTGACAACACCGGCGAAACGTTCACGCGGACGTTCAACCCGTACGTGAGCACCTCGCTCGGCAACTCGAACAACTCGACCGCCTTGGTTTACGAACCGCTCTTGATGTTCAACACGATTAACCCGACAGCGGCGCCGATCCCCTGGCTCGCTACTCACTATGCGTGGTCGGACGGCGGCAAGACGCTGACGTTCACGATCCGCAAGGGCGTCAAGTTCAGCGACGGCACCCCGATGACCGCGGCTGACGTCGCGTTCAGCTTCGACTTGCTGATCAAGAACCCGACGCTGACCCCGACGGCGCCGCCGCCGGCACCGCTGACCGCGACCGCGCCCAACGCGACGACGGCCGTGCTCACGTTCAGCAAGCCCGAATACGCCAACTTGTTCCTCATCGGCGGCATGTACATCGTGCCCGAGCACATCTGGAAGAACATCTCCGACCCGGCGACGTTCGCTGATCCTGACCCTGTCGGCACCGGCCCGTACGTCGTGTCCCAGTTCTCCGCGCAGAAGTACACGCTGACCGAGAACAAGAACTACTGGGACAAGGCGAGCGTCCACGTGCCATCGATCATCTTCCCGAACTTCGTCAGCAACACGACCGCGAACCCGGCACTGTCCGACGGGCAGATCGACTACGCGGGCAACGATGTGAGCAACGTCCAGTCCAACTTCCTCGACAAGAGCTCTGACTACCACACCTGGACGCCAGGCAAGCCGTGGTTCGCCAGCAACAACGTGGTGACGCTCTGGCTGAACGTCACCAAGGCACCGCTCAACGACCCCAAGGTCCGCCTGGCCATCAGCGCGGGCATCGACCGTGACCAGCTCTCCACCCAGGGCGAGACCGACTACGAGCCGGCGGCCACGTCCTCTGGCGGCCTGCTGCTTCCCGTCGACAACAGCCTGCTCGACTCGGCTTACGCCAACGACCTCAAGGGAACCTCAGACCCAGGCGAGGTGTCCAAGCTGCTGAGCGGCGACGGCTGGAAGAAGGTCAACGGCAAGTGGACCAAGAACGGGCAGGAGATCAAGTTCGCGATCGAGGACCCGTCCTCCTACACCGACTACGCCACTGACGCGCAGCTCATCGCCACCCAGCTCAACGCCCAGGGCTTCGACGTCTCCTTCGACGGCGTCCAGTCCACCAAGTGGTACGCCGACTACCCGGTAGGCAACTTCCAGGCAATGATCCACTGGAGCAACCAGGGTCCGAGCCCGTTCGAGTACTTCGACAACTGGCTGGACTACTCGCAGTCAGCGCCGATCGGCAAGGCCGCCGGCGGTGACTTCGGCCGCTTCGACAGCCCGGCGGCCCAGGCCGCGCTGGCCAAGTTCGCCGGATCGGACAGTGCCGGAGTGCAGCAGTCCGCACTCGACAGCCTGCAGCAGATCGTCTCCACGCAGGCACCGGTCATCCCGCTGCTCTACGGCGCGGCCTGGTACGAGTACAGCACGAAGGATTACACCGGCTGGCCGACCGAGTCGAACCAGTACAACAACCCAGTACCCAACGATCCCTACATCCTGTTCACAATCCTGCACCTCAAGCCAGTTAGCTGAGCAAGCGTCCTCATGCCTGCTCATTACGAGGGGCGTGGCGCGCCCGGCCGGGTTTCCGGCCGGGCGGCCGCCCCAAACTACTCCGGCCTTATTGCCGGGCTCTCACTGAACGACAAGGTGCTGCTGCTGACCGGTGCGGATAGCTGGAGCACGCAAGGCGCCGAGGTACTGGCCCTGCGTCCGATGATCATGTCGGACGGACCGGCCGGCGCCCGCGGCGTCGTACTTGACGAGCGGCAGCCGTCGACCAGCCTGCCTTGCCCGTCCGCGCTGGGCGCGACCTGGGATCCTGGCCTGGTGCGCCAGCTCGCTCACGCACTGGGAAAGGAAGCGGCGAGCAAGGGCATCCACGTGCTGCTCGGACCGACCATCAACCTCATGCGCACGCCGTTCGGCGGGCGCGGCTTCGAGTGCTTCTCAGAAGACCCTGAGCTGACCGCACGGCTGGCGGTCGGTTACGTCGAGGGCCTTCAGGAAGCGGGCGTCGGCGCGACGGTCAAGCACTACGTGGGCAACGACTCAGAGACCGAGCGCTGGAGCTACGACGCGCACATCGCTGAGCACGTACTGCGCGAGCTTTACCTGCCGCCGTTCGAGGCGTGCGTGCGCGACGCGGGCGCGCTGCTGGTGATGGCCGCTTACAACAAGGTCAACGGGATTCCGATGACCGAGAACGCGCGGCTGCTGGCCGACGTGCTCAAGGGCGAGTGGGACTTCAGCGGAGTCATCACTTCCGACTGGCATGCGGCACGCAGCACGACGGCGACCGCGCTGGCCACGCTCGACCTGTCCATGCCCGGCCCTGACGGACCGTGGGGCGAGCAGCTCGCTGAAGCCGTCGCCGAAGGCCTGGTCACTGAGGACGTGCTCGATGACAAGCTGATCCGGCTGCTCGGCCTGGCCCGCGCGGTCGGGGCACTCGGCGGTTCACCACCGCCACCCGGCCCGGTGGAGTTCGTTGACCAGGCGCTGCTCCGCCAGGTCAACGCGGCCTCGTTCGTCCTGCTCAAGAACGATGAGCAGGTGCTTCCGCTCGGGGACCGGGTGGGCAAGGTCGCCGTGATAGGTCCTGGAGCCATCAGGCCGACGATCCAGGGCGGCGGCGCCGTGGTCGTCTCCCCTGTCAGCGTGTCAGCGCCGGCGGATGCGCTGACCCGCAGGCTGGAAGGGATGGCCGAAGTGACGGTGGCAGAAGGCTGCCAGATCTGGGCGACCGTGCCCGCGCCGGCCGCGGGCTCCTGCACGGACCCGGTGACCGGCGAGCCAGGACTGCACCTGTCGTTCGTGGCCGCCGACGGCACGGTGCTGCGCACCGAGCACCGCACGGCGGCGGCGTTCGCCTGGTGGGACGGCTTTCCGCCGGGCATCGGCTGGGGCGAGAGCGGCAAGATCGTGCTCGACCTGTTCTACCGCCCGCAAAGGAGCGGGCCGCACCTCATCGGCGCTGCCGGGGTCGGGCAGCTGAGGATCACGGTCGACGGGGAGGTCGTGGCCGACAAGGTCACGGTCCGTCCGGCCGACCCCGTGCAGGCCATGACCAAACCTGGCCAGGTCAGGGCCGGGCTGGAACTCACGGCAGGTCAGCAAGTACGGCTGACGATCGAGTTTCACCCGGCCGCGGACGGCGAAGGCCCGCTTGCGGTCAGGTTCGGGATCGCGCCTGCGGCCGACGAAGAAACCCTGCTCGCCGAGGCGGTCGCGGCCGCTTCGGCGGCCGACGTCGCGATCGTGGTTGTCGGGTCGGCCGAGCTGACCGAGAGCGAGGGCTTCGACCGGCCCACTCTGGCTCTTCCAGGACGGCAAGACGAGCTGGTCAGCCGGGTCGCCGCGGCGTGCGACCGTACCGTGGTCGTGGTCAATGCGGGCATGCCCGTGCTGATGCCGTGGGTCGATCAGGTCCAGGCCGTGATGCAAGCCTGGCTGCCAGGCCAGGCCATGGGCGAGGCCGTGGCTGACGTCCTGCTCGGCGACGCCGAGCCTGGCGGCCGCCTGCCGGTCACTTTGCCCGCCGCTGAGGCAGACTGCCCGGTCGTCGACACCATGCCGGAAGACGGGCTGCTCGAGTACACCGAGGGCCTGCTGATCGGGTACCGCGCTTACGACAGCGCGGGAATCACGCCGTTGTTCGAGTTCGGGCACGGTCTCGGATACACGACCTGGGAGTATGTGAGTCTCACCGCCCAGGGCGAGTACCGGCCAGGCGAAGACCTGGTGGTGACCATTGGCCTAGCCAATACGGGAACCAGAAGCGGAAGGGAAGTAGTGCAGGCCTACCTGTCGGGTCCGGCTGAGGAGGGCCGTCCGGCGCGTTCGCTGGCGGCGTTCGGCGTCGCAACGACCGGGCCTGGCGAGGCGGCTGAGGTGATGTTGCGGGTGCCGGCTCGCGCCTTCGCCAGGTGGGATACCGCCTCGGGGGCCTGGACCTGGCCGGAAGGCCCGTTCACGATCGAGGCCGGCCGCTCCTCCCGCGACCTGCGCCTAACACTCAACCTGTAACGGCAGCCCCGCCCGCTCCGCCCGGCACCGTGCAATGCGGGGCCCATCGCTGTCGCCTCAGCCACAGCGGTGGGCCCTGCACCCCGCACCCCGCACGCATTCCGGCACATTTCGGATGACAGAGGCATATTGCCGAAGTCAGCAGCATCAGTGCCTCTTCGATGCTGTTCGGGGCGCGGGCGCAACCGCAACGGTGGCTCGCTGATGCTGCGCTGACGACAACGCCGGGACATCGATGCTGTTAGCGCATGCCCGCGAACAGCATCGGTGGCTCCTTGATGCTGCTGGCGCGGGGCCAGCCGTGGGTGACGAAGGGCTGGCGCCCTGGGGTCCGGCCTGACCGGCCGGCCGGTACCTGCTGGCACGTGGTGAAGCAAGTCGACAGGTGAGGGCGAGTGGGCCAGGGAAAAGGTAAAGGTCGCCGGCCAGGAGATCGCGTTCGAGCGCAGCTCAGGTGCCGGGCATGCAGTGGTGCTCGTGCACGGGAACTCCGATCAGGACGATTCGTCTTCCAGGTACACCTGCAGCTTGCTCATCCCGGCCAGCCAGCGGTCAGGGTCAGATGCCCGCCCCGCGTACATCTCCGCGACCTGCGGGTGCGGCAAGATCAGGAAACGCCCGTCGGCGATCGCCTCCATGACGACGTCGGCGACCTGATCTGGCATGATCGCGTCACGGCCAAGCAGTTTCTCGCTCATCGAGTCACCGCCGGGGCCAGGGAACATGCCCGTGCGCACCCCCATCGGGCAGAGCGCCTGCACGGTGAGCCCGCGGTGCCCGTGCGTCAGCGACAGCCACTCGGCGAAGCCGATCGCGGCGTGCTTGGTCACCGAGTAAGGCGCCGCGCCCGGAGTTGCCAGCAGTCCTGCTGCGGAGACCGTGCAGATCAGGTGCCCGCTCCCCCGCTGCAGCCAGGGCCCGAGCAGCAGCCGCGCCGCCCGCACGTGCGCCATCACGTTAACGTTCCACGAGTCGGCCCAGTCCTTCTCGCTGGCTTCTGGTCCGCCCCGCCTGGCGATCCCGGCGTTCGCGCAGTAAATGTCGATCTCGCCCAGCTCAGCCCTCGCGCCGGCGATCAGCGACTCGACGCCGTCCTCGGAGGCCGCGTCGCCGGCGATAACGCTGGCCAGGCCGCCGTTCGACTCGTCGCACGACGCGGCGACTGCCTCCGCCGCCTCGCGGTTCAGGTCGTTGATCACAACCCGCGCGCCCTCGGCAACGAACCGGCGGGAAAGCGCGGCACCGATACCACTGCCACCGCCGGTCACCACGATGCCGGTACCGGCCACCGAATCCATCATCGACCTCCTGAGCGCGCCCGATTCTGGGTGAACTGTACAGGCGATCTCCTTCCCTGCCAGGGCCGGCTACGGCAGGCTGGGTGCCATGCCGATACTCGACGAACTGATCGCAGCGCTGCGACTCTCCGCTATCGAGGTCATCGATCTCACGGCGCCTCTTCAGGCCGACACGCCGATCATCCAATTGCCACCGCCATTCGGCAATACCATTTCGTTCTCCTTGCAGGAGATCAGCAGGTACGACGACCGGGGCCCGGCCTGGTACTGGAACAACATCACCACGGGGGAACACACGGGTACTCACTTCGACGCGCCCGTGCACTGGGCGACCGGGCGTGACGGCGAGGACGTCTCCCAGGTCCCCGCCGAGCGGCTGATCGCGCCCGCCGTGGTGCTCGACTTCAGCGCCGAGGCCGCCGCCGATCCCGACTTCCTGCTCGAGATTGAGCACATCAGGCGCTGGGAGGGCGAGCACGGCTCGCTGCCAGACGGCGGGTGGCTGCTGTACCGCACGGGCTGGGATTCCCGGTCAAGTAGCCAGCAAGAGTTCCTCAATGCCAACGAGACGGGACCGCACACGCCAGGCGTGTCGGTCGAGTGCGCCCGATGGCTGGCGACCGAGTCGCCGCTGCTCGGATTCGGAGTAGAGACGGTTGGCACCGATGCCGGTACCGCGCACTCGTTTGACCCGCCATTCCCCTGTCACGCATCGCTGCTTGGCGCGGGCAAGTACGGGCTGACCCAGCTGCAGAACCTGTCCAGGTTGCCGGCGACCGGCGCGGTGCTGATCGCCGGCCCGCTCCCGATTGTCGGCGGCTCTGGCAGCCCCTGCCGTGCGATCGCCCTAGTGGAGCGCACCTGATGAAAGTCACCGACGCCGTTGCCCAGGTGCTGGCCTCACTCGGCGCGGACACCGTGTTCGGGCTGGTCGGCAGCGGAAACTTCCATATGACCAACGCTCTGATCGAGCGCGGCGCCCGCTTCATACCGGCAAGGCACGAGTGCGGGGCGGCAAGCATGGCCGACGGATGGGCAAGGATGACCGGCAAGCCCGGCATCGTGTCACTGCACCAGGGGCCAGGCTTCACGAACGCCCTTACCGCGATCACTGAGGCAGCCAAGAGCCGCACCCCGATGCTCGTGCTCGCCGCCGACGTGGCAGGCAGCGCGACGCACTCGAATTTCCGCATTGACCTGGGCGCGCTGACGCGCGGCGTCGGGGCGGTGGAGGCTCGCCTGCACTCGCCTTCTTTCGCGATCGATGACGCCGTTCGCGCGTACAAGCTGGCCGCCGAAGACCGGCGCACCGTCGTGCTAGGGCTGCCGCTCGATGTCCAGGCGGCCGAGTGCACACCGCCGCCAGAGGCGGCACCCGATGCGGCGATCCCTAGCTGGGCGAAGAGGTCGGGCGCGGTGCCTGACGAGATCGGGGTGAACCGGCTCGCCGCGGCGATCAGGCGGGCAGAACGGCCGGTGTTCATCGCCGGCCGCGGCGCGAGGATCGCCGGTGCGAGTGCCGACCTGGAAAGGCTCGCTGACCGGTGCGGCGCGCTGCTCGCGACCTCGGCCGCCGCGAAGGGCCTGTTTCATGGCAGCGCCTGGGACCTGGACGTCAGCGGCGGGTTCGCCTCGCCGCTGGCCGCCGAGCTGATCGCCGGCGCCGATCTCATCGTCGGCTGGGGCTGCTCGCTGAACATGTGGACCACGCGCCACGGCGCGCTGATCGGTCCTGGCGCGACCTTGGTCCAGGTCGACTCGGAGAAGGGCGCGCTCGGCGCGCACTGCCAGGTCAACCTCGGCATCACCGGCGACGTGGCCCTGACGGCAGAGGCGGTCGCGGCGGTGCTCGGCGACGGCGGCAACCAGTTCGGCTACCGCTCCGGGGAACTGCGTGACCGGATCGCCCGCGAGGTCAGGTGGCGCGACGTCCCCTATGACGACGAGAGCGACGGCACCGCGATCGACCCGCGAACGCTCAGCATCGCACTCGACGACATGCTGCCTGCCGAGCGGATCGTGGCGATCGACTCCGGCAACTTCATCGGCTACCCGGCGATGTTCCTTTCCGTACCCGACGCCGACGGATTCTGCTTCACCCAGGCATACCAGTCGGTCGGCCTCGGGCTCGCCTCGGCGATCGGCTCGGCCATCGCCCGGCCAGACCGGCTCGTCGTCGCGGCACTCGGCGACGGCGGAGCGCTCATGGGCATCAGCGAACTCGAGACCGCCGTGCGCCTGCACTTGCCGATGGTCATCGTCATCTATGACGACGAGGCGTATGGCGCCGAAGTCCATCATTTCGGGCCAGAGGGCTACCCGCTCGGCACAGTGAAGTTCCCGCCTGTGGACCTCGCCCAGATCGGCCGCGGTTTCGGCTGCGCGGCGGCGAGGGTCAGGCAGAAGGGCGACCTCGCGCCGGTGCAGGAGTGGCTGGAAGGACCGCGCGACCGGCCCATCGTGATCGACGCCAAGGTCACGGCCAGGCACGGCTCCTGGTGGCTGGAGGAAGCCTTCCGCGGCCACTGACGATGCCGCACCGCCGTCAGCTAGGGGCGCACGCACCCTCAAACCGGGGATTGAGGGGCGCAGGCACCCTCAAACCCGGTTTCATGGGGTCAGCCAGCCTCGCGCAGGTGGCGCTCAGCGCCGCCGACCTGGCAGAGCTTGACGCGATGCCGACGGCCGTTGGTGCTAGGTACTAGCTACTGCCCCAGGGAGCCGAGTTCGGCGAACATGGCTTGCACGGAGAGCACGCCCTCGTCATCGACGGCACTGACGTCAAGCACGAGCCGGCCGCCATCCTCGCTGACCGACCAGGTCGCGAACGCGCAGCAATCGCGCTCAAGCGCGGCAAGCTCAGCCAGTTCATCGCCGACGCCTGGCTCGCCCGCGAACGATACCCGCAGCCCGCGGTCGGTGCGGGACAGTCGGGGATCGGCCTGCGCTGCCAATGCCTGCCATCGGCTGACCCGACGGCCGAAGTCGCTCGCGTCAAGCGAGCACGCTACAGCGGGAGACTGCTGGTCGTGTTCCACGGGTCCAGGCTACTGCGGCAGGAAAAGGCCGGCTTTCTCGCGTACTTCCTGCGCGGCCGCCGAGCGGCTGTGCGAGACCCAGAGCGCGACGTCGAGAATCCTCAGCAAGCTGGCGTGAGCGGCCTCGTCAGGACGCAAGGCTTCCACGTCGGCACGGGCCGCCGGATCCCGGAGAAGCGCTCGGAGCACGTCCCAGGTGCGGCCGGGGACATCGACGGCCTTGATCACGAGGTTGTCGCTGATCGGGCACAACCTGGGGCGCTTGCGCGCGAGCAGCTTAGCCGCGCTCGCCGTGCCGATCCCCTCGATCGACGTCAGAACGTCCCAGATGAAGTCGATCTGGCGCAAGGTTTCGTCGCCAGCGTCCCACAGGTCCAGGTCCCGCGGCAGGTCGGCCAGCAGGCTGCCAAGCTGCTGCCGGTGAGTGATCAGCAGGATGCGCACGACTTGCGGGCGCCAGGTAATGTCGAGCAGCGAAACGGCAAGAAGGTCGTCGGCGGTGATCTCGCACGGCGGGTTGAGCCCAAGATCGCTGAAGGTCATCCCGGCGAAACTGGGCTCGTGAAAATACAAGGCCACGGCTCGGCGCAGGCCGGGCGTGGCCAGACTTGCCTGCAGGCGGCAGGCAGCGGAGTGGACGACTTCGTCCGTTGGTAAGGAGTGCATGACACAGTATGCGACAACTCCAGACCTCAATTGCGCAAATCCGCTAACGGCGGGGGTCCTCAACTTCGCGCGTTGCCGTTACCGAAGCCGCGTATCAGGCTGGCGGGAGGTCGGCCAGCTTGGCCAGTGCGGCCCGGTGACGGTCGGCGGTACCGAGGGCCAGGGCCGAGCTCTTGGCCCGCTTCAGGTACAGATGAGCCGGGTGTTCCCAGGTGAAGCCGATGCCGCCGTGCAACTGGATCATCTCCTGCCCGGCGAGCACAGCGGTGTCCGAGCAGACCGACTTGGCCAGCGCCACCGCCACGTCAGCGTCGGGGTCACCGGTGGCCAGGCACGCCGCCGCGTAACGGGAGGCTGCCCTTGCCTGCGTCACCGCCACCCACCAGTCAGCGAAGCGGTGCTTCAGCGCCTGAAACGAGCCGACCGGGCGGGCGAACTGATAACGCTGCTTCACGTAAGCCAGCGTGATCTCGAGTGCGCGGTCGGCCAGGCCAAGCTGCTCGGCCGCCAGCATCGCGGCACCCGCGCGGAGCGCGGCGAACACGGCGGTCTCGGCGGCACGGCCGCCGCCGAGACGGCGGGCAGGTACGTTCTCTAGCGTGAGATCGGCAAGTTGCCTGGTCATGTCCAGCGAGGTGACAGGGGTCCTGGTGAGACCCTCCGCGTCGGCGGCGACCGCGTAAAGGCCGTAAGGCACGCCGTCGGCGGGCACGATGAGGAGATCGGCGAGCAGCGCGTCGGCGACTCCCTTGACCGCTCCGGACAGCCGGTACGTGCCCTCGGGGTCACCCTTCGCCGGTCCCCCGAGCCTCACGGTCGGCTCTGGCCGCGCACCGGGCAAGGAGTCGAACGGCACCGCGAGCGCGGCGGTCGTAGTGCCGGCCGCGAGTCCGGCGAGCGGTTCGTCCGCGCCGAGCTCGAGGAGCGCCACCGTGGCGATGACCGCGCTGCCGAGGAACGGGACGGGCGCGACCCAGCGGCCGATCTCCTCGCAGACGACCGCCGCCTCGCGGAATGAGGCGCCCGCGCCGCCCTGTGCCTCAGGGATCAGCAGGCCGGCGCAGCCGATCTCGGCCGCGAGCGTGCGCCATAGCCCGACGTCATATGTGTCAGGGCTCTCGGTCCTGGCAAGAACCGCAGCCGCCTCGGCTTTCTCCTCGAGTACCGACCTGACCGCAGACCTGAGGTCGGTTTCCTGGTCGGTGTAGGTGAGATCGGGCAAGGGCGGCGCGGCCGCCGCCTCGGCTTCCTCGGCCTCTTCCTCGGTCAGCTCAGCCTCGCTCATCGGGGGAGGTCCTTCCATGGCTTGTCCTTGTCGAGACGGATTTCCGGCGGCAGGCCGAGCACGCGCTCGGCCACGATGTTGCGCAGGATCTCCGAGGTGCCGCCCTCGATCGAGTTGCCCTTGGAGCGCAAGTACCGGTAGCCGGAGTCACGTCCGTAGAAGTCGGCGCCGTCAGGGCGGTGCATGGTCCAGTCGCTGTACCGCAGGCCATCACCGCCGAGCAGTTCTAGCTGGAGGTCCGCGATCTCCTGGTTGAGGCGCGCGTAGACGAGCTTGGCACCCGAGCCTTCCGGGCCTGGCTGTCCGGCGGCGAGTTGCTGCCGCAGCCGCTCCCCCGCGAGGCGCGATACCTCGGAGGCCGCCCACAGGCGCAGCAGCCGGTCGTGCAGCCCTGGAGTACGCCGTTCTGGATGCTCGCGCCAGGTCTTGGCGGAGAACCCGATCATGCCGCCCTCGCGTGGCAGCGAGAACGCGCCGAGGGCGACGCGCTCGTTCATCAGCGTGCCGGTCGCGACCTGCCAGCCCTGCCCGACCTCGCCGATTCTGTCAGTGTCCGGGATGACGACGTCGGTGAGGAATACCTCATTGAACTCGGCCTCGCCCGTTGCCTGGCGCAGTGGCCTGACCTCGACACCGGGGGTTGTCATGTCCACGCCGAAATAGGTCAGCCCCTTGTGCTTGGGCAGGTCGGGATCGGTCCTGGTGACGAGCATCGCCCGCCGGGCGATGTGCGCAGAAGAAGTCCAGACCTTCTGCCCGCTGACGATCCAGTTTTCGCCGTCACGTACTGCCCGGGTCGCCAGGTTGGCCAGGTCAGAACCCGCGCCCGGCTCGCTGAAGAGCTGGCACCAGACGTCCTCACCGGTCCACAGCGGCCGCAGCCAGCGCTGCTTCTGCTCGTCGCTCGCGAAGGCGAGGATCGTCGGCGCGGCCATGCCGAGGCCGATGCCGTTCCGCTCGGGACGGTTGGTCGGCGAGTTCGCGGCGGCGAACTCGGCATCCACGACCTTCTGCAGCGTCCTTGGCAGGCCCTGGCCGCCGAGCCCTGCCGGGTAGTGCACCCAAGCCAGGCCGGCGTCGAACCTGGCCCTGACGAACTCGAGCCGCTCGGTCGTCGCCGGGTCGTGCTGCGCGAGAAACTCGCGCACTTGCTCGCGGAGGCCCTCCGCCAGGTCAGCCGAGCTCAATTCAGGGGACCGCCCGCCACGTAAACCACCTGGCCGGACACGAACCCGGCTCCTTCGCTGGCGAAGAACGACGCCACGTGCGCGACGTCCTCTGGCCTGCCGACCCGGCGAACCGGAATCTGCGAAGCCGCGGCTTGCTGGAAGGCCTCGAACTCGACGCCAATCCTGGCGGCCGTCGCCGCGGTCATGTCGGTGACGATGAATCCTGGCGCGATCGCGTTAGCGGTGACCCCGAACTGGCCGAGTTCCTTGGCGAGCGTCTTCACGAAGCCCTGGAGTCCTGCCTTGGCCGTCGAGTAGTTGGCCTGGCCGCGGTTGCCGAGCGCGGAACTCGACGACAGGCAGATGATCCGGCCGTACTTCGCCTCGACCATGTACTTCTGGCAGGCGCGGCTCATCAGGAAGGCACCCTTCAGGTGCACGTTCATGACAGTGTCCCAGTCATCGTCCGACATCTTGAAGATCAGGTTGTCGCGCAATACCCCTGCGTTGTTGACCAGCACTACCGGCGGGCCAAGCTCGGCGGCGACCGCCTCGACCGCGGCGGTGACCTGCGCGGCGTCACTGACATCGGCACCGGCTGCGAAAGCGCGACCGCCGGCCGCCTTGATCGCGTCGACCGTCGCGCCGCAGTCGCCTTCCTTCAGGTCAATCACTCCGACCGCCATGCCGTCGGAGGCTAGCCGCCTGGAGATGGCCGCGCCGATCCCGCGCGCGCCTCCGGTGACGATCGCTACTCGCTGCGCCTGTTCGGCCATAGGTCTTACGTCCCTTTCTAAACGGTGCTTATTGGCAGATAAAAGCTTGTGAACTCAAGAGAGTCCGCGGGGGTCAGGTTCGGTATTTCGCCAGCTCACGCCGGGCCAGGGAACGCTTATGCACCTCGTCAGGGCCGTCGGCGAAGCGCAGGCTGCGGGCACCTGCCCAGGCCTGGGCGAGGGGGAAGTCCTGGCTTATGCCGCCGGCTCCGTGGGCCTGGATCGCCTTGTCGACCACCCATTCCGTCATCGAAGGCACCGCGATCTTGATGGCCTGGATCTCGGTGTGCGCGCCCTTGTTGCCGACCGTGTCCATCAGCCAGGCCGTCTTCAGCACCAGCAGCCTGGCCTGCTCGATCCGCACCCTTGATTCGGCGATCCAGTCCTGGACGACGCCTTGCTCGGCGATCGGCTTGCCGAACGCCACGCGACTGCTCGCCCGGCGGCACATCAGCTCAAGTGCACGCTCGGCCATGCCGATGAGCCGCATGCAGTGGTGAATTCTTCCCGGCCCGAGGCGGGCCTGCGCGATCGCGAAGCCCTCTCCCTCGCCCGCGATCAGGTTCGTCGCCGGCACCCTGACGTCGGTGAACTCGATCTCGGCGTGGCCGCCGTGTGTTGAGTCGGTGAAGCCGAAGACCCGCATGCTGCGCTTGACATTGACGCCAGGGGTGTCGGAAGGCACGCAGATCATGGACTGCTGGCGATGGCGTTCGGCATCCGGGTTGGTCTTGCCCATGACGATGAGCAGCTTGCACCGCGGGTCCATCGCCCCGGAAGACCACCATTTACGACCATTAATCACGTAGAGGTCACCGTCGCGCTGGATTCTGGTCGAGATGTTCGTGGCGTCAGAGGAGGCCACGTCCGGTTCGGTCATGCAGAACGCGGAGCGGATCTCACCTTCAAGCAGCGGGCGCAGCCAGCGCTCGACCTGCTCTTCACTGCCGAACTCAGCGAGAAGTTCCATGTTGCCTGTGTCAGGTGCGGCACAGTTGAGCGCTTCGGGTGCGAGAGAGACCGAACGGCCGGTGATCTCGGCCAGCGGCGCGTACTGGAGGTTGGTGAGGCCGGCTCCGTACTTGGCGGCGATCTGCCCGGCCTGATCCTGCCCGCCGCCGTGGCTCCGCACGGTCAGGAACAGGTTCCACAGGCCCTGCTGGCGCGCCTTCGCCTTCAGTTCGTCGATGACCGCCGGGCGGTGCCAGATGTCGCCGCTGGCAGCGGCCTCCGCCACTTGCTGAGCGAACACCGCCTCTGCCGGGTAGACGTCAGAGTCCATGAAGGCGAGCAGCTTCCCCCTGAGTTCCTCGGTCTTAGCGTCGAATCCGAATTCCATCGTGCTGCCTCCCGTGGAAAGCGTACCTACCGGCCAGTACGCGTCACACGTTACGGTCTGCCCATGGCGATGGTCGAGACGGTACGTGGTCAAGTTGACGTCAGCGAGCTAGGGACGACGCTGATGCACGAGCACGTGTTCGTGCTCAACGAGGAGATCAGGCAGAACTATCCGGAGGACTGGGACGAGGAGTACCGGGTCGCGCACGCCGTGGCCCAGCTAGACAAGGCGTTCGCCGGCGGCGTCACGACCATCGCCGACCCCACGGTGATCGGACTCGGGCGCGACATCTGGCGCATCAAGCGGGTTGCCGAGCGGACGCCGGTGAACATCATCGTCGCGACCGGGGTCTACACGTTCAGCGAGGTGCCTTTCTACTTCAGGTACCGCAGCAGGCGGCTGACCGCGAGCCGCGAGGACCCGATGACCGAGTTGTTCGTGCGTGATATCACCGAGGGGATCGCGGGAACCGGGGTGAAGGCGGCGTTCCTGAAGTGCGCGGTCGACGAACCCGGGCTAACCAGGGGGGTCGAACGGGTGCTACGGGCAGTCGCAAGGGCGCACGTGCTGACCGGAGCACCGGTCACCGTGCACACGCACCCCGCGACGAGGAACGGGCTCTCCGTCATACAGGTACTGCGGGAAGAGGGCGCGGACCTCACCCGAGTCGTGATCGGCCACAGCGGCGACAGCAAGGACGCGGAATACCTCGCTCAGGTCGCGGACGCCGGGTGCCTTCTCGGGATGGACCGCTTCGGCATCGGCATCTCCCCGTCACTGGAGCGTCGCGCCGAAATCATCGCCGCGCTATGCGGGCGCGGATACGCGGCGCAGATGGTGCTTTCGCATGACGCCGCCTGCTACATCGACTGGTATCCGCACGACGAGGCCAAAGCAGGCAACTATCTTTACATACACGACTACGTATTGCCGGCCTTGATTGAACGGGGCGTCAGCGCCGAGCAGATCCAGCTCATGCTGGTCGGCAATCCGCGAAGATATTTCACCCCGCAATCGCATTGACATGCCTGCCCGCCTGTGCTGACGGCGGTCACTCGTTGTATCTTCCGGTTCATGAGCACAGTCGATGAGATCGCTGATCGCCATGTAGCTGAGTTCTCGGTGCTTAATCCGATCGCCGCCAGCTCGATGGGCATTACTGGCTACGACGACTTAATGACCGACCTGAGCCCGGCGGGATTCGAGGCGGTGGCGGACCTCAACCGGCGGACTCTGACGGAACTGGCAAAGGCGCGGCCGGCCAGCGACCGCGAGCTGGTTGCCAGGGACGCGATGACCGAGCGCCTGACCGTCTACGTAGAACTGCACGATAGCGGCGCTTCTGCTAGTGATCTCAACGTGATCGCTTGCTGGCTGCAGGCCGTCCGCCAGGTGTTCGACGTCATGCCCCTGCACGGCGAAGAGGCTCAGCGGAACCTGGCCAGCCGGATGCGCGGCGTAGGAGCAGCCTACGGCGGCTACCGCCGGACCTTGCTCGACGCGGCGGCGAAGGGCCAGGTCACGGCCCGCAGGCAAGTCATTGCCTGTGCCCGCCAGTGTGCTGAGTGGACCGCGCCTGGCGCGGCCTTCTACGACGGGCTGGTGCGGCGCACCGGGGCGGCAGGCACGCTGCGCACCGAACTGGAATCCGCCGCGCAAGCCGCGAACGCCGCCACAGCTGAGTTCGGGCAGTTCCTCGAGACCGAGCTTCTGCCGCTCGCAAGGGAAAAGGACGCCGTCGGCCGGGAGAGATTCGGCTTGCTTTCCCGCCAGTTCCTCGGCACCACGATCGATGCTGACGAGGCCTACAGCTGGGGGTGGAACGAGGTCATCAGGATCGAAACCGAGATGAAGCGAATCGCGGGAAAGATCGTGCCAGGCGGCTCGGTCCCCGAGGCGGTGAAGGCACTCGACGCCGATCCCAGCCGGCGGATCTTCGGGCGCGACGCGCTGAAAGACTGGATGCAGAGCATCGCGGATGCCACGATCGCCGAACTGAACGGCACCCACTTCGATATTCCCGAGCCGGCCAGGACGATCGAATGCCTGATCGCGCCGACCGAGGACGGCGGGATTTACTACACGGGACCAAACGAGGACTGGAGCCGTCCCGGACGGATGTGGTGGGCACCAGGCGACGGGGTGGAGGACTTCTCGACCTGGAAGGAACTCACCACGATCTATCACGAAGGCGTCCCCGGCCATCACTTGCAGGTCGCGCAGGCCATCTTCCTGCAGGACCAGCTCAACCGGTGGCAGCGACTGATGTGCTGGGTATCAGGGCACGGCGAGGGCTGGGCACTGTACGCCGAGCGCCTGATGGACGAGCTTGGCTATCTGGCCGATCCTGGCAACAAGCTCGGCATGCTTGACGCGCAGTTGCTGCGGGCCGCACGCGTCGTGGTCGACCTCGGCGTTCACGTAGAACTGCCGGTCCCTTCCGACTCGCCCTGGCATCCTGGCGAACAGTGGAACGCTGAGCTGGCATGGGAGTATCTGCGATCTCGCGTCCAGGTGGACGACGCGCTGCTGAGGTTTGAACTCGACAGGTACCTCGGGTGGGCGGGACAGTCGTCGGCCTACAAACTGGGGGAGCGGATCTGGCTCGCCGCGCGGGAAGACGCCAGGCGGCGCAAGGGCGCGGGCTTCGACCTGAAGCAATTCCACAGCCAGGCACTGACACTCGGGTCGATCGGACTTGACCCGCTGCAGGAGGCGCTGGCCAGGTTCTAGCGGGCGCCGCGCTCACCCATGTGAAGACGACGTGTAATCCAGATCACGAAACCGTGCAGACGGCTCGCGCGTCTGAGTACTGATCGATCACGAAGGACGCAGTCACTTAAAGGAGCAAACGTTCGCATCCCGCTCCTATGCCCGTCCGGCTGAGGCATTCCCCCAGGCCCCCGCGGCGCCAGCCTTTCCCCCAGAAGGCGCCGCCCCGAGAGGGCCTGCCCAGCCGGCGACAGCGCCCGTGCGGACCCCCCACCGCCGGGCCGCTGGCTGGCCGACGCCCCCGTTCCGGCCAGCCAGCCCGAGCTAGTGCCCCGCCACCGGATGCCGGTGGCGGGGCACTTTCCACTTCCTGGCGGGCGCCGGGCCTAGGTAAGCAGGCGGCGCCTGATCCGGCGGCCCGCCACGAAGAGCCCGGCGAGGCCCATGAGCACCAGGTAGGCCACTCTCGGCAGCAAGCCAGGCCCGACCACTCCGAACGTGAGGCCGCGGAGCAGGACGATTCCCTGGTAAAGCGGCGTGATCTCGATGAAGAGCTGAATCGTCCTCGGATAAACGCTTAGCGGATAGAAAGTCGTGGAGAGCAGGAACATCGGCAGCGTCGACAAGGTGACGAACTCGAAATGCTGCCAGCTACGCATGAACGTGGTCCCTGCCATGCCCGCCCCGGCGAACGCGAAGCCGATTAGCACGGCAGCGGGAACGTCAAGCACGGCCCAGACCGAGTGAGCAAGGCCAAGTACCAGCATGACAACCATGAAGGCGGCGGCGTACATGCTTCCTCTGATCAGCGCCCAGCTGATCTCGCCCAGAGCGATCTCGTCGGCCCGCATCGGCGTGGCCAGCGCCGAGTCGTAGAGCTTGGCGTACTTCAACCTGAAGAACACGTTGAAGGTGGAATCCTGGACCGCGCCGTTCATCGCGGAGGTGGCCAGCAAGGCCGGCGCGACGAAGCTGGTGAAGCCGACGGCGTGCCCGCTTGGCCCCGCGACGGTGCCGACCAGCTTGCCGAGGCCGATGCCGATCGACAGCAAGTAGAACAGCGGCTCGACGAAACCCGAGATGAGCACGCCCCACGTGTGCCGGTATACCCTGGCGTGCCGTTCGATCAGGTGGGCGCTGCGGCGGCCGCCCAGGCCGTAACGGCCGGTCCGCAGCAGCGCGGGCGGCAAGATCCTGAGCGGGAGCAGCGCGGGTGCTGTCAGGTCAGGCATACAGCCTCCGCGAGTAGGCGCGCTGCGCCAGGTAGCTGCCCGTGCCGATAAGCGCGAGCAAGTAGCCGAGGTGCAGCGCGGCCGCGCCTGCCGACGCGTTGCCGAGGCTGAG
The DNA here is from genome assembly GCA_035509195.1 of Streptosporangiaceae bacterium. GTDB lineage: Bacteria > Actinomycetota > Actinomycetes > Streptosporangiales > Streptosporangiaceae > Chersky-822. The sequence goes on along the minus strand of DATJLT010000082.1, from coordinate 4,181 downwards.
CGCGCGGCACAGGGCGACCCCGTGCCACAAGGGCGTGACGTAAGCGAGCGGCCGCACGATGGGGGGAAGCTGCGAGATCGGGAAGAAGGTGCCTGAGAAGAGGAAAAGCGGGATGATGCCGAACCTGAAGATCAGCGAGAACGAGGTCTCCTTCTTGCAGGTGATCGCGAAGGCCTCAAGCGGCGCGGCGAATGCCAGCCCGGTCAGCACGGCGACCGGCAGCGCCGCGATGACCCACGGTGACTTCACCGCGCCGAACGCGGCCATGACCGCGAGGAACACCGAGGAGTTCAGCATCAGCCTGAAAGCCGTGAAGATCAGGTGACCGTAGTAGAGGTCGCCTGGCCGCAGCGGCGTCGCGGCGGCCGCCTCGTAGGTCTTCAGCCATTTCACCGATCCGAACACCGGCCAGGTCGACTCGCCCATCGCCATCTCCATCGCGGCGCCGGCCAGCAAGCCAGGGGCAAGGAACTGGAGATAGCTCACGCCGCCGAGGCTGGCCGTGCCGTGCGCGTCAACAAGCGAGCCGAGGCCGAGTCCCATCGCCCCCAGGTAGAGCACGGGATTCAGCAGGCCGGAGTAGATGGTTCCCCGCCAGGTCCTGCGGTAATTGGTCAGCCAGAACCTGAACTGGCGCACCGCGAACGACCACGCCGCTGGTGTCACAGGTTCCCGCGCCGGTGCGAGTGCCATCAGTCCTCCAGGTACCGGCCGGTAAGCCGCAGGAATACGTCTTCCAGCGTGCTCCGCCGCACGAGAGACGTCACAGGCTCGAGACCGAGGCCGGCCACCGCGGCGAGGGCAGCATCGCCGTCATCGGTATAGAGCAGTATCCGGTCGGCGAGCACCTCAAGCCGCGCAGCGGGCACGTCGGCCAGCTTCTCCCCCGCCTGCTCGTGCTCGTCGAGCGCGAACCTCAGTTCGAGCACCTCAGGAGTCGAATACCTGGCAATGAGGTCGCGCGGCGAGCCTTCCGCCGCGATCTTGCCCTGGTCCATCACCACGAGCCGGTCGCAGAGTTGCTCGGCCTCATCCATGTAGTGCGTTGTCAGCACCAGCGTGACGCCCTGCTGCTTGAGCCGGTAAAGCCGATCCCACACGACGTGCCTGGCCTGCGGATCGAGTCCGGTCGTTGGCTCGTCGAGCAGGAGAATCTCCGGTTCGCTGATCAGCGACCTGGCGATCGTCAGCCGTCGCTTCATGCCGCCGGAAAGGGGCTCGACCTCATCGTCAGCGCGGTCGGCAAGCCTGACAAACTCGAGCAGCCTGGCGGTGCGCTCCTTGATCACGTCGCGGCGCAGCCCGAAGTAACGGCCGTAGATCAAGAGGTTCTCGCTCACGGTCAGCTCGACATCGAGCGTGTCTTCCTGAGGCACGACCCCGAGCCTCGCCCGGATCGCTGACCCGTACTTAACCGGATCGAGACCGAAGATTGTCAGCTCACCGCCCGAGGGAGGCGAGACGCAGCCGATCATCCTCATCGTCGACGACTTGCCCGCGCCGTTCGGCCCGAGGAACCCGAACACCTCGCCGCGCGTCAGCTCGAAGTCGATCCCGTCCACGGCCGTGAACTCGCCAAATGCCTTGGTCAACCCCCTTGCCCTGATCAGAACCTCATGTTCAGCCACGTCGGTGACCCTACCTGCCGGTACCGACAGTCTCGAATGAGTTTCCGCGCCGGCGACGCAGGACATCCAGCTAGCCACGCTAAGTAATCCGACGGGGAATCGGACGTAACATCATGAGGCGTGAATCTCCCGCTCAGACCACGTACCGGCGTTGGCAAGGTAATCTTGCGCTCGGTGCTTCGATCTCGTGCTCCGATCTAGTGCTTCGACGGCCGGCACTTCGGGTAGCACCGCAAAATGATGCGATCGAACGGAGGCCACCTCGGTGGATAGTGCCAGGAGACTGTACGAGCGCTTCAGGCAACTGATCCATGAGGGCGCGAAATTCGGCGTCGTCGGCATCATCGGGGTTGTCATCACCGACGGCGGCACGAACTTGCTGCGGTCGAACATGCACATCGGGTGGCTTACCGCGAACGTCATCGCCACGATCGTCGCCACCGCCTTCGCCTACGTGGCGAGCAGGTACTGGACGTTCAAGCACAGGGAACGGACCACCGTAGGCCGCGAGAGCGTGCTGTTCTTCGTGCTCAACGGCGTCGGCTTGCTCATCCAGCTTGGCTGCCTCGGCTTTACCGTTCACATTCTTGGTTACACCGGCAAGTTGCCCGCGAACGTGGCGATCCTTGTCGGCATCGTTCTCGCCACTCTCTTCAGGTTCTGGTCGTACCGCAAATGGGTCTGGCCAGATAAAGGCCAGGATGCCCCGGCCGGTCACGAGGCGATCGAGCCCGTGCTTGCCCCTGTAGCGGGCAACCCGAGCGAGCAGGCCGGACCGCAAAATTGAGCAACGGCGGGCCTGACGGCCAGCCCGCGCGTTCTCCGACCAGCCTTTACCGGCAATATCGCGAGCAGATTCGCGAAGGCGCCAAATTCGGCATCGTCGGACTGACCGGAGTGGCCGTCGTTCTTGTCGGCGCCTACCTGCTCCGCTTTGACCTCGGCATCGAGAAGTTCGCGTCGGTCACGATCGCAACGATCGCGGCGACCGTCGTCACCTTCCTCGGCAACCGCTACTGGAGTTTCAGCGCCCGCCAGGGCAGCGGTGCCCGCCGCGAATCGGTCGTGTTCTTCGTGCTCAACGGCGTGGGCCTGCTGATCCAGTACGCCTGCCTTGGCCTGGTTACCGACCTCATCGGGCTGCAGGGCCGTCTTTGGTACAACATCGCCAATCTGCTGGGCATCGGCCTGGGAACACTGTTCAGGTTCTGGTCATACCGCAAGTGGATCTGGGTGCCGCCCGAGGTGGCACTCGCCCGGCTGAGGCGCGGTAGGCACCGCAAGGGGCGGACGGCTCAGGAACCCAGGCAAGTCCTCGCTCAGGGAACAGCACCGCCCGCAGCGCGCGCCGGGCCCCTTCCGATCAGGCAGACCAAGGCCGGCTAGCCGGCCCGGCAGCCGCCTGCCCCTCTGGTCAGCCGGGCGATCGGAACGCTAAGTGCCTGGTTTGCCTCGGCTTGCGTGATCGTGCCGGTGGCGACCAGCCGGCTGAACACGTGCACCTCTCTCGACCGCGCTAGCGACGGGTTCAGCAGCGGGTCGTAAACCGAAGGCGCCTGAACGAGCCCGGCAAGCACGGCCGCCTGAGGCCAGGACAGCTTGCCTGGCATCCGCCCGTAGTACCCGCAGCTAGCCTGCTCGAGCCCGTAGTACCCGTGACCGAAATAGGCCACTCCGGCGTACATGCGCAAGATCTGCTCGCCCGTGTAGCTGTACTTCAGCTTGACGGCCAGCGCGACCTGCTTGAGCTCAGACTTAAACCCGGTCGTCTGGCCAGCGGTGTAGAGCAGCTTCGCGAGTTGCTGGTAAAGGGTCGCGCCGCCCTGGTCCCCTTTGCTGCCGGTAATCCCGGCCCAGAACACCCGCACGATCGCGTAAGGATCGATTCCAGGCTCGGCAGAGAACCGGTGATCTTCTGTAGCGATCAGCGCCGCGGAGAACTTATGCGGCACCGGCGGGCCAGGGAACGCGGCTCCGTGGGATGAGGCCTGCCGTCTCGCCACGGACCACGCGTTGCCCACCGAAGGCGTAGCGGCCAGCAGGACGCCGCCGGCCAGCACGACAAGCCCGACCACTACGCAAACCCCAACGACAAGGCGTCGCAGCCAGCGCCGCATGCGTCTCCGTCCCGGCACGTCCCGCCGCACAGTGGCCTGATCAGCCACATACCGCCATTCCCTGGTCTGGCTCAATCTCGATCCTTACAGCTGATGGCCAGGCAACCGCCCTACCCGCTTTCCCCGCAGGCCACTAAAGCAACGTACCGCGCGACCCCTAAGTGCCCGTCGCATCTCGCCAAGCGGGCGCGTCGGCCGGTGGCAGCCGACCGTGGCCAGTTTCGTCAGAAGGCCCAGTTTCGTCAGAAGGCCCAGTTTCGTCAGAAGGCAGAGCACAGCAGGGGGCGGAAGCTGATCGTGGGCATGCCGCCTGAGGTGATGTCGCCGGTACTGCCTTGCAGCAAGTTCAGGTACCAGCTAGCGGTCGGGATGTAAGAAGCCGTATCAGTCACTGGAAGCGGCAGGTCCGCACCGGAGATAATCCGCGTCTTGTTCA
>DATJLT010000081.1:0-2719 GCA_035509195.1 Streptosporangiaceae bacterium | reverse complement strand
AGTTGACATGGGCCAGCGTGTCGGGTGGACCATGCTGACCCCAGCTGCCCGTGGACCCCTGGTCCCCGGAGGCGATCAGCACCGTCAGGCCCGCCGCCGCAGCCGAGGTGAGCGCCTGGTCGACCGGGGTGAGGAACTGAGGAGGCGCGGCGTCCTCGGCCAGCCCCCAGCTGATCGACAGCACCGAGGGGTTGTTGGTGCTGTCGTTGATCGCCGCGGTAATGGCGTCAACCCAGTTATTCGTGCTGGCGTTTCCGGCGAAGTACACAGCCATGCTGGCGCCTGGTGCCGCGGATCCTGCGACCTCGATGTCGAGCTCGACTTCCGCGGTCTCAAGGCTGCCGATGTCGTTGGTGAGACCGGTGCCCGGCGTCGGGCTGTTCGAGCCCCCGGCCACCGGTACGTCGACGATCGAGGGCGTATTCATCCCGAGCTGCGCGAAGTACCTGTTGATGTCCTCGATGAAGTACCCGCCGCCGAACTCAATGATCCCGATGCACTGCCCGCTGCCGTCCAGACCGGCCGGATAGTTGTAGTACGACGCCATCTGCACGGCGGTCATCGGCACCGAATGGCCGCTGACGGACTGAGGGGTGACGGTGGTCAGCCGGCGGGCCATCGGGCGATCGTCGGTGCCAAGGACGCCGACGATGACGGCCGCCAGGCTCTCCGGGACCTGTACCGGGCCGGTGCGCCCGCGGAATGTCGTGCCCTGGTGCTCGTACCGGTCAAGCGACACGCCGAACGCCTGCTTGACCGCGGCTGCGGAACCGGCGAGCTTCACCCGGCGGGTAACCGGGTCGACACCGTCGACGGTAAGGCCGTTCTGCCGCGCGTACTCCTCGACCGCCTGAACGTCGGCGGGGTCGGGGGCCTCGGCATCGGCCAGTTCCTCCCGGCTGAGGAACTGGCCCGTTATGGCCGCGTTGCGCGCCACCTCTCCCATATCGGGCGCGCCCATGCGCGGGCGCACGACCACCGAGAACCGGATCGTCTCGTCGGCTGGAACCGGGCCGATCCGGGTCGCGCCTGGCTGCTCGTGTCGTTCGCTGCCAGGCAGCGGCACCAGCGTTGGTTCAGGCATGTCTTCCCCTCCTCATGAAGTGAACCGTATATCTCTCTGAGGCGCCGGGACCTGCGCCTGATGCGCGCTGAGATGATGAATCTTTTGCCGAGACGAGCCGGCCTGAGCTGGGACGGTAGAAGGCCGGCCCGCCTACGGCGATGCCGGGCCGCCCGGCTCAGCCACGGTCGTGGAGGGTCACCTGGTAACCGTCGGGGTCCGCGAACGTGAAGGTACGGCCGAACGGCCCGTCGACGGGCGCTGAGACGATCGTCGTGCCGGCGGCGGCGAGGGCGTCGTGGATGTCCTGCGCGTCGGTGGCGTGCAGCCACAGCGCCATCCCCTGGCCCGGCTGCGCGATCGCGTCCAGGTCGGGGCCCGTGACGACGTCGCGGACGGCGAACGCGATCGGCTTGGTGTCGAACACGACGGCGTGCGGCGGTCCTGCGTCGGAGCGCTTCAGCCCCAGGTACCGCTCGTAGAAAGCGGCAGACCGCTCCAGGTCGCGCACCTGCAGTGAAATGAAGTCGGGTCCGGTAACGGCCACGATCCTTACCTCCTCATGGTATGTCAGTCTTCTGACACACGCAATGTATGTCAGACTACTGACATGAGTCAAGCTGAGCCCGGAATCGAGCTGGACACATCGCTGGGGTACATGCTGAAGGCGGCCGCGAGCGCCCTGCACTCTGCCCTGGAGGCCGTGCTGAGCCCGCTTGGCATGACCATCACCCACTACTCCTGCCTGGAGCTGCTCGCCCAGCGGCCGGGCCTGTCGAACTCCGAGCTTGCCCGCGGCGCCTTCGTCACCCGGCAGTCGATGAACGTGCTCCTGCAGGCCCTCGAACGCCAGGGACTCGTCATCCGCCCAGCACGCGCACCCGTAGGCAGGGCCCTGCCCACCGAGCTGACCGCTCGCGGGCGCCGCCAGCTCGAGACGGCCAGCGCCGCGGTTCGCCGCGTCGAGCAAGACATGCTCGCCAACCTGGATGCCAGCGAACAAGATCAGATGCGGCACTTGCTCACTACCTGCATCGCCTCACTGACCAAACCACCCGGTCACGTACCTGGCCGGTCACCCGGCTGGTTAGGCCTCGCGGGCGCGCTCGTAGGTTAGGTGGGCGAGGCCGTTCCCCACGGTCTTCGCGTGGATGAGGCGCAGGGGCCGCTTGTCGCTGGTCTCGCCGAACAGGCGCTCGCCCGCGCCGACCGCAACCGGGAAGACGGTCAGGCGCAGCTCGTCGACCAGGTCGTGCTCCATCAGCGTGCGCACGAGCGGGCGGCTGGCGTACACCACGATCTCCCCCTGGATCTGTTGCCTGAGCTTCGAGACCTCGCTAACTACCTCGCCCGCCAGGACGGTCGCGTTCGTCCATCGGGGCTCTTGGAGCGTCGCGGATACGACGTACTTGGGCAGGCGGTTCAGGCTGTCCAGCCACTCGCCGCTCATAATTGACGACCGCGCGCCGAAGTACTCGTCGCTCCGCCGGCCCATCAGCAGCGCCTCGGCGCCTCGTGCCTCGGCCAGTTCGAGCTCCGCCCACGCCTCCCAGTCCTGGCCCATGAACTGAACAAACCAGCCGCCGTGCCTGAACCCTCCCTCGCCGCTCGGGTCCTCGACGACGCCGTCGAGCGTGACGTTCTGGCTGACCACGA
>DATJLT010000080.1:0-2330 GCA_035509195.1 Streptosporangiaceae bacterium | reverse complement strand
GACGATGAGGAGACATCTGATGACTGAGCGTGGCGGGCTTGAGCTTGTCGACGTTCTTCTGGTCGAAGACGACCCTGGTGACGTGCTCATGACCAAAGAGGCTTTCGAGCACTATCAGATCCGCAACAACCTGTATGTCGTCGGCGACGGCGAGCAGGCCATGCATTTCCTGCGCAAGACCGGCGACTACGCGAAGGTCCCGACGCCGGGCCTGATCCTGCTCGACCTGAACCTCCCCCGCCGTAACGGACTGGAAGTGCTGGCTGAGCTGAAAGCAGACGACAAGCTGCTGTCCATCCCGGTCGTCGTGCTGACCACGTCGCAGGCTCAGGAGGACATCCTCCGCAGCTACTCGCTGCACGCCAACGCCTATATCAGCAAGCCGGTTGATTTCGAGAAATTCGTCGGCGTGATCGGCCAGATCGACGACTTCTTCCTGACGCTGGTCAAGCTACCGAGTTCGTCGAGCTGAACCACGTGCCAGGAGCTGCCTGGCAAAGACTGCTTGGCCGTGCCCCTTGCGCTCCCCGGCAGATCACCTGATGCCGTCAGCGCCGCCGCCGAGGTAGGCACTGTCGGCGCCAGCGGGCACCCTGACCGACCGGGCGGCAACGCCGCTAATCAGCGACCCGATCGCGACGCCTAGGACGAGATCGACTGCTGCTGTGGCGACCTTCGCGGTCAGCGGGGCTGAGGTGCTGAATGGCACCAGCACCGCCAGCACGGTCGCCAGCCCGATTATCCAGGCGAAGAACGTGAGCGGGCGCGGCGTGCCCAGCAGTAGCAGGTGCACCAGGCCGGTAGCCACCAGCGCCGCGGCCGCCGCGATCAGGACCAGGTCGGTGGTGTGGACGTCGCCGTAAGCGCCGTCTGATCTGGGAGCGAGCAGCGGGATGCCGAACAGCCACCTGCAGACCAGGACGCCCACCAGGGCCACCAGCGCCGCGACGACTGCCGTCGCGATGCCGCCGGGCCAGAGCTTGCCTGCGTCCACTTGGGGCCGGGACGGGCGGGGCCGCAAGGGGGGAGTTCCGCCCCGCCGGTAGTCATCGGGGATGCTGGCGCTGGAACCGTACCCGCCGCGACCTGGCTCAGGCGGCATCGGGGCGGTGGTCATCAGAGTTACCTGCCTTCCGGCCGCCCCACGGCGGCCGGAATTTAACTCTCCGTGCTCGCTCAGTTCAAACCTGGGGTTCCCGCCGCCTCAGGCCGGGCCGTGGGCCACGCCACGCGCCGTCAGGGCAGCTTGACGACGGCCCGTGCTCTCGTCAGCACCTTGGTACCCGCCGCCCGCGCCGTCAGCGCGATGGCAACCTTGTTGCCGTCGAGCTTCTCCTCCACCTGGCCGCTGACCTCGATCGAGGCACCGGCGTCGTCGTCCGGAACGACCACCGTCGACGAGAACCGGACGCCGAACTCGGTGACCATCGCCGCCGGCCCGGCCCAGTCGGTGACGAACCGGCCCGCCTGCGCCATCGTGAACATCCCGTGCGCGATGACGTCGGGCAGCCCGACGGCCCTGGCGATCCGCTCGTTCCAGTGGATGACGTTAAAGTCGCCGGACGCGCCGCAGTACTTGACCAGGCTGAGTCTGGTGACCGGGTAGCTGACAGCCGGGATCTCCGCGCCGGCCTCGACGCCGTCATAGGTGATCTGGTCGCTCACTCCTAAGCACCCCGCTCGACGATTGTCGAGATCGCGGTGCAGACGTGCTCGCCCGCTACCGTCTTGATCTCGGTACTCGTAGTGAGCATGACGTTACGGCCCGCGTCCCGGATGTTAGTGAGCGTGACCTGGGCAGTCACGACGTCACCGGCCACGATCGGCCGGCTGTACTCGAACCGTTCCTCGCCGTGAACGACCATGGCGTAGTTGAGCCCGAGTCCGGGGTCAGCTAGCGCCGCGCCCGAGCCGGCCATGCTGATCACGATGGCGAAGGTCGGCGGGGCGATGACGTCCACGTGCCCCGCCTCCCTGGCGGCAGCCGGGTCCCGGTAGACCGGATTCGCGTCGCCGATCGCATCGGCGAACTCGGCAATCTTCACACGGCACACCTCGTATGGCTCCGAGGCCGGGAAGACGCGCCCGATGTACTCGCGGTTGATCACGATGCCTGCTTCACGCTCGGGGACACGCTGCTTGCACTTGGTCGCTGGCGGGCTGAGCCAGGCTCGACCCGCCGGCCGCTAGCGCGTCTCGCGGTGCGGCTGGTGCTTGCGGCAGAACGGGCAGTACTTGCTCAGCTCGAGCCGGTCAGGGTCGTTGCGCCGGTTCTTCCGCGTGATGTAGTTGCGGTGCTTGCATTCCTGGCAGGCCAGAGTGATCTTGGA
>DATJLT010000079.1:0-14071 GCA_035509195.1 Streptosporangiaceae bacterium | reverse complement strand
TCGCCCGCAACTTCCTCCGGCACCTCTTCATCGGACAGCACGCCGCCAACCATCCGCTGGCCGGCGCGCACGCCGATGTCTCCGGCCTGAACCAAGTGTCGAGCACCAACTGGTCCGGCTACGCGGACGACAACTCCGCGGGCAACACGTACTCCTCGGTCGCGGCGTCCTGGACCGAGCCGACAGGTACCTGCTCTGGGTCGACGACCTCGCTCGCGGCCTTCTGGGTCGGGATCGACGGATACACCAGCGACTCGGTCGAGCAAGACGGCACGCTCATCGAGTGCTACGAGCGCACCGCTTACTACTACACCTGGTGGGAGATGTACCCGACCAACGCCATCCAGGTCGTTGGCGAAACACTCCGCCCTGGCGACAGCATCACGGCCTCCGTCGTCAGGAGCGGCTCCACCTACACGCTCAAGGTCACCGATTCAAGCCGGTCGGCCGACAGCTTCACCAAGACTGAGACGTGCTCGAGTTGCGCTAACTCGAGTGCCGAATGGATCGCGGAAGCTCCGAGCGGCTCGAGCGGCGTCTACCCGCTGACCAACTTCGGTACCTGGTCAGCCTCGGGCGCCACAGTTACCGCTAATTCTGGCTCAGGTGTCATCTCCTCGTTCTCCGACGACGAGCTGACCATGGTCGATTCCTCAGGCAACGTGAAGGCTCAGCCAGGCTCGCTGAACGGCAGCGGCAACGGCTTCAGCGTCACCTGGAAGCGCAGCACCTGATCCCTTCTGATCTGGGTCAGCTCTTCAAGGGCTGACCCAGATCCCCTGCAGCGCCCGGTAGATGTTGCCGCCGAGAACGGCCCTGATCTCGTCGTCGCTGTAGTCGTGCTTGACCAGCCAGCGGGTGATGTTGGCGAAATTTTCCGTCGGGTTCTCAAGCCCGTCGACGTATTCGACAGGATCGAACTTCGGTCCGCGCATCGCGCTGAGGCTGAGCAGGTGCGCGAAAATCCGGTGCAGTGCCACGTGGTCCCCGTACAAGGTGTCTGGCCCGAAAGCCACGTGCTCGATGCCGACGAGGTCCACGCAGTACTTGAAGTGGTCCATGACCGACTCGAGGTTGTGCTTGGGGTGCCCGTGCGACAGCGTCGTGTGCGGTGCGGCCGACATGCCGATCACGCCGCCGGCAGCCGCGACGGCCTTCAGCACGGCGTCAGGTTTCATACGGGGAATGTCCCAGACCGCGCGGGCGCCCGCGTGAGTGATGAAGACCGGTTTCTCGCTGTGTGCGCACGTGTCGAGCGCGGTCTTGTCAGATGAGTGCGACAAGTCGATCGCGAGGCCGAGCTGGTTCATCCGGCGCACCGCGCGATGGCCGAACGCGGTCAGCCCGCCGTCGAAAGGTTCAGACAGGCCACTGCCCAGCGAGTTCGCGTCCGAGTAGGCGATGCCGATCTGCCGCAGGCCGAGGCCGTAAAGGACATCGAGGCGGTCTAGCTCGTTCTCGATGGGCGTCGCCGCCTCAAGTCCGAAGACGAGGCCGACCTTGCCCGTGCGCTGCGCGGTATCGATGTCGGCGACCGTGCGGACGACCATGACCTGGCTCTGATGCGCCAGGTCGGCCTGGCGCATGCCGAGGTCGGTGATGATGTCGTTCCAGCGCCATGGCGCGTTGCCGGTAACGCAGGCTGTGCCGTCCATCATGTTGTCGAACACGACGGTCATTCCCGACGCGGCGAGGCCGGCGTATGCGGTGTGCTGGCGGCCCGTCCTGTTGTATTCGGGAGTTTCTTCCATCCGCCTGGGGAACCGCACCGGGTGATCGTGCAGGCTGATCACAAGGCTTTCGCCAAGCAGCCGGTCAGCCCGGTCGGCATGTTCCGCGCCCAGCTCGGTCTGATAGGGCGGCACCCGGCCGAACTCGGGCGCGAGGTCGAACCCGCGGATCTCGCCTTCGGCCAGGTAAGAGTAGGCCTCGTAATCGGACGTCTGGGGCGTATTCATCACCCCATGATGGATCAGGCCCGGTCGTCGATGACGTCCAGGTCGTAGAACGTCGGCTCGCCCTCGGTCAGGTGCATGTACTTGTCCGCGGCCTCCTGTGTCTCCGGCAGCTTCGAGTTGGCCATGGCCGACTCGTAGGAGTCGAAGAACACCAGCGCGAAGTAACGGTCAGGGTCGTTGTGGTCACGGGCCAGCATCTGCCGCCGCGCGGTCCGCTTGCCCTCCGTGGCCCGCTGCCAGTCATCGTCGGTCGCCTGAACCGGCACGATGTCCTTCGTCTTGAACTCGATAACCTGCACAAACGCCATAGCTATTACCCCCGGTCAAGTTCGTCGCTTGCAGTCGACGCTAGCCCGCCGTAGTGAAGATCCCGAGGAGTGCATCCAGAAAGTGAACCCGTACGGGGTCACGGCCGAGGCCCGACCGTGTACGGTTTTCAGTGTCGGGAAAGGTATTAAACCGCGCATATAGGGGTGTGGATTGACAGGAAACCCGTACAGGGTCGCCGAGACCGCGCGACCTTGTACGGGTTCACTTTTCGTGGGGCTTCGCCGGGGGCGGGCGGGCAAGTAGCATCCGAGCCGTGGGCGAGGAAATCGTTCGGGTGTGGGTGATCAGGACCGATCTTCCCGATTCGGCGGTGGCGAGCCTTGGGCGGTTGCTCGATGCCGACGAGCGGGAGCGGGCAGAGGCATTCGGCCGGCCAGAGATGAGGGCAAGGTTCATCGCCGCGCACGGCGCGGTGCGGGTGATCGTCGGCGGCCAGCTTGGCATCGCGCCCGAGTTGGTCAGGTGGCGCGCGGACGGGCGGGGCAAGCCGGAACTCGCGAACCGGGACGCACCCAAGGTCAGCACCTCCCGCTCGGGCGAACTCGCGGCGCTGGCGCTCGCGCCGAGTCGGCGGGTCGGGGTGGACGTGCAGCGGGTCGAGTCCGGTATAGACGTCGTCAGAATGGCCGGGCGGTTCTACCCGGCGGCCGAGGCCGGGTTCGTCGCGCAGGCCGAACCGGCAGAGCAGGTCAGCCGGTTCCTGCGGCTATGGGCCAGGAAGGAGGCGTGCGTCAAGGCTGGCGGCGGGCTGCTGCTCGCCGGACTCCGGCTGGAAACGCCTACGAGCGGCGTCGTCAGCGATCCCGGCGGACCGCTGCCCGGACCTTACCTGGTCAGGGACATCGAGGTGCCCGCCGGCTTTCACGGCTCGGTCGCTGTCGCGGGCGAGGAGCCATTCTGCCTGCGTACCCGCGACTGGCCTGAAGCTGGGTACATGCTGGGCAATTAGCCGCTTACCTGACCATAGGTGCGGGCGATCCCTATACTCCCTTGCCGGGCGTATGGGCCGATGTAGTCGTACTCGGGGAGGTCGCGGCAGGGTGCGTGCTTGGGCGGCTTTCTCTGCGGTACTGCTCGCGACCGGGCTTACTGGTTTCGCCTCAGTGTCGGCCGCCAGCGCGGCGCCGACCCCGCCGGCGGTGGGACCGGACTGGAGTTACGGCGCGGCGGCCGCTACCCAGCTCAGCCAGTTGCCGATCCTGTCGCCGACGGTCGTCGGCGCCGGCCAGTCAAGCTATGACCGTAATACCGGGGACAAGACCAACGGCAATACCGACTTCAACCACTTCCTCGCCACAGGGCCGCGCGGCAACGTCATGCTTGACCAGGAGGGTCCCGGCTGCGTTTACCGGATCTGGATGACCAGCCTGCAGAGCTATTTCCCGAGCGAGTGGGTGCACATTTACTTCGACGGCCAGTCCAGGCCGGCGATCAGCATGACCATCGGCCAGATGTTCTCCGGCCTCTACGCGCCTTTCCTTTCGCCGCTGGTTCAGGGCCCGGCAGCCTCGAGCGGCGGCTACGTCAGCTACGTGCCACTGTGCTATCACACGTCCATCGAGATCACCACGAACATGGACAGGTACTACGACATCGGCTACGTGACGTACGCCCCCAACGCCAACGTCCAGACCTGGACCCCTGGTACAAGCACGGCGAGCATGCAGTCCGAGTGGACGAACGCAACCAGCGACCCGATCCCCGCGAGCGGGAACACGACCGTTTCAGGAACAATTTCGCTGGGCGCGGGGAAGAATCAGGCCCTGGCTACGCTCAGCGGCCCGTCGTCGGTTCAGGCCATCAAGATCAACATCCCGGGGGTTACGGCGTCATCAGGCGCAGCGGCGGCCAGCGTACTTAACCAGCTATGGATCCAGATCAGATGGGATGGCGAGAAAACTCCCTCGGTCTACGCGCCGCTCGGCTCGTTCTTCGCCATGGGACAATTCGGCGCTTATCCCACGCATGCACTGGTCGCGGGCATGGACGCCAGCAACTACATGTACATGTACCTGCCGATGCCGTTTCAGCGTCGCGCCGTTATCCGGCTGGTTAACAATGGCACCACCAGTGTGCCCGGAATTAACTATATTGTCCAGTATCGTCCCTACGGCGGTAACTTCAGCCAGACCGGTTACTTCAGCACCAGCTTCATCAAGGGCAGCAACGTACGGGTCGGCCGTGACATCCCGATACTGAACACGACGGGAAGCGGCAAGTTCGTCGGCGTTACCGCGTCTTACGCGGGCGACCCGCAGCGGCTCTACCTTGAAGGCGACGAGCGTATCTACGTGGACGGCAGCGGCTCGCCCGCGTTTTACGGCACGGGCACTGAAGACTTCTTCAACGGCGCGTTCTACTTCCTCAACGGCCCCTACAGCCAGCCGATGAGCGGCAACACCGCTCACATCGCGACCGCGACCTCTGATGAGACCGCCGCGTACCGCTTTTTCCTGCAAGATGCGATACCTTTCCGGCGCAGCATCGTCGTCGAGATCCAGCACGGGCCATACGACAACACCACGAACACGAGCGCCTCGATGCTGGCCTACTACTACAAGCGGCCGGCCGTTCAGTCCACGCTGACCTCAACCCTCGCGGTCGGCAACGTCGGCAGTGACCGTGCACATGGCTACGTGATCAGCGACCAGGTGTGGCAGGGCAAGCACACCTACACCTACCCGGGCACGGCCGACAACGTGAACATCACCGACCACGGCAGGGCCGACCGTGGCTACAGCCAGTTCACGATGACGATCGCCAGGAACAACCAGGGCGTTGACCTGCGCCGCCGCTTCGACCACAGCATCGCGAACCAGGCGGCGAAGGTCTACGTCAACGGCCGACTCGTCGGCCTCTGGTACGTGGCCGGCGCGAACGCCTACCACCAGTGGGCCGACTCCGACTACGTCATCCCCGCCGCCTACACGAGAAACAAGACCTCGATCACAATCAAGATCAAGTACGTCGCCGGAAGCCGGTACTGGACCGAGTACAGGTACTGGGCCTACTCGCTCGTCCCCTGAACCGAGACCGGTCCCCGGCGGTAACAGCAACGGGGAGCCACCGACGCTGTTCCCAGGGCAGCGGCAACGACAACGATGGCTCCGCGACGCTGTTCCCGCGACAACGGAGTTCCACTGTTGCGGTAGCCGGGCGCCGCCGGACAGCATCAACTGGCCACCGTTGCTGTGGCGTGCAAGGATACGGGGCCTATTCGCTTGTTCCCTGAACCGAGACCTCGGGTTCATGCCGTACAGGCAAGTCAGCCGCCGTTCAGCAGGTCGCGTGCGGCCTGCGCGATGTGGTCTGCCGAGATTCCGGCTGCGGCCATCAGTTCTTGCGGCGTTCCAGAGCCAGGCAGGCCGCGTACCGCGAGGTGGGCGACCCTGGCAGGCTGGCCGGCCGCGTTGAGCGCTTCGAGCACGGCTTCGCCGAGGCCTCCCGCCGGGTAGTGGTCTTCGGCAACCACGAGCCGTCCGCCCGTTGCCCTCGCCGCCCCGACCAAGGTCGCCGTGTCCACGGGCTTGACCGAGTACAGGTCGATTACACGGGCGGCGATGCCATCGCCCGCGAGCTTTCTGGCGGCCTCAAGGCAGTTATGAAGAGTGACTCCCGCGCCGATGAGCGTGACCTGATCGTCAGGACCCGATCTCGGGACCTTGGAGCCGCCCACGGGGAAGTCCTCGCCGTGTGCGTACAGGACGGGGTACGAGCCGCGGGTGGTGCGCAGGTACACGACGCCGCCCCGGCCGGCCATCTCGCCAACCAGGTACGCCGTGCTTGTCGCGTCGCTCGGGTAGAGCACGGTTGACCCGTGCACTGCCCGCATCATCGCGAGGTCCTCGAGCGCCATCTGCGAAGGACCGTCCGCGCCGATCTCGACGCCGGCGTGGGATCCGCACAGCCTGATGTTCGCTTCGGAGATCGCTGCCATCCTGATGAAGTCGTAGGCGCGGCTGAAGAATGCCGCGAACGTGGAGGCGAACGGCACGTAGCCGCGTACTGACAGGCCGACGGCGGCGGCGACGAGTTGCTGCTCGGCGATGAAGATCTCGAAATAGCGCTCAGGGTAGACCTTCGCGAACTCCTCGGAATGGGTGGAGTTCCCGACCTCGCCGTCAAGCGCGACGACGTCGGACCGCGCGCCGAGCGCGGCGAGTGCCTGGCCGTAGGCGAGGCGGGTGGCGACCTTGACGCCTTGCTCGTAGCCGGGCAGGCGCACCTCGCCGTCAGGCCGGGTGCGGGGCGAGCCCGCGCGCGGCGGCAGGCCCTTTACTGTCTGGTGACGCTCGCCGCCAAGTTCGATGATCGCGCGCTCCGCCATCTCTGGCGGCAAGGGCTTGCCGTGCCAGTTCTCCGCGTCCTCGACCTCTGAGAAGCCGCGGCCCTTCTTGGTCCTGGCCAAGATCACGGTCGGCTGCCCTGACCCGGCCGCGTGGCTGAGCGCCTTGTCGATCTCGCCGAGGTCGTGGCCGTCGATCATGATCGGGTGGCAGCCGAAGCCGCTGACTCTGCGTGCATAGGTCTCGAGGTCCCAGCCAAGCTCGGTCGGGCCGCGCTGACCGAGGCGGTTGACGTCTACGATCGCGGTCACGTTGCCCAGGTGGTAATAGGCGGCCTTGTCGAGCGCCTCCCAGATGGAGCCCTCGGCCAGCTCGCTGTCACCGCAGAGCACCCAGATGTGGTACGGGATCTCGTCCAGGTAGCGGCCGGCGAGCGCGACGCCGACACCGTCTGGCAGGCCCTGGCCGAGCGAACCCGTGGCGACGTCTACCCAGGGCAAGGCGGGAGTGGGGTGCCCTTCAAGCTTGGTCCCGAACCGGCGGTACTCGGTCATGAGCTGCTCGTCTGTGATGACGCCCGCTGCCTTGAACATCGAGTAAAGCAATGGCGAAGCATGGCCCTTGGAGAAGATCAGATGATCGTTGGCCGGTTCCTTCGGGTTCTGCCAGTCGTACCTGAAATGCCTGGTCATCAGCACGGCCATGAGGTCGGCGGCGGACATGCTCGAGGTGGGATGACCGGATCCTGCCGCGGTGCTGCACCTGATCGAGTCGACCCGCAGTTGACTGGCGAGTTCAGCTATGTCGTCCATAGGAGTCGTCTGCCCCGTCATGGACGGGTCAACCGTGCCCGGCTTGTCCTAAATATACGGACGAAGATAACCTTCTCGAATAAATCGGATTACGACTGCATAACTGGTTTGCCACTTGCGGGGTATTATAGGTCTTTTATGGGCCGGTGAAAGGGCATTCTGGTAACCAAGCGGTGGCACAGAGCATGCCAGTTCGGTTTTTCGACACGCCGGCCGGGTACCTCTTTGGTGTTTTGTCGGACAGCGGCCACCGGAGCCGCTAGCGTACCGAATTACCAGGTGCAACTCCGCCGCGTCAGGATGGCAACGCCGCCTTTCCCCGCGGAGTATGCGCGCACTCCGTGTGATCGGAAATGCATGTCCGTACTGAAACCGAGAACCATTGGCAGACTGACGGCCGCAGCTATCCCGTTCGGGATTGCCGCGGTTTTCGTGTTCCAGGGGGCGGCCGGAGTCGCCTTCGCCGCCTCGGAACTGCCAGTCGCATCGGCGGCCGCCGCCGGCAACCAGCCGGGCGCGGCAGGACCGCACGGATCTCCGTCCAAAGGGCCGCTGCCCATGCGGCTTAAGGCCTACGACTGGGCGCTTACCCAGAAGGGCCACCCCTATGAGTGGGGCGGCACTGGGCCTGGCTATGACTGCTCTGGCCTGGTCATGATGGCCTACCGTCACGCGGGAGTTCACCTGCCGCGGACGACCTATGACATGCTCTCAAGTCCGTTGCTGGTCAGGGTCAAGATCCCCAAGATGGGCGACCTCGCGTTTTACGGTGACGGCCACGTGGAGTTGTTCCGCAAGTGGGGCTACACCTACGGTGCCCATGACTCAGGCACCGTGGTGAGCCTGATCCATTACGGCGGTTACTGGAAGCCCACCGCCTTTTACGCGGTCAGGGCGCGGGTCAGGCACCACAAGCACAGCTAGGACGGGCCCAGCTAAATCGAAGCCGGCGCTGAGTCACCAGACGTCGGCGCCTGGTCAGCCGGGTCAGCAGGCCCAGCCGCGTCTGCCGGGTCTGCCGCGTCGCCGGGAGATGGCTGAATGCCGGGTGAGTAATAAGGACTTGCCTGGGTTGGGAGTGCACCAGCGGGCGTTGTCGCCATTCGCACCGACAGCAGGATCAGCGCCACGACGAAGGCGGTGAAGACCCAGAACGCGGCCGTGAGACCGGCGTCGATGGTCAGGTCGATCCTGGCAGCCTCGGCTGGTGAGATGCCGAAGAGCTGCGGCGGTGTGCGCTCGGCGACCTGGACAATGGCCGAGATCACCTGAGCCGCAAGCGGGATCGCCGCGCCGGCGAGGAGGGCGGCGCCCTGCCTGACCGGCCGCCAGAGGGCGGCGATGATCACGATCGCAACCACGATTACCATCACGGCGACGTTGCCCAGGATCACAGGTCCCGGGTTCTTGAACGCGTTGCCGAGCGTGCCTGAGCCGAGTATGCCGGCGGGGGTGCTGAGGACGTAACTGTCCCAGGGCGGCGCGAAGGCCAGCGCCGCGCCGAGTCCGGCGATCACGGCCAGGGTCGTCGCCAGCCAGGCCTCGCGGCCATCTGGCCTCGCGGCCAGGCCGTCCCTGCGGGAAAGCAAGCCGAGCACAGAACCGGCAGCACACGCTAGCCAGCCGACCAGGCTGAACACGAGCCCGGCACCACCTTGGCTCGTGCCATCCGCGATCACGATGCCGAGATCGGCGAGGAACAAGCCGAACGTCACCGCGCTCGTGCCCGCCGCGACCAGTGCTCCCGCACGCCTCGCGTTGCCGCTACGCAGGAGCAGCGCGGCGCTGGCCGACCAGGCCAGCAGGTAGATGACGTGCGGAATCCACTCGGGAGCCGAGCTGCTCAGGCTGGCGCCCTCCGTGTAGTCGGGAAACAGGCCAATGATCCCGAAGATCACGCCGAGGGCGAGCAGCGCCACCCCGCCGAGCCGCAGGGAGTCGCGGTCCCTCGGGCTGGCCAGCGACAGACTGCCAGGCAAGGGCTCGTCGACAGCGGTGATCGCGGCCGGATTCTCGATCGCGGTGAACCTGGCCCATGCGTCGTACCAGCCATCTTGCGTTTCCGGCCACCACTCGACCGGAGTCGGCTGTGGCGCCGCCGCGATCCAGATCCCGTAGAAACCGCGGCCTCGACCGATCTCATACACCGACCCGCGATGTGAGATCGTCACACCCTCACGCACGGTTGCTGCCTCCCTTGTCCGGCCTTGCTACCCGGCTGAGCTTAGAAAGCCGACCTGAATGCCTGCTGAACAGATACTGAAGCATTCCTCACGCTGTCGTCGCGCATAGTACGCGCCGTGCCAGGATGGCGCCATGGCAGATCCGCGAGCGGGACAGCCGGCCAGCGCGAGTGACCTGGTCGATGTGGCGAAGCTGGTCACGGCCTACTACGAACTGCGGCCCGACCCACGCGATCCGGCCCAGCGGGTCAGCTTCGGCACGTCAGGTCACCGCGGCTCGGCGCTGACGGCGACCTTTAACGAAGACCACATCGTGGCGACGACGCAGGCCATCTGCGAGTACCGGGCAGGTGCGGGCATAGCGGGCCCGCTGTACCTGGGG
Organism: Streptosporangiaceae bacterium; assembly: GCA_035509195.1. Lineage (GTDB taxonomy): Bacteria > Actinomycetota > Actinomycetes > Streptosporangiales > Streptosporangiaceae > Chersky-822. The sequence continues at coordinate 4,120 of DATJLT010000079.1, read as the reverse complement.
GTTGACACGCATGCGCTTTCCGCGCCCGCCAGGGCAAGCGCGCTTGAGGTGCTGGCCGCCAACGGGGTGACCGTGCTGCTCGATTCCCGCGACGGGTACACCCCGACGCCTGCCGTGTCCCTGGCGATCCTGACCCACAACGCTTCTGCCAGAGGTGCGGCACGGGCCGACGGGATCGTGATCACGCCGTCGCACAATCCTCCGTCAGACGGAGGCTTCAAGTACAACCCGCCAGACGGAGGCCCGGCTGGTACTGAGATCACCGGGCAGATCCAGGACCGGGCCAACGCCCTGCTCGCCGAGGGTCTCGCGGGGGCGCGGCGCGTTACCTACAGCCGGGCACTGGCCGCCGGCAGTACCGGTCAGTTCGACTTTCTCGATGCTTATGTCTCTGCGCTGCCCGAGGTCGTTGACCTCGACCTGATCAGGTCCGCGAGCCTGCGGATCGGGGCCGACCCGCTCGGCGGTGCCAGCGTCGCGTACTGGGGCGAGATCGCCGGCCGTTACGGGCTCGACCTCACCGTCGTCAATACCTCGGTCGATCCCACGTTCCGGTTCATGACGCTCGACTTCGACGGCAAGATCAGGATGGACTGCTCGTCGCCATACGCGATGGCCAGCCTGATCGCCAGGCAGCACGAGTTCACGATCGCCACAGGCAACGACACCGACGCCGACCGCCACGGCATTGTCACTGCCGACGACGGGCTGCAGAACCCGAATCATTACCTCGCGGTCGCGATCGAGTACCTGTACGCCCACAGGGACGGCTGGCCAGCGGCGGCTGCCGTCGGCAAGACCCTGGTCAGCTCTTCGATGATCGACCGGGTGACCGAAGGGCTCGGCCGCGAGCTTTACGAGGTGCCTGTCGGGTTCAAGTGGTTTGTTCCCGGCTTGCTCGACGGCTCGATCGGGTTCGGCGGAGAAGAGAGCGCAGGTGCCTCCTTCCTCCGCCGCGACGGCCGGGTATGGACGACGGACAAGGACGGGATCATCCTTGCCTTGCTGGCCTCTGAGATCACCGCCGCGACCGGCCGGTCGCCTTCTGAACTGTACGCGGCCCTTACCGCTCGCTTCGGCGCCCCCGCTTACGCGCGGATTGACACCCCTGCCACCCCGGCGCAGAAAGCGACCCTGGCCAAGCTCTCGCCGGCCCAGGTAACAGCCGATCAGCTCGCCGGCGAGAAGATCACCGCCATGCTGACGACGGCCCCTGGCAACGGCGCCCCCATCGGCGGGCTCAAGGTCGTGTCCGAGTCAGGCTGGTTCGCCGCCCGCCCCTCGGGGACTGAAGACGTCTACAAGCTCTACGCCGAGTCCTTCAAGGGCCCAGAGCACCTCGCCAAGATCCAGGAGGAAGCAAAGGCCATCCTCGCCCGCGCACTCAGTTAGGCGTCTCGTCTTCGGCGTCCTCGCTGCCGGAATCGAGGCGGTGGACGGCCGCTTCCTCAGCTGAGGCGGCGCCCGCGTCTATGCCTACGTCGCGAGCGACAAGGTCTTCCTCGTCGTCCTCGTAATCGCCGTCGTCGGTGTCAACGAGCCGCCCGGCGCGCGGGTCGGGTTCGCCGTAGTCGCCGCCATCGGCGTAAGGGTCGACGTCTGGCTCTTCCTCGGCGAGTAGCTGGTCAAGTGACTCGCCTTCCTCCTCCTCTGCGGCCGTCGTGCCGAACCGCTCGCCTGCGGACCAGTGGTCGGCGGGGATGATGCCGGTGTCGAGCGGGTCATCGCCAGGGTCGCCTTCCAGGGTGTCTGAAGCGTCGAGTACGCCCTCGTCGTCGATGCCTGACTCGGGCCCGAGTTCCTCGTTCATTGGCTAGCTCCCCGATGAGGCGCTGATGGCCTCGATCTCGTCAGGGCTCAGCTTGATCGTGGCGGCTTCGACGTTCGCTTCCGCGTGGTCAGGCGAGCCGGTGCCAGGGATCGGCAGGATCTGTGGTGACCTGGCGAGCAGCCAGGCCAGTACGAGCTGGTGAACGCTCTTGCCGTGGTGTTTCGCGGCGACGCTCACGGGGCCGTCGGCCGCGGCGTCTTGCAGCGGTGCCCACGGCAGGAAGACCAGCCGCTCCTGCTCACACAAATCGACCATCGACTCTGAAGTGCGGTCCCCCGTGTTGTATCGGTTCTGTACGGAAACGATCTGCACCAGTTTCTGTGCCTCCCTGAGCTGATGCTCGGTCACGTTGGACAGGCCGAGGTGGCGGATCTTTCCCTCGTTCTTGAGTTCGGCGAGCGCGCCGATGGAGTCTTCGAGCGGCACCTTGGGGTCGACACGGTGGAGCTGGTAGAGCGGTATCTGCTCAAGCTTCAGCCGTCGCAAGCTGCCCTCGCAGACCTCGCGAAGGTGCTCTGGCCTCCCGTCAGGCGTCCACCGGCCAGGACCAGGCCGGACGAGTCCGCCCTTGGTCGCGATGACGAGGTCCTCCGGATACGGGTGCAGCGCGCGGGCGATGAGGTTCTCGCTCACATCAGGACCGTACGAGTCGGCGGTGTCGATGAAGTTGACGCCGAGCTCCACCACCCGCCTAAGGGTCGCGATCGCCCGGTTCTCATCCGGCGGGTCGCCCCAGATGCCGGTGCCCGTGACTCTCATCGCGCCGAACCCCATCCGGTTAACGGTCAGGTCGCCGCCGAGGTCAATCGTGCCTGCCGCGGCAGCGCTGACGCGCTCGTTCATCGAGCCTCCCTGAAGTCTGTTTATTCGCAAGGCTAGTCTGGCCCGGCATGGATCTAGCTGAGTTCCTACCCGCCGTCACCGAGCTACTCGCTATCCGCTCGACCGCTGACCGTCCTGCAGAACTGCGCAGGGCACTTGACTTCGTACTCGGCTTCATAGGGCCGGGTTTCACCGTTGAGCGGTTCGACTCAGGCGGCAAGCCGAGCGCGTTGCTGTATGCGGCCGGGGCTCGGCCGGACTTCCGCGTCGTGTTCAACGGGCACCTCGACGTCGTGCCCGCCGCCTCGCACATGTTCGCGCCGCGCCGCGAGGGCGACCGGCTTTACGCACGGGGCGCGCACGACATGAAGGTCTCCGCGCTCGTGATGGCTCAGGTGTTCCGCGAACTGGCGGCGAGCCTGCCGTACCCGTTCGGGTTGCAGCTAGTGACCGACGAGGAGATCGGCGGCCGTCACGGCACCAAGTACCAGCTAGACCAGGGTGTGACTGCCGGGTTCGTGATTATCGGCGAGCAGAGCGGCCTTGATCTGGTGACCGACTCAAAGGGCGTAGCCGCGGTCACGCTGCGCGCCACCGGGCGCAGCGGGCACGGCGCTTATCCCTGGCAGGGTGACAACGCGCTGATCAAGCTCATCACCAGCGTCAGCCGCCTGCTTGAGGCCTATCCGCAGGCTCGGGCAGAAGCCTGGCGGACCACAGTGAACCTGGCTCGCATCAGCACCACGAACGAGGCCAACAACCAGATTCCTGACCTCGCGGAAGCATGGCTTGACATCAGGTTCCCGCCCGATGACGCCGACTTCACCGGCCAGAGCACCGACGAGGTCGCTGCTTACCTGGCGAAGTTCTGCGATCCAGGCGTCGTGCCGCTTGTTGAGCGTTCTGACCCTCCGCACCACGCCGATCAGCACAGTGAGGAAGTCAGCCAGCTCAGGGAAGCCGCTCAGAACGCTGGTTATCCCGGCAGTTTCCTGCGCAAGCACGGGGCCGCCGACGGGCGCTTTTACTATCAGCGCGGCACGGACGCGGTCATTTTCGGCATTGCAGGCGCCGGACTGCACGGAGACGAGGAGTACGCCGACCTCACTAGCGTCGCTCCCTACCATCAAGCCCTAAGCGAGTTCCTGCGACACTTGCGTAATGAGTGAAGTAAACGACGACCCCTTCCTCTGGCTCGAAGACGTGACGGGGGAGGCTGCCCTTGACTGGGTGCGGACGCGCAACGCGGAAACGCTCAGCGAACTGGAAGGCCGCCCCAGGTTCGCGGCGCTGCGGAACGAGATCAGGGAGGTGCTGGACGCCGACGACCGGATCCCGTTCGTCGGGCGACTCGGCGGGAACTTGTATAACTTCTGGCAGGATGCCGCTCACCCCAGGGGAATCTGGCGGCGCACCACGCTCGAGGAGTACCGCAAGCGGGAGCCGGCCTGGGATCTGCTGCTTGAC
>DATJLT010000078.1:0-6940 GCA_035509195.1 Streptosporangiaceae bacterium | reverse complement strand
GGCGCGGACAGGCTGGGACGCGGCTTCGCCGTCCGGTCACCGCACACCGAGCACTCCGCGCCGCGCACCGAGGCGGCGGAAAGGGTCGTGCCGTCGGTCTGCCCTTACTGTGCTGTGGGCTGCGGGCAGAAGGTCTACGTCGGCATGATCGGCGGGCGGGAGGCGGTCACCCAGATCGAGGGAGATCCTGACTCTCCGGTCTCGCGCGGGCGGCTGTGCCCCAAGGGTGCCGCGAGCAAGCAGCTAGTGACGCATCCTGGCCGGCAGACCAAGGTGCTTTACCGGCGGCCCTACGGCACGTCATGGGAGTCTCTCGACCTCGCTACGGCGATGGACATGATCGCCGACCGGGTGCTGGCGACGCGGGCTTCGACGTGGCAGGAATCGGCGGGGGACAAGCGCGTCAAAAGGACGCTCGGGTTCGCCTCGCTCGGCGGCGCCACGCTGGACAACGAAGAGAACTACCTGATCAAGAAGCTCTGGACGGCTCTCGGTGCCATTCAGATCGAGAACCAGGCGCGGATATGACACTCCGCGACCGTCCCCGGTCTGGGGACTAGCTTCGGGCGCGGCGGTGCCACCACGTTCCCGCGCGACCTGATCAACTCGGACTGCATCGTCATCTGCGGCTCCAACATGGCCGAGTGCCACCCGGTGGCGTTCCAGTGGGTGATCGAGGCGAAGAAGCGCGGTGCGACCGTGCTTCACATTGACCCGCGGTTCACCAGGACGAGCGCGCTGACGTCGATGCACGTGCCGACGCGAGCAGGCGGCGACATCGTGTTCCTCGGCGCGCTGATTAACCACGTGCTGTCGGGCGGGCACGAGTTCCGCGAGTACGTGACCGCCTACACGAACGCGGCCGACGTGCTGCCCGCCGATTACGTGGACGCCGAGGACGGCGACGGCCTGTTCTCCGGGTACGACCCGAAGACCAGGACATACGACAACTCGACCTGGCAGCCAACGGGGGAGCGCGACCTCACGCTGAGCCATCCGCGCAGCGTGTTCCAGGTGCTGAAGCGGCACTTCGCGCGCTACACGCCCGAACTGGTCGACGAGGTATGCGGGATCGCTCCAGAGGACTTCCTGTCGATCGCGCGCACTCTCGTGGCCTGCAGCGGGCGGTCGAAGACTACCGCCTGGGTATATGCCGTCGGCTGGACGCAGCATTCGACCGGCGTGCAGCACATCAGGACCGCTTCGATCCTGCAGACGCTGCTCGGGAACATGGGGCGGCCCGGCGGCGGGATCCTGGCGCTGCGCGGGCACGCCAACATCCAGGGCGCGACCGACGTGCCGACGCTGTTCCACTTGCTCGGCGGGTACCTGCCGATGCCCGCCGCGGGCGAGAGCCTGGACGGCTACCTCGGCAGGATCCCCGACACCGGGTTCTGGGGCAATAAGCGGGCGTATCTGGTCAGCATGATGAAGGCCTGGTTCGGCGACGTTGCCACAGCGGAGAACGACTTCTGTTTCGGGTACCTGCCGAGGATCACCGGCGATCACGGGACGTACCAGACCACGCTCGACATGATCGACGGGAAGGTGAAGGGCTACTTCCTGTTCGGCCAGAACCCGGCGGTCGGGTCTGCGGGCGGGCGGCTGCAGCGGCTGGCGCTGGCCAATCTGGACTGGCTGGTCGTCAAGGACCTGACGCTCGTGGAATCCGCGACCTTCTGGGAGAGGGGCCCGGAGATAGAGAGCGGCGAACTGGTGACCGGACGGATCGGCACCGAGGTGTTCTTCCTGCCCGCGGCCTCGCACGTCGAGAAGGACGGCAGCTTCACGAACACGCAGCGGCTGCTGCAATGGCACGCCAAGGCGCTCGACCCGCCCGGCGATGCCAGGAGCGACCTGTCGTTCATGTATCACCTGGGCAGGGCGATCAGGGCGAAGCTGGCTGACTCGGCGGAGCCGCGCGACCGGCCGGTGCTTGACCTGCGGTGGGACTACCCGGTTGAGGGTGCGCATGAGGAGCCTTCCGCTTCTGCGGTGCTTGCCGAACTGAACGGGTACGCGGCCGACGGGTCGCCGCTTTCGACGTTCGTCCAGCTTGCTGACGACGGGTCGACCTCATGCGGGTCATGGATTCATGCCGGGGTATTCGCCGGCGGCGTGAACCAGACGGCACGGCGGAAGCCGCAGGCCGAGCAGTCCTGGGTGGCGCTCGAGTGGGGCTGGGCGTGGCCGGCGAACCGGCGGATACTTTACAACCGCGCGTCGGCCGATCCTGAAGGGCGGCCGTGGAGCCCGGCCAAGGCATACGTGTGGTGGGACGAGAAGGCCGGGGAGTGGACCGGGCACGACGTGCCTGACATCGAGAAAAAGAAGCCGCCGTCCTTCGTGCCTGCGCCGGGAGCCAAGGCGCAGGCGGCGCTCGGCGGCACCGACTCCTTCATCATGCAAGCCGACGGCAAGGCCGCGCTGTTCGTGCCAAAGGGGCTGGTCGACGGGCCTTTGCCGGTGCACTTCGAGGCGGCGGAGTCGCCGCTGCGCAACCGCGTTTACGCGCAGGACACGAGCCCGGTCTCCATTCAGTACCGCGATCGCCGCGCCACGCGCGGGCAGACCGCCGGGCACGCGGCGACGTTCCCTTATGTGGTGACGACCTACCGGCTGACCGAGCATCACACGGCGGGCGGGATGAGCCGTACGCTCGGGCGGCTGGCCGAACTGCAGCCTGAACTGTTCTGCGAGGTCTCGCCGGCTCTGGCCGCCGAGCGCGGGCTCGAGAACGGCGGCTGGGCGACGATCGTCACGGCACGGGCCGCGATCGAGGCGAGGGTGCTCGTGACCAGGAGGAACCGGCCGCTGCGGATCCCTGGCGAGGGAGTCATCCATCAGGTCGGGCTGCCCTATCACTGGGGGGCCGAGGGCCTGGTGACCGGGGACTCGGTCAACGACCTGCTGCCGCTGGTGCTCGACCCGAACGTGTTCATACAGGAAAGCAAGGTCGCGACCTGCGACATTCAGCCCGGCCGGCGACCACGCGGCCCGGCAAGGCTGGACTACGTGCGGCAGTACCGCGCGCAGGCAGGGCTCGGCGAGGAATGGGAGCCAGGGACATGAGCGGCAACAGCTTGTACGGGCCGCTGGCCGACGTGTCAGGCGACGCCGGCTACGTGGCCGGGCATCCGGAGCGCGTCGGGTTCTTCACCGATACGAGCGTGTGCATCGGGTGCAAGGCCTGCGAGGTCGCCTGCAAGGAGTGGAACGGCCTGCCCGATCCCTCGGCTGACCGCCTGACGCTGACCGGGATGTCGTACGACAATACCGCGGAACTCGGGTCGGACTCGTGGCGGCACGTGGCGTTCGTCGAGCAGGCGGTGGCTCCGGCTTCCGCGTTGTCGCGAGATGCCGACGGACAGCTCATCATCTCGGCGTCGGCAGGCGACACAGACGACAGCGGGTCGGCGACACGCTGGCTGATGGCATCCGACGTGTGCAAGCACTGCACTCACGCTGCCTGCCTTGACGTGTGCCCGACCGGGGCCCTGGTGCGGACCGAGTTCGGCACCGTCATCGTGCAGCCCGACGTCTGCAACGGCTGCGCTTACTGCGTCTCCGCGTGCCCGTTCGGCGTGATCGACCGGCGCGAGGGGGATGGCCGCGCCTGGAAGTGCACGATGTGCTACGACCGGCTGCGTGGCGGGCTCGAGCCGGCCTGCGCGAAGGCCTGTCCCACCGACTCGATCCAGTTCGGGCCGCTCTCCGAGCTACGGGAGACCGCCTCGGCGCGGCTCGCCGAACTGCACGCGGCCGGGGTGACCGAGGCGCGGCTGTACGGAGACGATCCGGACGACGGGATCGGGGGAGCGGGAGCGTTCTTTCTCCTGCTCGACGAGCCGCAGGTGTACGGGCTGCCACCCGACCCCGTCGTGACTACCAGGGATCTGCCCGCGATGTGGCGGTGGGCAGGAATCGCGGCTGGCGTGCTGGCCGCCGGGGTTGCCGTCGCGTTCGCTGGCAGGCGCTGATGCCCGCCGAGGAGCTCCAGGTACCGCCGGCCGAGTTCGAGTCGTATTACGGCCGGCCGATACTCAAGGTCACTCGCTGGCGGGAGCCGCACTTGCCGGCGTACCTGTTCCTCGGGGAACTGTCGGGCGCGGCAGCCGTGCTCGGGGTCGCGGCGCAGGCGACCCGCCGCCCAGGCCTGGTCAGGGCGGGCCGGGTCGTAGCAGCCCTGGCTGCCGCGGGCGGCTCCGCGTTCCTCACCGCAGAACTCGGGCGTCCCGAGCGCTTCCTGCACATGCTGCGGGTCGCCAAGCCGACGTCCCCGATGAGCATGGGGTCCTGGCTCCTGATCGGTCACAGCGCTCTCACGTCAGCGGCGGCCGCCTCGTCCCTGACCGGACTGCTCGGGCCGCTCGGTTCGGCCGCTGCCGCCGGTTCTGCTGTCACGGGTCCGCTGCTAGCCACCTATCCTGGCGTGCTCCTGGCCGACACCGCCGTTCCCGCCTGGCACTCCTCGTACAGGGAACTGCCGCTGCTGTTCGCTGGCGGCGCGCTCACGGCGGCCGCGGCGGCCGGGCTCGCGACCGGGGCCCTGACCGGAGACCCTCGTGATCTCGGGCCGTCCAGGGCGCTCGCACTCGTCGGGGCCGCGCTGGAGGGCGGGGCTGAACTGCTGCTCGAGCGGCGGAGGGACATCGCCGCCGAGCCTTATCACATCGGCGAAGGCGGCAAGCTGTTCAGGTACGCCCGCGCCGCGACCGTATCGGGCTCGGTCCTCGCGCTAGCGGCCCGCCGCAGCCGGGTCGCCGCGCTCGCCTCCGCTGCCCTGCTGGCCGGCGGCAGCCTCACTGCCAAGTTCGCCGTGCACCGCGTCGGCATCGAATCCGCCCGCGACCCGAAATACGTAGTCCAGACCCAGACAGCCGGGTGGCAGTGACCTGAATCTCGCAGTCGCGCGGCTACTCGGGCTGCGGGACGGGCACGGTGGCGGGGGCGGGGGCGGTCGCGAGGTATTCCTCGCTGAGGCTGGTGATAAGGGGGGAGCGGGCCAGGATCGCTATGCCGAGGCACAGGATCGCGATCGACAGGATGTCGAGCACGATGAACAGCGCGCCGCCGCGAATGTGCTCGCCGAAGGCGGTGAGGCCGATGACGATGCTGACGAGGGGGTTGACCACGACGTTCGCGGTGCGGGACGCGGTGACCGGGCCGGAGTGGAGCGAACCCTGGAGCACGAAGAGGCCGCAGGCGCCGGACAGCGCGATCAGGTAGGGGTCGGGCGTTTCGAACAGGTGAACGACGCCGCCGTGGCCGAGCAGCCAGGTCATGGTCTTGGCCAGTGCGGCGTTGTAGGCGAACAAGGTCGCCGCTCCGGCGCCGAGCACTGCGGCCCGCCACCAGCGAGGGCCGATACGGCCTGCCGCGATCAGGACGAGGGCGCAGGCGATCACCGCGGCCGACATCGCTACCCAGGCCGTGGTGCCTGGCTGGCCGGTGCCGACAGCCGGGGCGGCCGAGGCGAAGAAGGCGGCGAGACCTGCCACGATCGCGAGGATCCCGAAGATCTCGCGGCGGCCGACACTGCGGTGAAAGCCGATGGCCAAGATCGCGACCAGGAAAACCAGTTCCATCGTCAGTACCGGCTGGACCAGGCTGAGCTGCCCGAAGTGCAGGGCGGAGGCTTGAAGGGCGAAGGTGCCGAGCATCAGCGCGAAACCGGCCAGCCAGCCGCGTTTCTGCAGCGCGTGGACGAGGAGGCGGGGGTTAAGCGAACCGGTGTCTGGTGCCGATTCCAGCGCTACTCGCTGGAAGACGACGGCGAGCGCGGAGAGGAAGGCGGCTCCGGCCGCGAGGAGCACGGCGACGGCCATTGACTCGATCCTCTCTTAAGCTAATCAGCCAGGCAGCTAGTCATAAACCGGCCAGGTGATCGTTGTCAACCTGGCGTTCGTGCCGCACTATGACTTGATGGCCTCGACAGCCCGTAGCAGTTACCACCATGGCGACCTCCCTAACGCCCTGACCGACGCGGCGACGGAGATGGCCAGGGAGGGCGGACCTGACGCCGTGGTACTCCGCGCGGCCGCCAGAGCCACCGGAGTATCAGCCGCGGCCGCTTACCGCCATTTCGCCGATCACGGCGACCTCTTGCACGCCGTGCGCCAGCGGGCGCTTGCCGCGCTCGGCGAGGCCATGCGGGTGAGCCTTGAGTCGGGCGAGCCGCTCGAGGATCCGGCGCAGGAGTCCGTACGCAAGCTGCGCGCGCTAGGCCGTGCTTATATCGGCTTCGCCCTCGATGACCCAGGGTTGTTCCGCACCGCGTTCTGCCGGCCGGACAGGCCGCTGCCTGACGTCAAGACCAGGCTCGCGCAGCAGGGGCCGTTCACCCTGGTCAGCGAGGTCCTTGACGACCTCGTGCGCAACGGCGTGCTCGAGGCCGAGCGGCGCCCTGGCGCGGAGATCACGGCCTGGGCCACTGTGCACGGGCTGGCCACCCTCATGCTCGACGGTCCGCTCGCGCTGCTGACCGAAGAGGAAAGGGCCGACGCGATCGCGAAGGTCAGCGAGTTCGTGCTCGTCGGCATCACCGGCCACGAGTGATCACCTCAGTAGCGGTAGCTCTTGCTCGCGCTGGTGCCGCCCGCGGCCGTGACCGTGACCTTCACCGTGCCTTTGCCGGCCGGCGCACGCACAGTCAACTTTTCCAGGGACTTGACGTGCACCTTTGTGCCCGGCCTCTTGCCGAAGTGCACGATCACCGTGCCGTAAAACGCGGCTCCCCTGATCGTCACGGTGTTGCCGCCGTGGGCAGGTCCGCTTGAAGGGGACAGCGAGGTGATCTTCGGTGCCCGCACGTACTGGTAGTGATCGGCCTTCACCGGTGCGCTCGGGCCCAGGTCCTCGGCGTTGACCCTGACGTTCGCCGTGCCGAGAGGCCCCTTCGGCGTCTTGAGCGTGCAGGTCGTGGCCGTCGCGCAGGTCG
>DATJLT010000077.1:0-11187 GCA_035509195.1 Streptosporangiaceae bacterium | reverse complement strand
TGCGCCCGGCTGGCCGCCCGGCGCGCCTGGCAGCCTGGCAGCGCTGCCTAGCAGGCTGCTCTCGCCTGGCGCAGGGAGACCGATGGCCTGGGAACTGCCAGGCAGGCCTGACAACGGCGGAGCGGCCTGGGCTGCCGGGCTAACCGGACCACCTAGGGGCGCGGGTGGCGCCGGTCCCCCGAGCCCGCCGTCGAACCCGCCTCCGCCTCCGGTCGCGGCCCCGCCGCCTGCGCCGCCTTGGCCACCTGCGCTCTCGCCACCTGGCGACGTGACCTGCGTGTTGAGCGCGCTCGACCGGACCGCAGGCGGCCGGGCGGAGACGACGGGAACGACCGACTGCTGCAGAACTGAGCCATGAGGACTACGGCCGAGCGAGAACCCGGCCGCGGGCGCCGTGCGTGGCCCGGCCTGATCGTCTCCGGACTGGGGATCCTTGGCCGAGCGGCCGATGGTACCGGTGAAGTGCTTGCCAGCCGCCCGGCCAGCGGCGTCACCGCTGCCAGCAGCGGGTGAGCCGCCGGGGCGGGACGCCGAACCGATCACCCCGGCTGGCCCGAGGACGACAACGGGCTGGTCAAGTTCGCCCTGCCCCGCGGCCGTGGTGCGCTTCTGATCCTTACCGTCGCTCTGGCCAGGGCCGGCCGCGCCGGCGAACCCCCGCGGCCCAAGAAAGCCGCCGGCCCCAGGCGGCCCGACAGCTCCCGGCTGACCGGCATCTGACTGACCGCGACCAGGCCGGCTCAGACCGGGCGAACCGAAACCGTGCTGGCCCGCACCAGGCTGACCAGGATCGGGCGCTCCTCCTCGACCGGGCACGCCGGCCGGTCCCTGACCACCTTCGGCGCGCTGGCCGCCGGCGACCGGGTGCGTGAGCGATGCCGGGCCGGAGACCGGCACCAGCGAGCGCGTGCTGGCCGCGTACTGGCTGGCCAGCTTGCCCAGGGCTGTCCGCCCGAGCACGTCGAGGCCGGTGAAGTCGCTTGTCTCGCCGGTAAGCAGCCCGGTCCACCTGCTCTTGGCCTCCTGCTCGACCGACGTCCACGCACCCGCTGTGGTGAGGTCGCCGTACTCAGTGTGGTGCGGATCGGGAATCGTGAAGATGCCGTTGCCGTCCTGTACCGCGATCTCCTTGAGTACCTGAACCACCGAACCGAGCGGCGAGTGCGCGGGAAGTCCGGTCCAGGCCGTGTACGCGGACCTGATATCACCGAGGAACGTCGTGGCTGACTCGCCCGCGGCGCCGACAGCCTCGCTGTATGAGACCGGGCTGGTCATCTGGTCATGGAAACCGAACGTGACACCGTGCAGGCGGCCGAGTAGCTCAGTTACCATGCTGCCTGCCTGGCCCTGGAATGGCGTCGCGCCGGTCACCGAGGCCTGATGCAACGTGCTGAAATGCCTGGACACCTTGTGGAGTCCGCTGATGACGCCGGCCAGCGCCAGGCTGGCCGCCTCGAAGGAACTAGGGACGAGCGTCACCGGAGTGACGCCGGAAAGCGCGTCGCGCGGTGCGCTGAGGAACCTGTCCCACGCGGCGCCACCGGAGTAAAGCGAGGGATCAAGGTAAACCCGTATAGACGACTTTCCTGAACTCCGGCCGGCGTGCCAGCTAGCCGTCCAGATCAGGTGCGAGCCCGGATCCTGGTTGCCTTCCCCGGTGATCGCCAGCCACTGCTGGCCGGTCACCTCGGCGCGGCCGGAGACGGGGATGCCAAGCGCCCTTGACAGCACCGTCTCCCACGGCCACGTCGCGTAGTCAGTTTCCTGCGAAGTCACTTCGGCTCCTTGTCCCCGACTTATCCTCTAGCCGGCTTGGCCTGGTCACGCCGGCCCCGCGCAGCGGCAGGCTCAGCGAAGTCGTCGAAGCCGTCGGCGTCGTCGTCATCATCAAGCAGGTCGCGGCCGAGTACCTGAGGCCCGACGTCAGGTTCGGTGCCCCAGATCTCCTCGTCGGCCGACAGCCAAGTGCTCCGTTCACGCTCCTGCTGCTGGCCGGCACCGGCCATGCCGCCTTGTCCGGCCATCGGCGGGAAGAACGGCACGGCATTGCTGCCGCTCGAAGTGGCCTGGGTACCCGCTGCCGGCAGCGCGGTCGTGCCAGCGGCGGAAGCAGCCGGGGCGCTCGCGGCGAGGGTGGCCCCGCCGCCGGCCAGCCCGGACGTGCCGCCGACTAGCCCCGTGACCGCGCCGGCTCCGGCCGGGACACCAGCCTGCGCGGTAAGTCCGGCGCCAGCACCGCCGCCTCCGCCACCGAGGCTGGCTGACAGCCCTTGGCTTCCCAATCCCCCGCCAAGCGATCCCAGACCTCCGCCCAGCCCGCCGGGATCCGACAAGATCCCGCCCGATGGCTCGGCGGCGAATCCGGCCTGCGTCAGCGCCTGGTTGAGGTCGTGCCCCACCTTCTGGCTGTCACCGAGTGCGTTCTCTAGCGCCTTGTGCAGCGGGGAATTACGCGGGACCAGACCCAGAGCCTTCCGCAGGTCGGCCTGCAGCGCGGAGTTGGCGGCGATGGCCTTGCTCACCTCACCCGTATTCGAGGTGACTCCGCCCTTCAATGCATGGTCAAGCGCGGTCTTGACCTTCTGGCTCTGGGCCAGGGCGGTTTCCAGCGCGTTATGCAGCGGGCCGGTCGCCGGCGCCAGCGCGAGGGCACGCCGCAGTTCGCTTTGCACCTTGGCATTGCTGCCGAGCGCCGTATCGATCGGGCCAGGCGGCACGGAAGTTGTCACGCGCGATGTACCCGACGTTCCTGCTCCCGCGCCAGGCGTGCCAAGGCTCGTGACCGGCGTGCCAAGCGCGCCCGTAGCTCCCAGGCTCGTCGTCGGCGTGCCCACGCTCGTCGTCGGCGTGCCCACGCTCGTCGTCGGAATGCCGGTGTCGAGCGGACTGCTCGGAGTGGCGAGGCTGCCAGGAGTCGTGCCGCCCAGGCTGAGGTTAGGGTTACCCACGTTGGGGTTACCCACGTTGGGGTTACCTACGTTGGGGTTGTCCACGGCCAGGTTGGGGTTGTCCACGGCCAGGTTGGGGTTATCCACGGCCAGGTTGGGGTTATCCACGGCCACGTTGGGGTTGTCCACCGCAAGGTTCGGGTTATCCACGTTCGGGCTATCAAGCGCCAGGTTCGGATTATCCACGCCGACCGCGTTCGGATCGCCAAGCGTCAGATTCGGATTATCCACGTTCGGGTTATCAACGGCAGCATTCGGGTTACCCGCATTGGGGTTGTACGCGTTCAGGTCGTCCAGGTACTGCTGGTATGCGGCTTCGACGTTCGGGGTATTCGGGTTATTCGGGTTATTCGGGTTATAATTGTTCAGGAAGTTCAGGAAAGAATTCGGGTTGAGAAGGCTTTCGGCATTGAGATCGGGATTGTCCAGGTTCGGGTTCGCGGGCGCGATGCTGGGCAGCGTCGGAGCCAGCAGTGGCTGCGCGTTGCTCATCACGTTGCCATAGGCGTCGACGAGAGCGTGCAGCGCTGAGGCCGACATCGGGTCAAGGGTGGAGGCAATCGAGTTGAGCCACAGGTTCTTGGCATCGGCCTCAACAGCCAGCCACGCGCCGCTAGTGGTCAGGTCACCGAAGTAAGAGTCCGAGCTCCCTGGATTCGCGAGCGTGAAAGACGTATTGTTGTCGGAACCTATAATGACGCCGTGGTTCAGTAGGGACTGATAAATGGCGCCGAGTGGCGAGTGGGCCAGCACGTACGTCCAAGCGGCCATCGCGTTCCACAGCGTCAGGATGAACTGGGCGGCCTGGTCACCACCTGACGAGATGAGGTTCGCGTAGTCGGGGTTGGTCATCTGCGTATAGGACTGATTCGCGGCCTGGTACAAGTTGTCGATGAGCTGGTAGAACGCCTGGCCCGCTTGTCCCTTGAATTGAGAGGCTTCGCCTTGCAGCGCCGTCGCCAGGTTATTGAACTGGCCGGAGGCTGTATTGAAGAACTGCTCGACACCGGCAACCTCGGCCGAGGCGGCGTAAAAAGTGCGGGGATCGAGCGCGAGCGCGCCATAGTTTGGCGTGCCCGAGCCTCCGCCGATGGCACTGTAGAGTGCCTGCAAAGGCTGGGCGAAGTAGTTGTCCCAGGTACCGCCGGGCGTCTGGATACTCGGGTTGAGATAGACGAAGGTGTCGTGGTGCGGGCCGATGGCGTCGACCGTTCGCCAGGTCGCGTCGAAGATGAGGTACATATCGTTGCCACCGGGCGTGTTGAAGTCGATGGCGGTCCATCGCGGCGCGGTAACGTCATGCCTGTCGGGCAGGGCCAGGCCAAGCACGCCGACGAGAGTCTGCTCCCAGTCCCAGTCCGTGTAGTCGGTACCCGAGGGAACGGTGACCGGGTTGCTTGCCGCCGGGGTACCGCCGCCGTCATCGATATTGCCGTTGGGCGAATCGAATTCACCTATGCCAGGGTCAGTGTCGACGCCCCTGTAAACACCGGTCTGGCTATTGTATTTGTGGCGTCCCATTGTTCCCGTCCGGTAAGTCTCCGATGAAAGCTCAGGGCCTGGCAGAATTAGCTGGTACTGCTGCTGCTACTGCTGCTGCCTGGCGGGCTGTCGACGTCGCTGATCGTGTTCTGGAAATCGGTGAGTAGCTGCTGAACGGCTTCGCCGTTGAGGCTCTCGGTGCCGCTGAACGAGGCAACGGTCGTGTTGATCTCGTTGATCATGTCGTTGAGCACCTTCTGCAGCCAGACAAGCTGGTCGTTGACGCTGCCGCCCATGTTCTTCAGCGAGGTGTTCAGGTCGGTGGCGATGTCGAAGCTGCCGCCGCCGCTCGACCCGGCCGTGCCGCCTGCCTCGACCGAAAGGTTGTCGTCAACCGGGTAAAGCCACTCGGTGATGTTGGGGTTACTTGACGGCCCTAGACCCTTGAGCTGGGCATCCACCTCGCTGAGAATTTCCTTGAGCGCTGGCTCAAGCGTGTTCGTCAGGTAACTCGCGTTGATGTAGACGACGTTGAGGTTCGTCATTGTGTCCTCCTGGTAAGGATTTCCTGGTGGAAAGCAGGCGCCTGCCGCCCGGCCGCGGTCACGGCCGGGCGGCTGCCGGCACCGCGAGTTACGAGATCTGCGACCACTGCAGGGCGAGGTCGTTGTCCGTCGTCCCGTAGTTGACCTTCATCTCATCGAGAGTGGGCGCGTACTGCCCGAGTACCGTCTGCATATCGGTGGTGTCGGCGTTCCACTTGGCCTGGACCTTGGTGTACATCTCCTGCGAACTGCCTTCCCAGGTCGACACCATCGGCCCGACGGCGGTCTGGATCTCGTCGACGATCCGGCCGACCGCGTTCGTGCAGTCACTGAGCACGTCCTCGACGTCATTGACGCGCCCGTAGTCGACGTAGATATCGCCATCGCTCATGCTCATGGAAATTCCCTTCCTCGCTTCCGGATATCTCAGGTGCTCGGCGGCTGGTAATTCATCGCCGCGGCGATCTCCTGGTTGAGCTGGTTGGTACTTGTCGTCTGGTTGGTGGTGGCGATGAGCTGGTCATGCATGGCCTGCAGCAGCGCCTTGATGTTGTTGAAGTCGTCGGTCCAGCGGGTGACGGCGACCGCGAACTGCGAGCCTGCCGTCGAGACCATCGCCTGGCCCTTGAGCTGATCGCCGGCGGCGAAGACCTCGTTGTAGACCTGGTTCATGGCGCTGACGCCGTCTTCGAAGATTTGCGCGGAGTTCAGGATGACCTGAGCCTGCTGCGCGGTCAGCGGTGTTGTCATTGCTGATTCCTTTCTGTGGTGCAGTTCAGGTTCGACTCATCGGTCGTGGTGTCCGGTAGCCGATCACCCCCTCAGCGGCGCGAGGTCGAGCGCCGGGCCGGTCGGCAGCAGGCCGAGCAGCGCGGCGGGCAACCGTGCCGCCCGGCTGGCGCGGTAGCCAAGTGCCGTGGCGGCCGCCGCCGACGGCAGCGGGTACTTAAGGTCAGCGTCGGTCACGAGGAACAACTCATCCCCGCCGATGCCGGGCGCAGCCTGCGGCCTGACCAGCGCGCCGCCATCAGGCGCGACCTCGATGAGGCTCGCGACCTCGGGGCTCGCGGTCACCGAAGCCTGGCCAAGCCCTGGCGGCGTTCCCGCGACAGGCGGCGCGTAGACGAGAGCCGGGCCACGACCGCCAGCGGCGGCATAGTCCATGCACGGCACCTTCGGCCCAGGCCCTGGCGCGGTGAAACTCGCGGGCGGCGCTGGCGGCGCACCTGCCGCATCGGGCAGATCCTGATGGATCACCTGGGCTGTCGCGATCGCCGCCGGGCTGACAGGAACCGGCGCCACCGTGGCACCCGCGTAGGCCGCGATCGTGGCAGGGTCGGTGAGCAGCACCGCCGCCTGCGTGCTGCTGACAGGTGTCACCCCGCCAGAAACCACCAGGTAGAACTGTTTCGGGCTGCCCACGTTGCTGTCCGCAAGCACCTCGCCGACCCGGGTACGCAGTCCGCCAAGCACCGGGCCCGTCGCGCCGCGGCCGGCCACGGGCAGCGGCCGCAAGTCCGCGCCGGCGGGCACCGCGTT
Source organism: Streptosporangiaceae bacterium (assembly GCA_035509195.1). Lineage (GTDB taxonomy): Bacteria > Actinomycetota > Actinomycetes > Streptosporangiales > Streptosporangiaceae > Chersky-822. Next base: position 4,673 of record DATJLT010000077.1, on the reverse strand, counting down.
CAGCCACGCGGCGCTGACCTTGGCAACCGGCGCCTGGCCGAGGCCGAGCGCCGAAGCTATCCACGGTTCGTCAAGCCGCAGCCGCTGGCCGCCGTACAGCAGGTACCGGCTGCCGTTCGTGGCAGAAACGATGACGGCGGCACCCGCCGGCACGGGCGAAACCGCTTCCCTGACGCCGACAGCCAGCGACACGACAGGCTGCCCGCCGCTCGACTGCGCGCACACGAGCCAGGACCCGGTGTTGACTGCCGTCGCGGCCGGGAGCGCGTCTGGCGCGCCCGCGATGCCGAGCGGCTGTCCCTGCGGTACGCCAGTCAGCGAGGCCGCCGTGACCGACGTGATCGCGGAATTGCCGCTTAGCAGCAGCATGGCCGATGACCAGTTCAGCACCGGATGCAGTTCGCCTTCCGCGTAGATGAAGCGGCTTCCCGTCTGCTTGACGACGACGAGTTCGCCCGCCTTCAGCACTGCGGCCTGGCTTGGCGGGGAGATGAGCCCCCAGATCAGGAACCCGGCGACCGCGAGCGCGCCGAGCATCAGGCCGCCAAATGAGCCGAGGGCGGTACGCCGCATCGGGCTCTGCGGCGCGTCAGGCTCGCCGTGCACGAGAGCCGACGTCAGCCGGCTCACGACGTAGGCGTGGGCCTGAACCTGGTCCTTCCTTGACTTCATCAGCGGGCCGACCTTACGAACTCGTAGAAACCCAGCAGCCACAGCGTGAGCGGGAACAGCGCGGCCGCCGTCAGCGTCTGCAGCAGGTCACCGGCCCGGCCCCAGTGCGGAAGCAACCGGTGGCCGGGCAGCGTCCGCTCGGCGGCGAAGAGCAGCGCGCAAGCCGCGATGATGACGGCGAGCACGGCCGGCCAGTGGCCGGCATTTGCCCGAAGCCCGTCGGCTGCAAGCAGCACGGCAACGCCAAGGGCGGCAGGTACGACGGCGGCGAGCCGGTGCCTCGCGGCCACGAGCACCCGCGAGTGCAGCAGCATGAGAGCGATCGCGTCCCCCGCGACGGCCTCCGCCCGCAAGCTGCCCGATGCTCCGAGCACGACCAGGCAGACTCCGGCGATCACGCCCAGGCCGCCGTACAACGCGGCCATGTAGCTGTCCGCTAGCCTCGTGCGCTCAAGTACGTGCTGGCCTGGCACAGGGTCAAGGTCCGCTTGCAACTCGTCGGCGGTAGTCGGCGTCGGGTCAAGGCGCATCTTCGCAAGCCGGAAGGAAAGCACGGGTACCCAGCAACCGACGGGCATGACCAGGGTCACCACGATCGCGGCCGTCGCGACTGCACCGAGCCTGCCAAAGGTGGCGGCGGCGCCGCCAGCCGCCGTCAGCAACCCGGCCATCGTGGTTCCGACCAGGGCAGGATGGCGCCTGCCCGTCACCATTCCGGCAGCCAGGGAAGACCCAGCCAGCGCGACGCCGCCAGCGAGCACGGCCGCACGGAACACCGCCCAGGTCAGCGCCTGAGCGTTGAGCAGAGGCAGTTCGGCGCCGCCAAGGGCCGCATAGGCGATCGCCGACGCGCCGAACACCACGGTCGCCGGCTGGTCGGCGTAAGCGCGTGCCGCCGCGGCCGTGAACGCCAGCAGGACAATGGCGATCGCGGCCGCAAGCGCATCTGAAAGGACGGAACGGTGACCGGCAAGCAGCACAAGGCCGGTCACGAGCGAGCCAGCGAGCAGCCCGGCGAGCAGGAGCCTGGACATCTCGGGCCGCCAGCGATCCGGCCGGCCTGAGATGCTGACCGCGATGCCGTCGATCAGGTCGTCGAAGTCGGCAGGCGGAAGCTGGTCAGCACGCGGGCGCAAGTGCACGACGTCACCGTCACGCAGGCCGAGCGCACCGATGCTCAGCTCCTCGTCAAGCGGGGGGTCGCCGAGCCGCTGCAGCACCCAGCCCTCATGGTCAAGGCCGGTGTCGGCCAGGTTCTCACCCAGATGGCCGAGCAGGGCAGGCAGCAGGTCAATGAGCGGCACGTGGACCGGAACGGCAAGCTCGACGCTCCTCGCCGGACCGCAGACAACCAGGCGGCACAGGTCATCGATCACCCCGGCCGGCGCGGCGGCCTCACTCTCAGCCTGCACGGTACCGGCGGCAGGCTCGTCGATGACCACGCCGACTCCGTCGGCCAGGACTCCGGCCCCGCCGAAATGGCCGTCGCTGCCGTTAAGAGCCGGCCCGGCTGAATTCTCGTTCACGGCCCACATACGGACGGAGCGCGAGCATGCTTCAGCGGCGTTTTCTCCCCCCTCTCGCTGACGGTTACCTGCCCGCCGCCCGTATAGGTGGCATGAGCACCACCTTGTTCCGGCGGCCAGCCCGCCGGCTGCCACCAGATATGCCGGTCGGTGAACTGTCGCTGCAAGAGCCGCCGGTCATGCCAGAGGAGCCGACGGGAAACCTGTCGCTGCTGCTCACGTTCCTGCCGATGGCGCTCGGGTCCAGCATGATGATCTTGCTGTTCGTGACCCCTGGCGCGGGCGGCGCGACGACCTGGATAGCCGGCGGCCTGATGATGGTCACGACCATGTCGATGATGGTCGGGCAGATGGGCCGTACGACGGGCAGCCGCATGCGGCGCACCAAGGGCGAGCGCCGTGACTACCTGCGTTACCTGACGCAGACCAGGCGCAAGGTGCGGCAGCAGGCCGCCGAGCAGCGGCGGTCACTCTCCTGGCTGCACCCCGATCCTGCTGCCCTCTGGTCGGCGGGCATGAGCGCCAGGCTGTGGGAGCGACGGCCGGCGCACCGTGACTTCGGAGAGATCAGGATCGGCACGGGACCGCAGCTCTTCGCCGTGAAGATCAATCCGATCCAGACCAAGCCGGTCGAGGATCTCGAGCCGCTGTGCGCCAGGGCGCTGCGGCGGTTCGTTCACGCCCACGCCACGGTGGAGGGGCAGCCCGTCGCCGTGTTCATGCGCGGCTTCGCGCAGATCGTGCTCTACGGTGACGCCGACGCTGCCAGGGGAGCGGCGCGCGCCCTGATAGCGCAGCTCTTCACGTTCCACTCTCCTGACGATGTCAAGATCGCGGCGTGCTGCGGCGAGGAAACCGAGGCGGACTGGGAGTGGATCAAGTGGCTGCCGCATTCACAGCATCATTCTGAAGGCGACGCGGCCGGCGCGCTCCGTACCGTGCGACCGACTCTCACCGAGGTCATCGCGATGTTCGGCCAGGAGTTCACTGACCGCCCGAGGCACGAGCCAGGGGCAGTGCCTAACCGCGACGAACCTTACGTGGTCGTGATCCTCGATGGCGGCGATCCCGGCGAGGAAACCAGGTTCGCCGGAGCCGGGTACCGCAACGCGGTCCTCATCGACATCGGCCAGACCATCCCCTGGCGGCACTCGAAGCGGATGCTGCGCCTTGACATCACTCCAGACGCGCTCGAAATGGTGCAGGCGAGCCGGTCGGGCAAGGAAGTAAGGACGCCGCTCGGGTGCGCCGACTTCCTGAGCGTGGCCCATGCGCGCGTGTGCGCGCGAGTGGTCTCGCCGTTCAGGCTCGGCGCGACCACGGAGATCTCAGAGCCGCTCGCCACCGACTTCGACCTGATCAAGCTGCTGGGAATCAGCGACCTCGCGAGCTTTGATCCCCGCCCGCTGTGGGCATCGCGCCCGGCCGCCGACCGGCTCCGGGTGCCGATCGGCATCGACGAGGACGGCCACACGGTTGAGCTCGACATCAAGGAGTCCGCGCAGGACGGCATGGGCCCGCACGGGATGCTGATCGGCGCAACCGGCTCGGGGAAAAGCGAGCTTCTGCGCACGCTGGTACTCGCGATGGCGATCACGCACTCCTCTGAGACGCTCAACTTCGTCCTCGTCGACTTCAAGGGCGGCGCCACCTTCATCGGGCTCGACCAGCTTCCGCATACCTCCGCCCTCATCACGAACCTGGCCGACGAAGTGCAGCTCGTGGCGAGGATGCAGGAGTCGCTGCAGGGCGAACTGGTGCGCCGCCAGGAGCTGCTGCGCCGTGCGGGCAACTTCACCTCGGTGCTCGAGTACGAGAAGGCCAGGGCGCAGGGGGCTCCTCTCGACCCGCTGCCGACGCTGTTCGTGGTCGTCGACGAGTTCAGCGAGCTGCTGTCCGCGCACCGCGAGTTCATCGACCTGTTCGTCATGATCGGGCGGCTTGGCCGGTCGCTCTCCGTCCACTTGCTCCTTGCGTCGCAGCGCCTCGACGACGGCCGCATTCACCAGCTCGAGTCGCACCTGTCCTACCGGATCGGACTCCGCACGTTCTCGACGATGGAATCGAGGGCAGTCATCGGCGTTCCCGACGCCTATGAGCTGCCGCCCAGGCCAGGGTCGGGATACCTGCGCACCGACGTGTCCACGCTGATCAGGTTCAAGGCCGCCTATGTATCTGGTGCCTACCGCCCGGCCGCGACGAGACGCCAGCGCCAGGAAGCGGTCAGGCAGCTAGTGGTGCCGTACACCGCGGGCTACCTGATGCCGCGCGAGGCCGTGACTCAGGAACCAGCGGAGCCGGCCGGACCCCAAGACGCGCAGCCGCAGGATGCGCAGCCGCAGGATGCGCATCCCGAAGGCGCGGAGCCGCAGGGCCAGACCCTGCTCGAGGCGATGGTCGGCCGGCTCGCTGGCAAGGGACCCGCTGCCCATCAGGTCTGGCTGCCGCCGCTTACCGCGTCGCCGACCCTCGATG
>DATJLT010000076.1:0-5121 GCA_035509195.1 Streptosporangiaceae bacterium | reverse complement strand
AGCCGGTCTCGCCGAGCTGGGTTTCCGGTGTCCCGTTGTAGACCGTGAACTCGTCAATGGACCACCAGTTCGTCGTCGACGCCGCCGTCAGCACCACCCGGATGTACTGCGCGGTCTGGGCGGTGAAGGTCACGACCTCCGGGGTTCCCGAGCCCGTGCCAGTAGCCACCGAGGTAAACGTGCTGCCGTCGCTCGAGACCTCGACGTTGTAGCCGCGGGCATAGTCGCCCGCCGAGTTCGGCGAATTCATCTCGATCTGGTTAAAGGTCTGGGACGAGCCCAGGTTCACCTGGAAATACATGCCGGACGCCTGATCGGCGTCGCTGCTGAACCTGGTGCTCAAGTTGCCGTCAATGGCGTTCGCCGGGGCGTCGGCCGCCGAAGAGCTGGTATTGGAGCTGGCCACCCAGCCGGTCTCGCCGAGCTGGGTCTCCGCTGCCGAAGCGGAGGGCGCCAGGGCCGCGAACTGTGCCGTGGCCAGCGCGGTCAAGGTGACGAGCACGCAGAAAACGCCGGCGGTTAACCGGGTAGGTCGGAACATGTGGGCACCACAGCCCTTCGCGAACTGCCCTTGGTGAGGGCAGGAGACTTCTTCTAACTCTTGAACTAACTCGTGAAGTTATGGAAGTCAAGTGCCTGATACCGGCCGCGCACGGGAGTGCGTCCAGAAAGTGAACCCGTACAGGGTCGCGAGCGGCTCGCGACCCTGTACGAGTTTCCGCTTCGCGGAATATAACAAAAACCCCATAACGCCCGCCCGATCAATAGGAAACCCGTACTGGGTCGCAGGTCAGCGCTGACCGTGTACGGGTTCACTTTTCGGACCCACGCAAAACGCGCAAATCATCCAGCCCGATCGCGCCGGAGAGCGGCGCACCGACTCCGGCTCACCAGCCAAACCGGGCAAAACACGCCATGGCGGCGGGCGGCGGCGGTCGCGAGCACGGCGAGCCAGCCAAACCCGCCTGCCGGACGGCACCGGGCAGCCGGCCGGCACCGGGCAGCGGGCGGGCGGCCGGCACCGGGCAGCGGGCCGGCACCGGGCGGGCGAGCTTGCCCGGCCCCGGACCACAGCCGCGGCGGGCTAGTCGCGTGCGGCCGCGATGAAGTCCCGGTACCAGTGGGCGCTGGTTTTCGGGATACGGCGCTGGGTGGGGAAGTCCACGTAGTACAGCCCGAAGCGGCGGCTGTAGCCGTCGGCCCACTCGAAGTTGTCGAGCAGCGACCAGGCGAAGTAGCCGCGCACGTCAACGCCGTCGGCGATGGCCTCGCTGACGGCACCGAGGTGAGCGGCCAGGTAGGCGACCCGCTCTGGGTCGCTGACCCGGCCTTCCGGGTCGGCGTAGTCGTAGAATGGCGCGCCGTTCTCGGTGATGTAGAGCGGAATGGCTGGGTACTCATCACGCAGGCGGCGCAGGACCCGGCCGAGGCCAGCCGGGCGGGCGTCGATGCCGTTGGCCGTCAGGGCCACGGTGAACTGCGCGGCCGGCCGGACAATCGCCTGATGGTAGGGCTCCGCCGCGTCGAAGGCGACGGCCTTGGTCTCATAGAAGTTGATGCCGCTGAAGTCCGTCGGCGAGGCGATCAGGTCAAGGTCGCCGTCGCGGATGAAGTCGACGGGCACCTGGCGGGCATACCAGTCGAGCAGGTCGGCCGGATAGCTGGCGCGGAACATCGGATCGAGGAACCAGCGGTTCTCGTGCCCGTCGAGCCTGGCGGCGGCCGCCCGGTCGGCCTCACTCGGGGAAGCAGGGCTGATGTCGGACAGCAGCGTGGATCCGCCGGCCTGTGCGCCTGGTGCCAGTTCGCGGATCAGGCGGACGGCCTCGCCGTGGGCAAGCATCAGGTGATGCGAAGCGGCGAGCGCCGAGTGCAGGTCAACGAGACCAGGAGCGTGCCTGCCTTGCAGGTGACCGATCATCCCCGCGCAGAACGGCTCGTTGACAGGAACCCAGAAAGGGACCACGTCTCCCAGTGCCTCGAGCACGGCCGCTGCGTACTCGGTGAACCTGGCGACGGTTTCCCTGCTGACCCAGCCACCCGCATCCTGCAGCGGCTGCGGCAAGTCCCAGTGAAACAATGTCGCCATCGGGGTGACGCCCCTGGCGTCAAGGCCGTCGAGCAGCCGGCGGTAGAAGTCGAGGCCGCGCTTGCTGACCTGGCTGCCGCCATCGGGCATGATCCGCGGCCAGGCGATCGAGAACCGGTAGCAGTCAAGGCCGAGGCCGGCCGCCAGGTCGAGGTCGGCCTCCATCAGGTGATAGTGATCGCAGGCGATGTCGCCGGTGTCGCCATGGGTTACCTTGCCAGGCGCGCGGCAGAAGGTATCCCAGATCGACGGCGTCCGGCCATCCTCGCTCACGGCACCCTCAATCTGGTACGCGGACGTCGATGCGCCGAAAACGAACCCCTGCGGCCAGGTCAGCAACGAGTCACTCCTAATCCGGTAGTTGGCTTTGCGCGGTAGTTAGCTGGCGGTAAACACCGGACGCCGCCCTGTCCTGATCGGGGCAGCCGCCGGGCCGGCCATGGCGCCGGCGTTCAGCAGCCTGGCGATCGGCAGCGTGGCACCGCCAAGCGCGACCGCGTCCTGGCCAAGTTCGGCCTTGACGATCTCGACCCCGCTGAACGGCAACCGCAGCGCGTTGCGGCCGGCCGCCTCGGTGATCCTCGGCAGGAAGGGGTCGCTGAGCGCCCGGCCGAGCCAGCCGCCGACCACGACCCGCTCGGGATTGAACAGGTTGACCAGGTTGGCCAGGCCGGCCCCGAGGTAGGTCACGACCTCGTCCATCACCAGCGCGGCAGGCTCGTCAGCGGCCTCGTCAAGAGCACCGGCCCCGATGATCGAGCCGACGAACTCTTCCAGGCCCGCCGGACCGCCCTCGTACTGGGTGCCGCCAAGCTCGGCATACCTGGCCGCGATCGCCTCCGCGCCGACGTAAGCCTCAAGGCAGCCATCGGCACCGCAGCGGCAGCGGCGCCCGCCGACGACCACGGTCGTGTGACCCCACTCCCCCGCGCTGCTCGTGGCGCCGCGGTAGACCTCGCCGTTGCTGATAACGCAGGTGCCGAGGCCGGTGCCGAGCAAGAGGATGATCGCGTTGTCTGTGCCGCGGGCGGCGCCGAACCACTTCTCCGCCTGGCCGAGGGTCTTGGCCCCGTTGTCGACCAGGACAGGCAGGTCGACCATCCCCCGCAGCATGCTCTCGACAGGCACCGCTTCCCAGCCCACGCTCTGGCCGTGGACGATCGCCTCCTGCCGGTGCTCAACCAGGCCGGGCACGGCTACCCCGACGCCGAGCACCGACCGCGCGTCCACGCCGGCCAGGGTTATGACCGACCTGACGCCGGCGGCGACATGGCTGACCGCGTCGTGGGGATCGAGTACCGCCGTGTCAGCCGCTGACAGGTGCCTGGCCAGGACCCCGAGACCGAGGTCGAAAAGTTCCACGAGGAACGCCGTTTCCCCGACGTCAACCCCGATCACGTGGCCGTGTTCGGGGTTGACCTGCAAAAGACTGCGCGGGCGGCCGCCGTTTGAGTCCTCGAGCCCGACCTCGACGATGACTCCCTCGGCGACGAGGTCGGCCATCAGGTTGCTCACCGTGGCCGGGCTGAGACCGGCCTGCACGCCGATTTCCTGCCTGGTCAGCGGCCCGTAAAGGAAGACCTGCCAAAGAGCGCGTGACCGGTTGCTGCGACGTAGGTCACGCACGGTCGTGGCATTGGATGAGGCCACCATAAGGTCTTACGATAGTTCACGCCGTGAAATAAGTCAGACCCGGCCCCGGGAGGTCCAGCGTGTTAAGGCTCTTCAGTCCAAGAACGCTCCTTCGCTGCGCAAGCCTGGCCGCCGCCGTCGCGGTGGCGTCCTACGGCGCCGCCGCGGCCATGCCGGCCGCTGACGGCGCGAGCGCTAGTGCCGCTGCTCGTCACCTGCGGGCTCCGGCCCCCGCGCGCGCAGTCCGCGGCGAGCCGAACTTGGGGGCAAATGTCTACGTCTTTACGCCGTCCATGCCGCAGAGCGAGATTCAGTCAACGGTCAACTCGATCGCAAACCAGCAGGTACCCAACCAGTTCGGGACGCAGCGCTACGCGTTGCTGTTCGAGCCAGGCACTTACGGGACGGCAGGCGACCCGCTGATCTTCCAGGTCGGCTACTACGAGCAGGTCGCCGGGCTCGGCGCGACCCCTGGCGACGTCGTGATCAACGGCTCGGTCGATGTTTACAACCAGTGCTTCGCCGCGAACAACTGCATCGCGCTCGACAATTTCTGGCGATCGCTGTCCAACCTGACCATCAACGTCGCCGGCGGCTCAGGATGCCAGGCGAACACCGAGTTCTGGGCGGTCTCACAAGCCGCTCCGCTGCGCCGGGTGGACATCAACGGCGGCGTGTCGTTCATGGACTACTGCAATGGCTCGCCCGACTACGCGAGCGGCGGTTTCGTTGCCGATTCCGAGTTCACCGGCGGGTCGATAGTCAACGGTTCCCAGCAGCAGTTCATCGTGCGCAACAGCGACCTGGACGGCTGGTCGAACGGGGTATGGAACCAGGTCTTCGCCGGCGACAACGGCGCGCCGGCGCAGGCGTTCGGCGTCACTGGCGGCGCCGGCCCCTACACCACGGTGGCGAGCAGCCCAGTCACAGAGGAACAGCCGTTCCTGTATACGGCCGCGAGCGGCAGGTACCGGGTGTTCGTGCCTGCGACCAGGCGAAACTCGGTCGGACCCGCCTGGAAGAACGGGCCTGAGGCCGGAAGGTCCATTCGGATCGGCCAATTTTCCATCGCGACCCCGAGCACGCCCGTGGCAACGATCAACGCGGAACTGAAAAGCAAGAACCTGATCCTGACTCCAGGCGTCTATGAGCTGCCGTCGCCGATCGAGGTCACCAGGGCCCACACCGTGGTACTCGGGCTCGGCTTCGCGACGCTGATTCCGACCAGCGGCAAGGCCGCCATGCAGATAGGGAACGTCGCCGGGGTGAAGGTGTCCGGGCTGATCTTCGACGCGGGCCCGGTGAACTCTCCGGTGCTTTTCCAGGTCGGGTATCACGGCGAGCCGGTCAGGGACGGGCATCGCAATGACCCGACGCTGCTTTCCGATGTGTTCTTCCGC
>DATJLT010000075.1:0-4609 GCA_035509195.1 Streptosporangiaceae bacterium | reverse complement strand
TTTCGGGCTGATCGCGGTGAATGTGTCGTTTCAGATCGCGGACGCGATCGTCGTTCTTGCTACGCTCAGTTATCTTGGACTTGGCGTGCAGCCGCCCGCGGCCGACTGGGGCGACATGATCGCGGCGGGAGTGCAATCGATCTACTCAGGGTACTGGTGGGAGATCTACCCGGCGGGGATCGCTATTGTGCTTGTCGTGGTCGCGTTTAATCTTGCGGGGGATGGCCTTCGTGAACGGCTCGCCGAAACAGGCGTGAGCTACTGACCTGTTACCAGATGCTGGGTAACGGCCCCTAACTGGCGCCTGACCTGGCTAAAATGTTATTAGGGCTAGTCTGGGTGGCTGACGATGGCTAGCTGGCGTACCAGAAGGGAAGTCAGCGCTCGGGCTCGCTTTGGGGGGCTGCCCGGTAGGTTGGTGACGAGGCGCCGCTGTTCGACGTCGTGGTGCTTTCGCTGGGAGGGGATCGTCCCGTGACTGCCAGGATGGACGCGAGGTGCTTTCCTTGAGCGCTTCGACCTCCGTTCCGCAGGCCGGACGCCCGCGGAAAGGCCCAGAGGCTTGCGACCCGGCAATGCTTGAAGCGCTGCTCGCGCAGGCACCCGTCGGGTTCGCGTTCATAGACCCTGAACTGCGGTTGCGCCGGATCAGCAGTTCGCTTGCCGAGATGACAGGCGGCACGCTGACCGAGCAGACCGGTCACGCGATCGGGCAGGTCTGGCCGGCCGCCGTGGCCGCCATCGCGGAATCGGCGGTGCGACACGTGCTGGCGACAGGAGAGCCCGCACTTAACCGGGCGGCCAGTTTCTGCCTGCCCGGTCATGACCCGTTCTCCGTGCCCCGCCCTGCCGGGGATCCTGACCCGATCACCTCCAGCGGGAACGGCTCTGGCGATCAGGGCGATGCAGCCGAGGCGGGGAACCGGCGGCTGGCGCTTTCCGTGTTTCCCGCGCACGACGCCGCTGGTGCACTGACCGGCGTCACCGTGATCGCGATGGACGTCACTGGCGACCTGACCGCCGCCGAGGCAGTGCGCCGCACGAACGAGCGTTACCGCTCCCTCGTGCAGGCAGGGAATCAGGTGGTCTGGGTCACCGACCCGGCGGGCCAGGTCAGCGAGGACTCTCCTGAATGGCGGTGGATTACCGGGCAGTCGGTCGATGAGTATCTCGCGGGCGGGTGGCTGTCCTCGATTCATGCTGATGACCAGGAGCGGGTCGAGCGCGACTGGCTGAGCTGCGTGAAGACGGGAACGGTGTTCGACGGCGGCTATCGCGTCCGAACGAAGACCGGTTCTTACCGGCACTACGACGTCCGCGCCGTGCCGATCGAGCGCGACGGCGCGATCGTGGAATGGATGGGCGCCAGCACCGACGTCACGAGCCAGCGCGAGGCCGATGAGATGCGCGGCAGGCTGACCGAGCAACTCTCCGCGGCCGCGCTCCGTACTTCGCGGCTGCAGCAGGCGACGTCGCTGCTTGCTGAGGCCTTGTCCGTGCAGGAAGTCGTCACCGTGATCACCGAGGTGGGCCGGTCGGCGATCGGCGCTGACCGGTCGGCGGTCGCGCTCGTGGACAAGGACAAGCTCAGGCTCCGCATCATAAGCGCGCACGAAGCAGGAGAACGGCCCAGCGAACTGAGCGGCGACATTCCGCTCGACATGCCGAGCGTGATGACCTCTGCGGTAGCACAGCGAAGATCGCTGGTGCTCGACAGCCCGGAGAGCCTGCGGCGGCATTTCGAAGGCGAGGCCGACGCCGACTTCTTCCTGAGGCACAGCGACGAGCGGGCCTGGGTGGGGCTGCCGCTGACCACGTCAGGAACTCCGATGGGCGCGCTGCAGTTCTCGTTCACCGGCATCCGGCAGGTAACCGACGAGGAACGGGTGTTCCTAGAAGCGCTGGCCGGCCAGTGCGCGCTCGCGCTCGAGCGGGCCATGCTTTACGAGCGCGAGCACACCACGGCTGAGACCCTTCAGCGCAGCCTGCTTCCTGACAACCTGCCTGAGGTGCCTGGAATCGCACTGCGTGCGTTCTACAAGCCACTTTCTATAGAAGTGGGCGGTGACTGGTACGACGCCTTCCGGTTGCCTGACGGGAAGCTGGCGGTCGCGGTCGGCGACGTGATGGGAAAGGGCCTGACCGCGGCGGCCGGGATGGGCCGGGTCAGGAATGCCCTGCGTGCGCTCGCACTGACCGACCCGCGGCCGGCCGCGGTGCTGGCCGGGCTTGACAGGCTGTTCATGGCTACCGAGCTTGACGAGCAGGTCACGACCGTGTGCTACCTCATCGTTGAGCCAGAGTCTGGGGAGGGAGTCGCGGGCAACGCGGGTCACCTGCCGCCGCTGCTGCTCGGGCCTGGCATGACGCCCAGGCTTGAGCAGACGGAGGCGGGGACGCCGCTCGGCTGGGCGAGCCCGCGGCAGCAGTACCCGTTCCGGCTGCCCGTTGGCTGCACGGCTGTCCTTTATTCTGACGGCCTGGTGGAAAACCGCAGGCGCGGCCTTGATGCCGGGCTTGACGAGCTTGTCAAGGTAGCGGCGGAGGCGCCGGATGCCGTGGCCGCTGATCCTGGCAGGCTGATCGATTACCTCGTGGAGCGGATGCTCGCGGGTTACGAGCAAGACGATGACGTTACGGTGCTCGCGCTGCAGATGCCAGGTGCTGGTGCTAGATCTGGTGCTGGTGCTGGATCTGGTGAGGGCGCTGTATCTGGTGCGGTGACCGGGATGGCGGGTAGAGGTTCTGGCAAGGATTCAGGCAGGAATCCGGTCGGGGGAAGGCGTGGGCGCGATCGCGGCTGAGGACGATGCTGGGCGGTGTCTGGCGCGGTCAGGCCCGGCGAGTTGTGGGTACGCTTTCCCCGCGTACGCGATCCGTGGTCGATCGGATCGGGGGAGCGGGGGTTGGAGTGGTACGACCTACCTTCCAACTCCGCCTAAGGTGGGGGAAGGCCGTGTCGGCTGGCAGCTTCGGCGGAACGGGGGTTTCGCCGGTAGCAGGGGTCTGGCGAGTGGTTGCCTGACAGGCACGGGCCTGACTAGCACGGATCTGAAGGCAGCGGCTACTCGCTGGCGGATGATCGCAGGAGGGTGTCGGTGTCGCCTGCTAGCCGTCTGGGCTTGCGCTGCTTGTCGGCGCGGCAGCCGGGCACGCTGAGGCATGGCGGATAATCGGCCAGCGAAGGAAGGGGTGACCGCGGTGGCAGGCACTGCAAGCTCCGCGGCGCGGAGACAGCCGACGTCGGCCGACCGAGGCGCTCGCGTTCCGCAGCAATCCCGCGCCGAGCCTACTCATGCCGAGCCAACTCATGCCGAGCCAACTCATGCCGAGCCGCCCCGGGCGGAGCCGCCTCGCCCCGAACCCGCTGGCACGCGGGACGGGCAAGCGGGCGCTGGGCGCACGGGCTCTGGCGGCGGCCAGCGTGGCCCGGCGAAGCGCGCGGGCAAGAAGGACCGCGCCGGCGGGACGATCTCACCGGCCGGAGCGGATACAGTAGTGGATCAAGCCATTCCGGCGCCGGCCAGTCCAGCGTCCGGAGCTCGCCGGTCACGCACCAGCACCCGCGCCGATCGAGGCGCCGACCGTGCCGTGGCCAACGGCAGTCATGGCAAGGGATCTGGCGCGGATGGCGAGAGCTCGCTCGTCGGCCTGCATGACCTGGAAGGTGACGTGAACCTGGCGGAAGCGACCGATCTGCACGCCGGCTCAGAACTCGGCGGGATGACCGATCTGAACGGTACGGATCTCGATAGCACCGATGAGGCCGACCTCGGCGACGTGGGAGAGCTCGACGGTGATCCCGATCTGACCGACGTGGCCGATCTCGAAGTTGACCTTGATGACTTGTCTGGCCTCGACGACGATGAGGACCCGGCAGAGAGCCTTGACCTCGCCGATGCAGCCAGTGACGACGTTGACGATGACACGGCGGACGAGGACACCGAGGAGACCGCAGACGGCGAGACAGCCGTCGCGGGGGTAGTAGCCGTGGCCGTGACCGTGACGGCCGCGGAAGAGTCGGAAGATGAGGCGTTCGTTTACGGCGACGATGATGAGGACCTGCCTGCCGCGCAGGTGGCCGTCGCCGGGGCCACTTCCGACCCGGTCAAGGACTATCTCAAGCAAATCGGCAAGGTACCTCTGCTGAATGCCGAGCAGGAGGTCGAGCTCGCGAAGCGCATCGAGGCCGGCCTGTTCGCCGAGGAGAAGCTCGCCGACGGCGGCCGTGCACTGCCGCCTGACGTCCGCGACGACCTCGACTGGATCGCCGAGGACGGCCGCCGGGCCAAGAACCACCTGCTCGAGGCCAACCTGCGGCTGGTCGTCTCGCTGGCGAAGCGGTATACCGGCAGGGGAATGCTGTTCCTTGACCTGATACAGGAAGGGAACCTGGGCCTGATCAGGGCGGTCGAGAAGTTCGACTACACCAAGGGCTACAAGTTCTCGACGTACGCGACCTGGTGGATCAGGCAGGCGATCACCCGTGCCATGGCTGACCAGGCGCGCACGATCCGGATCCCGGTGCACATGGTCGAAGTGATCAACAAGCTGGCCAGGGTCCAGCGCCAGATGCTGCAGGATCTGGGCAGGGAGCCGACTCCAGAAG
>DATJLT010000074.1:0-10444 GCA_035509195.1 Streptosporangiaceae bacterium | reverse complement strand
TCCGCGAGCAACTGCCGCACGCAATGTTCTGGGTAGTGGCCGGAATGATCTTGTCCGGCGAGATCTGGCGGATCGCCACGCCTGGCAGGCCCAAGGGCGACTCGGCTGCCGCTTCCCGGTCGGTCACGATCGGCGTGATGCTCTTCTGGGGCTTTCCTATCGCCGTTCTCCTGCGGGCGCTCGCGGTCGTTATCGGCGGCATTGCCCAGCGCCATACTCCGCAGCGCGTCTTCTTCAACTTCGCCCAGCTCACCCTCAGTCTCGCGGCGGCGGGCGGAGCGCTGTTCGCGCTCGGGCTTAACCCGATGCCTGGTCATCCGTGGAAGCCTGACAGCCCGCACCTCCTCGCTCTCGTCGTCGCGGCTGCGGCCTACTTCCTGGTCAACTTCGTGCTGGTCGGTGCCGCTGTGTCACTGCGGACCCGCGCGCCGCTCAAGTCCGTGCTCCGGGCCAACGCGCGTTATCAGGCCGGCGCGTCAGCCGTGCTCTTCGCGACCGCGCCGCTGATCACCGTGGCCATGGAGACGGGATCGGCGCTGGTCGTAGCGTTGTTTGCGTTCCCGCTCGCGACCATATACCTCAGCGCGGCGATGTCCGTGCAGCGCGAGCATCAGGCTAACCATGACGAGCTCACCGGCCTGGTGAACCGCAAGCTGCTGGCCAGGAGCGGCAAGGAAGTCCTTGCCCACGCCTCGGCGACCAGCACGAAGGCGGGCTTCCTGCTGATCGACCTTGACCGTGCCACCGGCCTGAAGCAAGTGAACGACACGCTGGGCCACGCGGTCGGTGACCGGCTGCTCCAGCACGTCGCGCACCGGCTCTCGCACAGCGTCCGTCCAGGTGACGTCGTCGCCCGGCTTGGCGGCGATGAGTTCGCTGTCCTGCTTCCCTCGGTCAAGGAGCCAGGCGTCGCCAGGGAGGTGGCGTCCAGGCTCAGGGCCGCGCTGGCCGAGCCCGTGCGACTTGAGGCCATTACTTTCGAGATCCAGGCCAGCGTCGGCATCGCGGTTTACCCCGACGACGCACGCAGCTTCGAACAACTCATGCAGCGCGCGGATGTCGCGATGTACGTCGCCAAGGAGCGCGGCAACGGCACGGAGCGCTACAAGCCCGATTACGACAGGAACTCCGCCGACCGCCTCGCGCTGCTAGGGGACTTGCGAGGGACGATACAGCGCCGTGAGATCGAGCTGTACTTCCAGCCCAAGCTCCGCCTCTCCGACGGCGAGGTCACCGGCATGGAGGCGCTCGCCCGCTGGCCGCATCCGCGCAGGGGCGTGCTGGCCGCCGCCGATTTCGTCGCATTGGCCGAGCAGTCGCACCTGATGAGCGAGCTGACCGAGCAGGTCATCGACAAGGCACTCGCTCAGGCGTCCCGCTGGTGGGCCGACGGCCTCAAGGTCCAGGTCTGCGTCAACCTGCCTGCACGTGACCTGCTCGGTGACCGGCTCGTCGACCTGGTCAGGCACGCGCTGCGCAGGCACGGCCTGCCGCCGCAGGCGCTCAGGCTTGACATCAACGAGGAACTCCTCGCAGGCAAGGCGGTACAGGCCGCCGCGAACATCTCCGCCCTCGCCCGCCTCGGCGTGGGGGTAAGCCTCGATGACTTCGGCAACGGTTACTCCTCGCTCGTGCAGCTCACCAAGCTCGGCATCACCGAGGTCAAGCTCGACCCGGCGCTGATCAGGGGTCTCCCCGACTCCGTTGACCACAAGGTCACCGTCAAGTCGCTGGTCACGCTTGCCCAGTCACTGGGCATCAGCACCGTCGGCGAGGGTGTCGAGTCGGGTACCGCCGCGGCCGCGCTTCGCGCGCTCGGCTGCGACGCCGCTCAGGGCTGGCACTTCGCCCGCCCGTTCAACGCCCGCCTCGCCTCGGAGTGGCTGGCCGAGAACTACCATCGGCAGGTCTCCCCGGCGCAGGCAATTGACCACGCACCCGCCGCCCTCGCCGAACCCCAGGTCGGCCAGTTGGCCGCGGCAACAGAGCCAACCCTGGCCGCCGCCGCCCCCGCGGTCCGCCCCGCCGCGACTCCCCGCCCCGCCGTAGCCAGCTAGCGCGAGGCCAACCTCCCCTGAACCGGGCAAATCGCCTATCCGTGGTCGGGCTAGCCCGTCGGGCGGGGTACGTCCAGAAAGTGAACCCGTACAGGGCGGCTCGCCGAGCCGCGAGCCTGTACGGATTTCCTGTTCGCGTAACATCCTAAACGCGGCATATTGGTACACCGATTGGCAGGCAACCCGTACACGGTCGCCTGCCGGCGGCCGACCCTGTACGGGTTCACTTTTCGGATTTACTACGGGGGCCGGCACGTGCGAGGGACGAAAACTGCTGGCGCTGTGCTACTAGGATTGCTGGGTGTCCATTACCCGCGACGAGGTGGCTCACCTCGCTAAGTTGTCAAGGCTGGCACTCACGGAGGATGAGCTTGATCATTTCGCCGGCCAGCTTGACGTGATCATTGGTGCCGTGGCCAGGGTTCAGGAGGTCGCGGCGGCCGGGATTCCGCCGACTACGCACGCCGCGGATCTCGAGAACGTGTACCGCGACGACGTGGTAGCGCCCCCGCTTGACGCCGAACTTGTCCTCAGCCAGGCGCCTGCCGCAGAGGCTGGGCGGTTCCGCGTGCCCAGGATCCTGACGGAGGAGTGAGCTGTGGCCGCGGGAACAGACCTGATCACGATGACCGCCGCGCAGATGGCCGCGGCCGTCGCCAGCGGCGAGGTATCTGCCGTTGAGCTGACGAAGGCGCATCTGGACCGCATCGAGCTGACCGACGTCAAGGTCCGTGCGTTCCTGCACGTCGGTTCCGAGCAGGCACTGGCCGCCGCGCGGGCCGTGGATGACAAGCGCAGGGCGGGTGAGCCGCTCGGGCCGCTGGCCGGGGTGCCGCTGGCGCTCAAGGACGTCATGACGACCGCCGACATGCCCACGACGTGCGGCTCCAAGATCCTGGCCGGCTGGCAGCCGCCCTATGACGCCACCGTGACGACCCGGCTGCGCGATGCCGGGGTCGTGATCTTGGGCAAGACCAACATGGACGAGTTCGCGATGGGCTCATCGACGGAGAACTCGGCCTTCGGTCCCTCGCACAACCCGTGGGACCTTAGCCGGGTGCCCGGCGGGTCGTCAGGCGGCTCGGCCGCCGCCGTAGCCGCTTACCAGGCGCCGCTCGGGATCGGTACAGACACGGGAGGCTCGATCAGGCAGCCGGGTGCGGTCTGCGGCCTCGTCGGCGTCAAGCCGACCTACGGCGGGTCCTCACGGTTCGGCCTGGTCGCGTTCGCTTCCTCACTGGACACGCCTGGCCCGCTGACCCGTACCGTGTTCGACGCGGCACTGCTGCACGAGGCGATCTCCGGCCACGACCCGAACGATTCGACCTCGCTCAACGCCCCGATCCCGCCTGTGGTCGCCGCCGCACGCAACGCCGACGTCGCGGGGCTGAGAGTCGGCGTCGTTGCCGAGCTGAGCGGCGAGGGCTACGCCCCCGGCGTGCTTACCAGGTTCAACGAGACCGTGGAACTGCTTGAGAGCCTCGGCGCCAAGGTCGCCGAGGTCTCCTGCCCGCATTTCAGCTACGCGCTGCCCGCTTACTACCTGATCGCGCCGAGCGAGTGCTCGAGCAACCTGGCCAGATTCGACGCCATGCGTTACGGGCTGCGGATCGGCGACTACGGCGAGGCCAGCGCTGAAGAAGTGATGAGCCTCACCCGCGCGGTCGGCTTCGGCGCCGAGGTCAAGCGCCGGATCATGCTCGGCACCTACGCCTTGTCCAGCGGCTACTACGACGCCTACTACGGCAAGGCACAGCAGGTTCGTACTCTCATCATCAGGGATTTCGACGCCGCGTTCGAGCAGGTCGACGTCCTGGTATCGCCGACAACGCCGACGACCGCGTTCCCGATCGGCGAGCGTGCCGACGATCCGATGGCGATGTACCTCGCCGATCTCTGCACGATCCCGAGCGACCTGGCAGGGAACGCGGCGATGTCGGTACCATGCGGGCTCGCGCCTGAGGACGGGCTGCCCGTCGGATTCCAGATCATGGCGCCCGTGCTCGCCGACGACCGGCTTTACCGCGTCGGCGCCGCCGTGGAGGCCGCGCTTGACACCAGGCGCGGGCACCCGTTCCTGGCCGACGCGCGTGGCCTGGCGGGCATTGACGACACAGCGGAGGCCGGACGATGACGATGACGGTGCCCTACGACCTGGCGGTGACCAGGTACGAGCCGGTGATCGGGCTCGAGACCCACGTCGAGCTCGGCACCACCACCAAGATGTTCTGCGGCAGCCCGGTCACGTTCGGCGCCCCGCCGAACTCGGCGACCTGCCCGGTCTGCCTGGGCTTGCCAGGCTCGCTGCCGGTGATCAACAAGACCGCGATCGAGTACACGATCAAGATCGGGCTGGCGCTTAACTGCTCGATCGCCACCTGGTGCCGGTTCGCGCGCAAGAACTACTTCTATCCTGATATGCCGAAGAACTTCCAGATCTCGCAGTACGACGAGCCGCTCTGCTCGGACGGCTACCTGACAATCGACGTCGAGGGACAGGAATTCACGATCGGCATCGAGCGGGTTCACCTCGAAGAGGACACGGGCAAGTCGCTGCACGTCGGCACCACCGGCCGGATCCACGGTGCCGACTACTCGCTCGTCGACTACAACCGGGCAGGCATCCCGCTGGTCGAGATCGTGACCAAACCGGTCGCCGGTACCGGTGCGCTCGCGCCGGCCGTCGCCAAGGCGTACGTCTACGAACTGCGCGACCTGTTGCGCTCGCTGAGCGTGTCTGACGTCCGGATGGAGGAGGGCTCGCTGCGCTGTGACGTCAACACGTCGATCGCGCCGGCTGACAGCGCTGAGTGGGGAACTCGCACGGAAACCAAGAACGTCAACTCGCTCAGGTCGGTCGAGCGTGCCGTGCGTTCAGAGATCGAGCGCCAGGCCGCGGTCCTTGATCAAGGCGGCCGGGTTGTCCAGGAGACCAGGCACTTCCACGAGGACACGGGAAGGACAACCTCAGGTCGCAGCAAAGAAGAGGCGCAGGACTACAGGTACTTTCCCGAGCCTGACCTCGTACCCATAGCTCCTTCACGTGAGTGGGTAGCGGAAATCAGGTCCGCGCTGCCCGAGCTTCCTGCCGCTCGGCGGGTGCGGCTGCGAGCGGAATGGGGTCTGTCGGAGTCCGACCTGACCGCGCTCCGCAATGCGGACGCGCTCGAGCTCGTCGCCCTGACGGTCGACGCCGGAGCGGCCCCCGATCAGGCAAGGAACTGGTGGCTTGAGGAACTGTCCAGGCGTGCCAACGACGCGGGCGTCGAGCTGGCTGAGCTGGCGATCACGCCAGAGCAGGTCGCGGCCGTGATCGCGCTGGTCGGCTCGGGCCAGCTCAACAACAAGCTGGCCAGGCAGGTGGTTGACGGGGTGCTCGCTGGCGAGGGATCGCCCGACGAGGTCGTCGCGGCTCGGGGGCTCGCGGTCGTGACCGACGCTGGCGTGCTCTCCGCTGCCGTTGACGAGGCCATCGCCGCGAATCCTGACATCGCCGCGAAGATCGCCGACGGCAAGGTCGCGGCGGCCGGCGCGCTGGTAGGTGTCGTCATGAAGGCGACGAAGGGCCAGGCGGACGCGGCGAGCGTACGTGAGCTCATACTGAGGCGCTGTACCGTAACCGGCGGAACTGGGAACTTACCGGTCGCCAACTTACCGTTAAGTACCTCAGCGGCGAATACTGAGCGGCCTCTCAGGAGTTTGTCGTCGCACCTACGTCTTTCCTCAATCGAAGCGTGACCTGGTGGACGTAGAGTCGGCCATGGTTGCTCATCGAGTAACGACCCCGGCGGGCCGCGACGCTGCCGCCACGCCGGCTGTGGTAACGAGTGGCTGTTTAACCCAACGGCGGGGGCACAGTCCGTTGGCTCAGCTTGCCCGGCACGGTAACGCCGCAACGGCATTACCGCTGCCGAGGCTATTCGGGAAGCGGGAGACCATGGCGCGATCTAAGGCATACGAGGGCCGGGGATGAGTGCCGCCACACTTGCCTGGTCCGCCGTATGGCTCGCGCTGTCTGCCCTGGCCAGCGTCCGCCTCTGGCGGTTGCCGAGTTCCGGCAGCCAATTGGCCGAAAATGATCTTGGATTCAGGTGGCTGGCTGCTGCCGCGCTTGCCGCTGGGGTCGGCGGCACGCTCCAGCAGGCTTTCGGCGGGCTGACCGGGGGACCTGAGCCGTTGCGGCTGGCCGACCTGGTGAGCCTGGCAGCTTTGCCCGCCCTGGTGATCGGCCTGGTCATGGTCACCTTCGGCAGGGACGGCGGGCCGGCAGGCGCCACGCCGGCGCGCTGGCGCGTCGGGCAGGACAGCCTGCCGAGGTTCTGGCCGCCGACAAAGGGGATGCTCGTCGATGCCGCGCTGTTCGCTGTCTCTGTCTTCCTGATCTGCCTGGCTGTCGCGTTCGGTCCCGACTACATCACGTCGGGTTCCGGGCCGGGCGCGTTCTCGCTCGACCTGATCAGGCCGGTGGCCGACCTCGCGGCGCTCGGGTTCGTGCTGCCGCTCGTGCCGCGCAGCCCGAGGCTGGCATTGATGCCCGTGCTCGCACTCGCCGCGCTGACCATCGCCGACGTGCTCGCGGTCGCGCAGCGGTCAAGCGACGCCTATCCGGGTACTGGCGCGCACCTGGCACTGGCGGTCGCGCTTTGCCTTCTCGCCGCGACGCCCGCACCTCAGGCTGACGTCACGCCTGACGCGAGCCGTACCGGCGTCGTTTCCTGGCGGTCGGCGATGGGGTGGCTGGCCGGTGCGAGGATGGCCGGGCCCGCGGCCGCGCTCGCAGCCGCCGTGGTGGTCTCCGCCCTCGTGCTGTTCGGTCACCCGCACGGCCTGCGTGCCCTCGCCGTGACCGGGGCGCTTGTCGTGGTGCTCATGGTTATCAGGCTGGCCTGGTTCACGAGCCGCGCGGTCACCGTTACCGCTTCTGTACAGGCCTCTGACTGGGTGTTCCACTCGCTCGCCGATTCGACCAGCGACACCGTGCTGGTCTGTGACTGCACCGGGACGATCGAGTACGTGAGCCCGGCCGTGGCCGAATTCGGGTACCGCAGGGAAGACCTGACAGGGACCGCGCTTAGCGATCTGGTACACCCTGACGACCGCTCGGCCGCGATCAGGGCCGCCACCACCACACTGCACAGCTCGCCAGGCACGGCGACCTTCAGCGGGAGGGTCAAGGCCGCCGACGGGACCTGGCGGCAGGCCGGGGCTACGCTTTCCCGCTACGGCCAGCCTGGCGAGCCTTCAAGGCTGCTGGTCGCCTGCCACGACGACAGCGAACTGGCGGCGCTGCGCCGGGAACTGACCCAGCTCACGTTCCACGACGGCGTGACCGGCCTGCCGAACCGTGCCTACCTTGAGGACCGGGTCAAGCACCTGAACCAGGGGACCGTGGCCGCGATCATGATCGGGCTTGATGAGGAGCCAGTGGTCGCCGATCTCGGCTCGCAGCCCGGTGAGAGCCTGGTTCTTGCCCAGGCCGGTCGTCGGTTGCGCGCGGCCGTGCCTCCTGGAGCGGTCGTGGCCAGGTGGGGCAGTGACCAGTTTGCTGTGCTGCTCAGCGCGGAGACTGCTGAGGGCATTCCTGCGGAGCCTGGCATTCCTGCGGAGGCTGGCGTTCCTGCGGAGGCTGGCGATTCTGCGGAGGCTGGCGATTCTGCGGAGCGGACTTGCGTGCAGGCGGCTGAGCTTGGGGCGCGACTGGCAGGCGCGATAGCTGGCGAGCCGTTCAGCGTAGGCGGCCGTGACGTCTGGATGACTGCAAGCCTGGGTGTCGCCGCGAGCCTGACGGCCGAAGCGGAGCAGCTTCTCGGCCGTGCGCACGCCGCGATGCTGAAGGCCAGCCAAGCGGGCGGTGGCCGGGTGGAGGTGTTCAGCCCGCACATGCGTGCGGTCGCCGAGCGTCGGGCTCGCCTGGCCGCGCAGCTTGCTGAGGCGATCGCCGAGCACCGGCTCCGCATCGACTACCTGCCGATCGCCGAGCTCGCGACCGGACTGGTCACCGCCGTCGAGGCGCGTCCGGCGTGGACGGCGGGCGCTGAGGAGGTCTGCTGCGAGGAACTGCTCGCGGTCGCCGAGGAGGCCGGGCTGGTCGTACGGCTCGGTGACTGGCTGCTGCGGGAGTCGGCCAGCCAGGTCGCGACCTGGCGCAGCGGACCGGCCGGTTCTGCGCTCGGCGCTGGCCTTGGCCTGGCGGTTGGTTTCGCCGCGCGGCAAGTAGCCGCGCCAGGGTTCTCTGGAGCGGTGCTGAGCGCGCTCGATGCGGCAGGGCTTCCGCCCCAGGCCGTGACGTTGCTGGTCGCCGAGCGGGCGCTGGTCGACGCGGCCGGCCCGGTGGCTGCCGAGCTGGCCGGGTTGCGCGGCACAGGAGTGCGGGTCGCGATCGGCGATTTCGGAACTGGGTACGCCTCGCTCAGCTATCTCAGGCGGATGGCTGTGGACGTGATCAAGATCGATGCCTCCTTCACCGCAGGGCTTGGCACCGATCCGACGCTGACGCTGCTCGTGGTGTCGGCGATCGGGCTAGGGCGCGACCTCGGCATCGAGATGATCGCGGCAGGGGTTGACCGGCCCGAGCAGCTTGACCTGCTGCGAAAGATGGGTTGCGTGCTCGGCCAGGGCGCCTGGCTTGGCACGCAGGTCCAGGCTCGGCAGGGACTCCCCTGGCCGCATGATCACGGGAGGCAAGATCAGGCCGAGCACCCGGCCTGCAGCCCGGCTAGCTGACCGGGCAGTGTACCGTAGGATGAACCGAATATTTCGGGCAAACCGATGTGGATCTTACGCCAGTGATCCTGCGGACGGTGATGTTGTGCGAGCATCTAGGTATGGCCGAGCACGGATCGCGGATCGAGCAAGCAGTTGCCGAAGACCTGCTTGTCCGCCAGGGTGCGTCGGTCGCGTGCAGCACGGCAGAAGCCGACGGCGACATCGCCTGGCGAGTACCCGGCTAGGCGCCGCGCTCGGGGCTCCCGGCAGCGACGCTAAGGCGGCTGCCGGCCGGGCCTGCGTACCGGATGGCACGCCGCACTGGTGATCAACAGTCATGATAGAAGTGCGGTGCGTCAGCAGGGACGCCAGGCCGCTGCGGGTCACGCAACGGAGCTTGGCTCGCATAAGGGAGGATCTGCGATGAGTGGCGAGATAACTTTCGATCTGCTTACCTCCGACCGGTGCGTGCCAGAAGCGGTACGAGCGGCGATGCTTGAGTCACCGGGCTTCGGCCAGGTATTCACCGATCACATGATTACCCTGCGATGGTCGGAAGACCGGGGCTGGCACGACGGCAAACTCGAGCCGTACGGGCCGCTCGTCCTCGACCCTGCCACAGCAGTTCTGCATTATTCGCAGGAGATTTTCGAGGGCCTGAAGGCCTACCGGCAGGAGGCCGGGCCTATCGTCACCTTCCGCCCTTACGCGAACGCGGCACGGTTCCGTTCGTCGGCTCGCCGCATGGCGATGCCGCAACTGCCAGAAGACGCTTTCGTGCAGGCGCTGGAGATCTTGGTAACGCAGGACAAGGACTGGGTGCCGCACAGCACGTCCCAGAGTCTCTACCTGCGGCCATTCATGATCGCGACGACTCCGGCCCTGGGCGTCGGCAAGCCGGCGGGCTCCTATCTGTTCCTCGTGATCGCCTCGCCCTCAGGCGCGGTGTTCACCGGAACCGGGGTCCGCGCGGTCAGTGTCTGGCTCGCTGAGGAGTACACCAGGGCGGCTCGCGGCGGCACAGGTGCCGCGAAGACCGGAGGCAACTACGCGGCCTCGTTCGTCGCGCAGCAGCAGGCCATCGACGAAGGCTGCGACCAGGTTGTCTGGCTTGACGCGGCCGAGCACCGCTGGATCGAGGAAATGGGCGGCATGAACCTGTTCTTCGTCTACGGTTCAGGCGCGGACGCCCGGATCATGACGCCGCCGCTGACCGGTTCGCTGCTGCCAGGCATCACCAGGGACTCGATCCTGACTCTCGCCCCTGACCTGGGGATCCCGGCGTCGGAGGGGCCGATCTCTTTGGAAGAGTGGCGGACCGGGTGCGAGTCGGGGGAGATCACCGAGGTATTCGCCTGCGGGACGGCCGCGGTGGTTACCCCCGTCGGGGTCGTAAAGGGGCACAGCGGCGGCTGGCGGATCGGTGATGGCCAGCCGGGCCCCGTGACCATGCGGCTGCGAGAGGAACTGCTCGGTATCCAGTTCGGGCGCCTGTCCGACCCCTACGGCTGGGTCCACAAGATCATCTGATTCGCGGCGCGGCGCACGCCCGGCTCCAGCAGCATCAAGGCGCCCACCTGGGCGCCCACCCGGCCAGCGCCCGGCCTTGCGCCCGGCAAGCGCCCGGCCAGCGCCCGGCCTGCGCCCGGTCAGCGCCCGGCCTGCGCCCGGTCAGCGCCCGG
>DATJLT010000073.1:0-13665 GCA_035509195.1 Streptosporangiaceae bacterium | reverse complement strand
CAACACCAAACCCGGTTTGATGAGGTGCACGCACTACCAAACCCCGGTTCGATGTTGGCAGGGCTGGCCGGCCCCGCACTATGCCGGGCCGCCCGGTGCCGGGGCAGCCCGCCCCGCGCTCACCACACGCAGCCCTGACCCGACGTCGTGCCAGCGTTGGGGGTTCGCCGACCGTTAGCGGAAGTCGCGGCTGCGGGCCGCCGCGACTACGCGCAGCTTACGCAGGCTCGTTGCCAGCAGGCTGACCGCGCCGTCGAGGCATTCGATCCGGCCTGTTATCAGCAGGGCGTTCGCGGTGACGCCGATCTTCCTGTGCCGCTGCCAGACCGCCGGAGGGCAGATTACGTTCGCCATGCCCGTCTCGTCTTCCAGGCTAAGGAAGACAACCCCGCGTGCTGTCCCCGGCTGCTGCCTGTGAGTGACGAGCCCGCCGACGGCTACGAGGCTGCCGTTGCCCGCCGCCTGAACGGCGGCAGCGGGAAGCACTCCGTGCTCGTCGAGGAAATCCCTGATGTGCTCGATCGGATGGACGTCGCCGTAAGTCCCCGTAGCCCACATGTCGGCGAACGTGACCTCGGCCTGGGTCATCTCGGTGAACTTAGGCGTGGTCAGGGACACCGTCCCTTCGAGTTGGCCGGGGCGGATGGTGGCGGCGGCACCGGCCGACCACAGCGCTTCGCGCCTGCTCAGGCCGAAGCACCCGAACGCGCCCGCCGTCGCCAGCGCCTCAAGCGCCGGCCGGGACAAGGAGTTGCGCCTGGCGAAATCCTCAAGTGAGTCGTATGGCTGCCCGGCCACGATGGCAGCGGCCGCGTCGCCGCCGAGGTTCCTGACTTCCGATAGGCCGACCCTGATCGCCGGCTGATCAGGGGCAGGCTCGCCGCCGACGGGCGCCAGTGCCCTTAGTTCATCGATCGTGACCGTTACCCGCTCGCACCCTTCGCCCCCCTCGAGTGCGGCGAGTTCGCGGCTCGCGTTCACGTCGACGCCGCGCACTTTTACACCGTGCCTGCGCACGTCGCTGATCAGGCTGGCCGGCGAATAGAAACCCATCGGCTGAGCTCGAAGCAACGCGGCGGTGAAAGCGGCCGGGTAATAACATTTCAGCCAGGCACTGGCGTAAACCAGGTAAGCGAAGCTGATCGCATGCGACTCGGGAAAACCGTAGCTCGAGAACGCCAGAATTTTCTCGTAGATATCCTCAGCGACGGCGAGCGAGATGCCGCGTTCCGACATTCCGTCGAGCAGCCGGGAGCGCAGTTCCTCAATTCGTTCAGGCGCCCGTTTCGAACTCATCGCCTGACGCAGCCTGTCGGCCTCCGATGCGCTGAATCCCGCGCAGTCGATCGCGATCTGCATCATCTGTTCCTGGAACAACGGCACGCCGAGGGTCTTCCCCAGCGCGTGGCGCATCGACTCGTGCGGCAGGTAATCGGTTTCGTCGCCGTGCCTGCGTCGCATGTAAGGGTGCACCGAGCCGCCCTGTATCGGCCCCGGCCTGATCAGCGCGACCTCCACGACTAGGTCATAGAACTCGCGCGGGCGCAGCCTCGGCAGCGTCGCCATCTGGGCACGGGACTCGACCTGGAACACTCCGACCGTGTCGGCCGCGCACAGCATGTCGTAGACCCCTGGGTCTTCTTGCGGAATCGAATGCAAGTCCCAGCGAACGCCATGGTGCGCGGCGACCAGTTCGAAGCAATCACGAAGCGCGGTCAGCATCCCGAGGCCGAGCAGGTCGAACTTCACCAGCCCTGCGTACGCACAGTCGTCTTTGTCCCACTGCAGGACACTGCGGTCCGCCATCCTCGCCCACTCCACCGGGCACACCTCAGCGACCGGCCGGTCGCAGATCACCATCCCGCCTGAGTGAATGCCAAGGTGGCGCGGCAGTCGCTGCATGTGCCCCGCCAGAGTCATTACTTCTTCAGGCACGCCCGCGTCGGGCGGCACCGGCTGCCCGACCGCGTACTGGCGCGGCCCGACTTGCTTGGACCACTCGTTCTGCTGCTCGGGTGAGTAGCCGAACGCCCGTCCGGCGTCGCGGATCGCCATCCTCGGCCGGTAAGCGATGACGTTGGCCACTTGCGCGGCTCGTTGCCTGCCATATTTTGAATAAACGTACTGTATGGCTTCCTCGCGCCTTTTATGCTCGATGTCAAGGTCGATGTCGGGCGGCCCGTCACGGCCGGTCGAGAGAAAGCGCTCGAACAAGAGTCCGTGATTCACAGGGTCGACACTCGTGATCCCGAGCGCATAACACACCGCCGAATTAGCCGCCGAGCCGCGGCCCTGGCACAGGATGCCTTTATCTTTGCAGAAGTTAACAATATCGTGCACGATCAGGAAGTAGCCAGCGAACCCAAGTTCTTCAATGACATCAAGTTCGTGATAAATCTGCCGGTAGGAGCCAGGAATGCGTTCAGACTCAGGATCGCCGTATCGCTGAGGTGCCAGTCGCGCGACCAGGTGCCGCAGCCAGGTTATTTCGGTGTGCGCTTCGGGCACAGGGAAATCGGGCAGCCTTGGCGAGATCAGGCTGAAGTCGAACGCGCATTGCAATGCCAGTTCGACGGTCCGTTCAAGTACTCCTGGATACCGCCGTAGCCGGTAGGCCATCTCCTCGCCTGACCGCAGGTACGCGGTCCCGGCCGCCCCCAGCCATCCGTCCATCTCATCCAGGCTGGTCCTGGCCCTGATAGCCGCCAGCGCCTGAGCAAGCCTCGCTTCCGCCGGCGTCGCGTAGTGCACGTTGTTCGACGCGACTACGCCCACGCCGACGCCGTGAGCGAGCTCGAACAGAGCGTCGTTGCGTTCATCGTCGGTCGGCTGATCGTGACAGATCAGCTCGGCGAAGACGTTGCCGGGCCAGAACATGTCCGTCAGCGCGCGCAGTTCCCGCTCGGCCGCAGCTTTCCCTCTGCTGCCGAGCGCGGCCGGGACCTGGCCCTTGCGGCACCCGGTGAGGATGGCCCAGTGCCCGTCGTGCGCCTCAGCCAGCTTGTCCAGGTCGTAGGCGGGCCGGCCCTTCTCGCCTCCTTTTAGGTGCGCCGCGCTGATCACCTGGCACAGCCGCTGGTAACCTTCAGGGTCCCTGGCCAGGACGAGCAAGTGCCCAGCCGCGGGGTCAGGCACGCCCGCCCGCCCAGGTCCTCTGGTCAGGCCAAGCTCGGCACCGAACACGGTCGCCACTTTCCGCATGGGTACAGCACCAGCGCCGTCCTCGCCACGTACGCTCGCCCACGCGTCTACGCCGCGCAACCGGGCTGCCTCCTGCGCGAACTTCGGCACCCCGTACATGCCGTCGTGATCGGTAATGCCGACTGCGGTCAAGCCGAGCTTCGCCGCACGGACAACCAGGTCCTCGGGCTGGGAAGCGCCGTCGAGGAAGCTGAAGGCCGAATGACAGTGCAGTTCAGCCCACGGGATCCGTGACCCGTCATCGGCGGGCTCTCCCTGCGGCTGTCCGCGCTGAGCCTGTACCTGGCGGGGCTTGTCGACCGGCCGGCCCAGCGGCGTGACCGGCGCGCGGCGCGCGGCCTGACCGGGCTCGCCGTCTTCCTTCCATGACAGCCGCTTCTCGAACTCCCGCCACGGCACCGGCGGATTATCCCAGCCCACCCAGAACCCGCTCCCCTACCAGTTTCGGTTCTCGGCGCAGGCGACCTCACACCGCCACTCGTTCCCGCCCGGGTTCCTGATCACGGTCACCTCCTTACTCTATCGACTACCTTATCGAAGGTATCCGACGATTATGGATCAGATCGAACATAAATTTGAAACGATAGGGTGGCACCACACTTTGCGGTACTTGAGCACAGCAATCGCCACCCACTGCCGCGCGCTCGGACAGCGGCAAGCCATGATGGTGACGTGCCATCCCCACTTCAACCCGGCCGGAACACAGCGCCGAAGCCTGCGACCAGAACCCGCACATGAGTCCCGGCCCGCTCGCACTCGTCGGGAGCGGCGAGTACCTGCCGGTGATGGCCGACGTGGAGGCATTGCTGCTGAAGACCAGCGCGCCCACAGCCAGCGCGCCCAGGTATGTCCAGCTCCCGACCGCTGCCGCGCCGGAAGGCGAGCGGAGCCTACGGCACTGGCTGGACCTTGGTGCCGCCCAGGCCCAGCGCCTGGGGGCGGAACAGGTACCCCTCCTTGTCCGTGATCGTTCAGAAGCCGATAAGCCCGAACTAGCCGCCGAAGTAGCGGGGGCGAGCCTGATCTACTTGTCCGGCGGTAGCCCCACCTACCTGGCCCAGACGCTGCGCGGCACCAGGGTGTGGGAGGCGATCCTCGCTGCCTGGCAGTCAGGATCGGCCCTGGCCGGCTGCTCGGCAGGGGCAATCGCCCTGACCGGGTGGGTTCCCGCGATGCGTGCCCTGCACCGCGAACCGGATCCTGGCCTCGGTCTCCTGCCCGACATGCGAGTACTGCCGCACTTCGACAAGATGCTCGGCTGGATCCCTGACCTCCTCCCCCGCGCCCTCGCGGACACGCCCGCCGGCACGACAGTGCTCGGCATCGATGAAGACACTGCGATCGTGGACCTGACCGGTGCCGGGCACACCTGGCAGGTACACGGCCGACAGCAAGTCTGGGTCCTTGCCAACGGCTTCCGCCAACCGTATCCGCCGGGTACGACAATCAGCATTCCCAGCGCCTGAGCTCAGTCGTAGCACGCCTCGATGAACCAGTCGCCGTCCTTGATCACAGCCAGCCAGGCGCTTCCGTCCACGGTCACCACCTGGAATCGCGCCTTCCTGCATGCACGCACCTGATCCCACCAGCGCTCAGTCACCGGCCAGGGCCCAGTCCAAGCGGTAATTGCCAGCACTCGCCCGCCCGCTACAGACAGCCACGCCAAGTTGTCGGATAGCTCTCCGCGCCCGGTCAGGGTCACCAGCGTTCCCGAAGAGTCAGTCACTCGCGCCGGCCTTGGTACTTGGTAGACAGTGGCAGGGGCGGGCGCGGGAATCTGACCTGGCCAGGGCCTGGCCGTAGGCCGGGGCGCCAACGGCGCATCGCCGAAAGGCACGAACACGGCCTGGTCAGCCGGACCGCGCCCCCCGGTCAGCACCGGCTGCCTCACCGCGTCGTGACCGAGCATGGCCTGCACCCTTACGGCGGCCCTGGCCACCCGGTCACTGACGACCGCATCACCCCAGAGCCCTAGCTGGCGGCCGTGATCCCTGACGAGCTGATCAGGAACCAGCCGCAACAAGCAGATCCCGCCTGCCTGCGCACCGTCCGCCTCCTCATCGCTATCGTGAGCGCGCTTAGTCAGCCAGCCATCAAGCTGCCAGCGCACCCGCTCGGCGACCGCGAGGTCAGAAAGCAGCCCGTCGTGCCGCCACAACCGGGTGATCTCCTGCCCGCTATCGCAGGTCACCTGGATGGACAGCCGGACACACGCCAGCCCGTTCGCGGCCAGCTTGGCGTGCATCTGCCCGGCGAGTGCCTTGGCAGCGAACACGACGGGTTCCGATTGCCCTGCGGGCGGATCGAACTCAAGCTCAGCGGACACGTCGGTCGACGGCGGGCGAGTCACCAGCGGACGTGGGTCAAGTCCGCGAGCGAGCCGGTGCGCGAGCCGCCCCTGCGGGCCGAACCTGTTCTCCACGTCAGTCGCCGTCAGCTCAGCGAGATCACCCAGCGTCCTTATCCCGAGCCTGACCAGGAGCTCGGCGAGTTCAGGTTCGCCGAGCACCGTGACCGAGCGCGGCGCCAGGTAAGCGGGCGTTCCCCGCACCGGCACGATCACGGCCGGCGTCCCGCTGATCAGCGCGTCCCGTGACGCGAGCAACGCAGCGAACGTGCCATCGGCCACACCGGTACCGCAGCCGAACCCGAGCTGGGCAACGGAGGCGACGATCTTCCCTGCTAGTTCGGCTTCTCCGCCAAAGTATCTCGCGGGCCCACGGACCCCGAACGCGCAAAGACCAGGCCGCAGCACCTCTAGCTGTGGGCAGAACTCCTGCGCCACCGCTACGACCGCCTCGAACGCCCGCGCATCAGGCATGGTGCCAGGCCCGCCTGCCTGCTCAGCCTGTCCAGGCATCTCGGCTCTGCCAGGCGGCTCGGCTCTGCCAGGCGGCTCGGCCCGGCTAGCCGCCAAGTCCTTGGGCGACCATTCCGGGCAGCGCACGACAAGGACCCGAGGCCAACGCTCTCCCCCGCCCGTCACCAGCTGCCACCTCCGGCCAGGGCAAGACCGCTTACGCTGGTCATCCCGCGCTCTCCTACCGACCAGCCCTCACCAGCCGACCAGCCCGCGACAATCTCCTCACGTTCCACATCTGTGGAGTCACTAACCGCCACGGTCACCATGCCGTCCGGTCCGGGAAGCCACAGCCAGCGTGCCCGTGACCGCGACCACTCACCACGGCCGTCGGCCACCACCCGGACCCGGCGCCGGCGAAGCCGACCGTGCCCCATCCCTATCCCGTCCCAGGCCTGGCCAGTAATCCGCAGCCTGACCTGCGCACCTTCCCAGTCACCCGCCACCAGCAGCACTCCGCCGAATCGCCGGACCGCCGCCTCGACCTTGCGCCGGGTCTGAGCCGACGGCCGGTCAGGCAATCGCAACAGCACCAGATCGCAGCCATCAAGCAGCGAAACAACGACCTGCGGCCAGTTCGGCCCGAGATCAGGCACCAGCAGCAGCCGAGCCGGATCAAGCCCTGCGTCCGTCGCCGCGGTCACTCCGAAGTCGGCGACTCCCGCCACCGCGCACCAGGCACCCGCCGCCACGGGTCCGCCTGCCAGCGCCAGGCACAGCAGGCTCCAGCCGCCCGCAGCCACGACCGACCCGCGCTGGAGCGCGCCCATCGGCAACAGGTCATGAAATGCAGCCGAAACAGGCAGCAGGCCGGTGCCGGAAACAACTCCCTGGCCAGGGCCAATCTCGCACCCAGAGCGAACGGCCCCGCCAGCGAGCAGCGTCACCAGCCCATTCCGCTGCCCGGCTAGCCCCGCTTCATCGTGCCGAACCGGCTGTTTGTCAGGGCGAGCCGACTGGGTCGTTGGCGTCCGGCTCGGACGCAGCGACCTGACCTGCGCGGTCCCGGTTCCCATGGTTCAATTATCGAACAAATTTTCGAGTGAATCAAGTGCGACGCGGCAAGCCTGAGCCCGGTGTTAGCAACAATAATGCCCGGCACTGACAATCAGGCACTGGCGGCGACCAGGTTAAGCGGGCACCTCAGGCAGGCACGTCGTTGATCAGGAACACGGGGTAGCCAGGAGCGATCTCAAGCAGTTTCTCGTCGGGAGCATTCGCGTTGACACCATCGAAGAAAACGCCGACCTCCATCTTCCACCTCTTCAGGTAGGCACGCAGGATCGCGGGCTTCTGCTCGTCACCCAACTCAGTCGCGCTGAACCGATCGACTCTCTTCCCGACCCTGAGCTCACCGCCAGCAGCCGCCCGCAAGTTCCGCACCCACTGAGTCTGACCGCGTGGCGCCACCAGGTACCGTCGTCCTTCGTACGTCAGCACATTGACGGGGTTGGACCGCCATTCACCGGACTTCCGGCCGCGCACATACAACACCCGGCTCCCCCACACGCTGACTCCCCGCCTAGTCAAGGCCGCAACCGCCGAGTTGAACATCCCGTTGACCCGACGCCCCATAGCCGACGCAGGCATGACATAGCGGGTCGCGTGATTCTCTGACATTCCGACTCTCCTCGGTCGACGCTCGCTTTCGCGAGCAGCGCTCTCTATACAGATCAGTATGCCCAATAGTTTTGAACCAGTCAAGAGCACTGCTCTCATACAGGAGCAATGCACACCGCAGAGCCCGCCCGCCGCCGGGAGGACCGGACAGCATTGATGGCTCTGCGTTGCTGCTGGCGGGGCGGACCTGACGACAACGGTGCCGACTTGATGCTGTCCGAGTGACATCGCTGCGACTTTGTTGTTGTAACCGGGGCCAGGCGGGCAGCATCGTTGGTTACTTGATGCTGCTGGCCGGGCGGCGCGGAGCGCGGCGCCCGGCTGGTGGCCAGATTCGGGGTTTGCCCGGTTACGGACCGGCGGTTGTCGCCCACCAAACTCTCCATGATCATGGGACCCAGTCCGGCCCGCCCAAGGCCGGGTGGGCCTGAGCCGGGTGGGCTGGGCCGGGTGGGCCGGGCCGGGTGGGCTGGATGGGCTGGGATGATGCCGGGTACGCCTGAAGCGGCGGGTCCGTCCCGCCGTGGCCTTGGCGGGACGGACCTTTGGGTGCGAGCGCGCTTGACGCTAGCGGGCCTGGCCCGTGCCGGCATCGCCAGCAGTGCCGTTGTCGATCTCGATGCGCTCCTTGCGGAGCTGGTCGCTGATCGTTTGCTCCTCTTCGACCCGCTTCACCGATAGCCTGACCCGTTCGACGGGCACGGTCTCCTTGGTGACTACGGCGCGGGTTTCGTGAAGGATGATCTCCTGGTCGCGGTCGGCGATCTCGCCGGTGACCTTGTCGTCCTTGGAGACGGGGATGCGCTCGATCTCGTATTCCTCGTGGAAGACCTGAACCTTTTGCTGTACTTGCTCGGTCTCGACGCGCTTGCGGAGCTTGATCCGGCCGGACTCGCGGGACTCCGTGTTCACGGCGAACCGCTCCTCAGACCTGACCAGCCACTCCTGCCCCGACTGCTGCGTGCCCGCCTGCTGGCCCGTCCCGGACGGCTTGGCCATGGCCGGCCTGGTCGTACCGCTTGGCGGAGTGGCCAGGTCGGGCCGGGTGGTGCCGCTAGCATCCCGAGCTTGCCCAGGACCAGGACCCTCCCCAGGACCAGGACCCTGCCCAGGACCAGGACCCTGCCCGGGACCGGGACCAGGACCCGCACCCTGCTCAGGCCCGGCTTGCGGCTGGGCGGGCACGGTCATGCCGAAGTACCTGCGCAGTTCCTCTTCCTGCTGTACTGACAGGTGCCTGTCGACGTTGAGGTCAGGCTCCTTCATGATCTTCTGCGCGTCGAACGGGACGCTGAGATCACCGCCGCTTGTCATGCTGCCTCCGGCGAGCGGCACGAAGTGCAGCCTCTTGCCCGACCTGATCCGCGCCCAGCTCGGCGTTCCGTCCACGTCGTCACGGAATACCTGCTCGATCGTGCCTACTGCCTGACCTTCCGAGTCGATTACCGGTGCTCCCACGAGCTGGTCAGCATGCATCGTCATCGTTTCCCCCCAGCTAACGCTCGACGCAGCGGACATGAACCGCCTCTCACTACGAATTGTAACTGTGACAACGCAGATTGTGATAGAGCGGGTTTGTTGAAATGAAAACCATTTTCATAGTAGGGTGTTGACGCATGCGAGCGCCGCGCCTGGGGATTCCGTCGATCGCGCTGGTCATCGCGCTGGCGGCGAGCGGCGGGCTAGCGGCGACCGCCTGCAGCACCGCAGGCGAGGCTACTCTCACGACCCACGCCCGGCGGGTGATCCAGGTGGTCGCGGCCGAGAACTTCTGGGGCAGCATCGCCGCCCAGATCGGCGGTAAGCACGTCCACGTGATCAGCATTATCACGAACCCCAACACCGACCCGCACAGCTACGAACCCACCGTGGCCGACGCCAAGGTCATCGCCGGGGCGCAGCTCGCGATCGAGAACGGCGTCGGCTACGACCCCTGGATGACCAGCCTGCTCGCCGCCGACGGCGCAGGAAGCGGAGAGCACGGTACCCCGAACGTGCTCAACGTCGCCACGGTAGTCGGGGTCAGCGACGGCGCTAACCCGCACCGCTGGTACAACCCGGCGGACGTACAGGAAGTCATCAGGCGGCTAGTCACGGACTTCAGCAGGCTCGACCCGGCCGACAAGGTCTATTTCGCCCGGCAGCGGATACGGTTCAACACCGTGGGCCTTCGCGAGTATCACCGGCTTATCGCCACGATCCGCCAGGAATACCACGGGACTCCGGTCGGAGCCTCAGAGTCGATCTTCGCCATGCTGGCTCCGGCTCTCGGACTGCGGCTGATCACTCCCTACTCGTTCCTCAAGGCCATCAGCGAGGGTACCGAGGTCTCCGCGGCCGACAAGCTCACCATCGACAACCAGATCGAGCATCACCTCATCAAGATCTACGTGTATAACAGCCAGAACGTAACTCCAGATGTCCAGGCCCAGCTCGCGCTGGCCAAGGCGGCGCACATCCCGGTCACCACGATCACCGAGACCCTAGCGCCCCCCACGGACACTTATCAGGCCTGGCAGGTCAGACAGCTACGAGGGATAGAAGCAGCACTACGAACGGCGACAGGACGCTAAGTCACATGCTGGACATCACCGACGGAGCGCAGGAAGCGGTGCGCTTCGAGCACGCGGCCGTGCAAGTCGGCGGGCGCACGATCTGGTCAGACGTCAACCTCGAGGTCGCGCAGGGTGAGTTCGTCGCCGTGCTCGGACCCAACGGCGTCGGCAAGTCCACGCTGGTCAAGGCCGCGCTCGGGCTGGTCGCGCTGTCGGCGGGCACGGTAACCGTGCTCGGCCTGCCCGCCGGCCACGCCGGCCGCCAGATCGGCTACCTCCCCCAGCGAAGGAACTTCGATGCGGGCTTGCGCGTGCGCGGCGTCGACATCGTCGCGCTCGGCAGCAACGGCGAGCAATGGGGCCTCCCGCTGCCTTTCGTAAGCAGGTTCCTCCCGTCAAGACGCGCCGCAGCCGATCGCATCAGGGAAGTCATCGAACTCGTCGGGGCCACCGCCTTCGCCTGCCGTCCGATCGGCCAGGTATCCGGCGGCGAGCAGCAGCGACTCCTCATCGCTCAGGCCCTGGTGAGGCGCCCGAAGCTGCTCGTGCTCGACGAGCCGCTCGACAGCCTCGACCTGCCGAGCCAGGCCGCGATCGCCGCACTGGTCTCGCGGATCTGCCGTGAGCACAAGGTGACCGTGATGCTGGTCGCGCATGACGTGAACCCGATCCTCCCCTACCTGGACCGGGTCGCCTACGTGGCCAGGGGCGGCGCGGTGTGCGGCACGCCAGATGAGGTGATCAGGTCAGAGATCCTGACCGAGCTGTACCGCACGCCGGTCGAGGTGCTAAGGGCGTCAGACGGAAGGCTGGTCGTCGTCGGCGAGCCTGAGGCGCCGGCCAGGCACACCGACCGCCACGGCGAGGACTCGAAAGTGCCAGCCCAGCCGTGGTAACCGCAGCCGTGGTAACCACCAGCACCGGCCTGAGCTGGAACCTGATCGGCGATTACCGGCAACTCCTCCTCTATCCCTTCATGGTGAACGCCTACCGCGCGGGGACGATCATCGCGATCCTGGCCGGCGCGCTCGGCTGGTACATGGTGCTGCGCAGGCAGTCGTTCGCCGGGCACACGCTGGCGATCGTCTCGTTCCCCGGCGCGGCGGGCGCGATCCTGCTCGGCCTCAGCGCGAGCGCCGGCTACTTCGCGGCCGCGATCGCGGCGGCTATCGTGATCGCGGCCGTGCCGCGCTCGCTCGGAGGCAAGGCCCGCAGCAGCGAGTCAGCAGTGATCGGCACCGTGCAAGCCTTCGCGCTCGCGTGCGGCGCGTTGTTCGTCAGCCTGTACGGCGGCTTCCTGAACGGCCTGACCAATCTGCTTTTCGGCACCTTCCTCGGCATAGCGCCAGCTCAGGTGCTGACCCTGCTCGCCGTCGCTGTAATCGCGCTTGCGGCGCTCGCGATCATCGCCAGGCCACTGTTCTTTGCCACCGTCGATCCCGATGTCGCAGAAGCGCGCGGCGTGCCGGTCAGGCTGGTCTCCACAATCTTCCTGATCCTCCTCGGCTGCGCGGCAGGCGAGGTCAGTCAGATCACGGGCGCGCTCCTCGTGTTCGCTCTTTTGGTCATGCCAGCAGCCACCGCACAGCAGCTCACCCCACGGCCTGCGCTCAGCTTCGTGCTGACGATAGTGGCCGGGCTGCTCACCGTCTGGTTCGGGCTGGCGCTGGCGTACTACTATCCCGCCTACCCTTTCGGGTTCTACGTGACCACGGTGGGCTTCGCCGGCTACGTGGCGGCGGTCGGAGGCCGGACGCTGGCCGGCCGGTCGCGACGGGCGACGCTGCAGGCGGTGACCGCATGATCGCGGGACTTGTCCACATTTTCAGCCAGCCGTTCCTGCGTTACGCGTTCTTCGCGGGAACGGCCATCGCCCTCGCGGCCGGCCTGACCGGTTACTTCGTGGTACTTCGCTCGCAGGTCTTCACCGGGGACGCGCTCAGCCATGTGGCGTTCACCGGTGCCGTTGCCGCCCTTGCCGCCGGCATTGACCTGCTGTTCGGCTTGTACGGCGCGTGCATCGTGTTCGCGTTCGCGCTGGCCGCGCTCGGCCGCCGCGGTCAGGCCGACGACACCGTGATCGGCAACGTCTTCGCCTGGATGCTCGGCCTCGGCGCGCTCTTCCTGTCCGTGTATACGTCATCGAAGTCAGGCAGCAACGGCACCACCGGGGTCAACGTGCTGTTCGGCACGATCTTCGGCCTGTCAGCCCGCCAGGCGTTCACCGACGCCGCCGTCGGCCTCGGCGTCTGCGTAGTGATCGTCGCGATCGGGCGTCCGCTGCTCTTCGCCAGCATCGACGCCGCCGTGGCCAGCGCCAGGCGGGTTCCCGTTCGCCTGCTCGGCTTCATCTTCCTCGGCGCCGTAGGCGTCACCGCGGCCGCGGCCACCCAGGCGGTCGGCGCCCTGCTTCTGCTCGGGCTCATAGCAGCCCCCGCCGGTGCCGCTCAGCGGCTGACAACACGGCCGTTTGGTGCCCTGTGGCTGTCAGGAGGCATTGCCGTGGCATCACTATGGGCCGGGCTGCTGCTCGCCTACGCGGTGCCGCAGATGCCGCCAAGTTTCGGCATCATCGGAGTTGCCACGCTGATCTACCTGGTCGCGTTCGCACTGACCGGGCCCGCGCGAACGGCAGCAGCGGCGAGCTAGCTCGCCGAGGCCGCGATCACGTCGATACGGTCAGCGAGTTCGGCGGCCGTGTTCGGCCGCCCGGCCGGGTTCGGGTCAATCGCTGCGGCGATGACGGCGCGTACCTCGCCAGTCAGATTCTCCGAGATCACCGGGGGGTGCCCGAGCACCCGGCGCATCGCCACCATCGTGTTGTCGGTCGGCAGTTCGCCGTAGAGCCCCGAGCCGCTCATCACCCGGTGCAAGGTGGCGCCGAGCGCGAAGATGTCGGTAGCACGAGACGGCATCTCGCCCCTGATGATCGCAGGGTCGAGGTACTCGACCGAGCCTGCCGAGCCGAGGCCGGTGATCGTCAGGCCGGGGGTCAGTAGCTGGCTGAGGCCGAGGTCGCTGAGCTTCGCGCCGCCGTCGTGCAACATGACGTTGCCCGGCTTGATGTCGTTGTGGGCAATGCCGGCCTCGTGCAGCGCGTCGGCGGCGCGAGCAGCATCGGCAACCGCCCTGAGTGCTTCCCTTGGCCTCACCGAGTCGCTTGAGTCAGCCAGCGAGCCCGCGGGCAGGTACTCCATCGAGTAGTAAAGATCATCACCCTGCTGCCCGGCGTCGTAGAGCGTCACCAGGTAAGGCGACTTGACTCGCGCGAAGGCAGCGAGCTCGCGGGTCGCGCGCCGGAAGGTGTCCTGGCTGTTGGAGCCACTAAGCACCTTCACGGCGACGTACTCCGCCTCGATATGCAGCCGCTCGGGGCGATTGGCCAGATAGAACACCCCGTGGTTGCCCTTGCCGAGCATGCGGATGAAC
>DATJLT010000072.1:0-20137 GCA_035509195.1 Streptosporangiaceae bacterium | reverse complement strand
GTCAACGAGCGGTGCGGCGGTCGCAGTGTCACCGGCCAGTACCACGATCCGGTGCGCACCAGCCCGTCCCATGGCCGCCCTGTCGGCCTCGGTGATGTCTCTTTCCATGATCTGGTTCGGGTAGATGTACCGCAGCATCGGGCCGGCCATCGCGGTGGTGACGATCGCCATGACGACCATCAGCGAATACAGTTCCGTGTTCAGGATGCCGAGCGAGAGGCCTATGGTCAGGATGACCAGTTCGGTGAGGCCCCTGGTGTTCATGAGCGTCGCGAGCGCGCCGGCTTGCCTCCGCCTTACTCCGGTGAACCTGGCACCGTAGTACGCGCCGCCGAATTTGCCTGCCACGGCGACGACCATGATCAGGAGCAGGTAACCGAGCCCTGCCAGGCCAATCGTCGACAGGTTCACGCTCAGGCCGGCGATCACGAAGAAGACCGGCAGGAAAAGCAGGACGGTGACCTGCTCGAGCCGGTCCAAGATGGCCAGGCGCAGCGCCGGCACGTTCCTCGGCATCAAGATGCCGAAGATGAACGCTCCGAAGATGAACTTCACGCCCATGTAGTCGGTGGCCCAGCCGGACAGCAGCAGGAGAGCGAGGACCGAGGCGAGCACGTTCGCGCTCAGCTTGCCTGACTTCTGATAGCTGTCGGCGAGCCGTTTGAGCAAGGGCCGCACCACGAAGATCAGGAGGACGGCGTACAGAGGCGCGTAGGCCAGCCTGATCGTATGACCGCCGCTTGAACTGGCGATCGCCACCACGATTGCCAGCAAGATCCACGCCAGCAGATCGTCAACCGAGGCGGCCGCAAGCGCCAGGCCCCCGATCCTCGTCCTGTGCAGGCCGCGGTCGGTCAGGATGCGCGCAAGCACGGGGAAGGCCGTAATCGACATGGCCACGCCAAAGAACAGGATGAACGTGACGTGATTCTTGGCGTGTATCTGCGTGGCCAGCCAGATGCCCAGCCCGGCGCCAAGGATGAGCGGCAGGAAAATCGAGCCGAGCGCGACGCAGGCGGCGACCTTCTCCCTGCCCCTGACCAGCGCCAGGTCCACCTCGTACCCGACCACGAACATGAACAGCGCAAGCCCGATGTCCGCGAGCGCGGTCAGCGGCGCGATGATCGGGTGCGGGAACAGGTGCGTGGTGATCCAGCCGTTGAACAGCGTCGGGCCGAGCAGCAGGCCAGCGACGATCTCGCCGATCACCGGCGGCTGGCCGATCCGCTTCGCCGCCATGCCGAACAAGCGGGCCAGGACCATGATCAGCGCGATGTCGCCGAGCAGCAACTGGACTTGCTGGTCGGTCATCACGGCATCCTGGCGGTCAAGTAAGGCATCTAGTTGTGGTCAGCTTTCCGTCAGCGGCCGCGGTGCGACTCGTACCTGAAGCCGCGTCCGCCCAGGTCGACCTGGCTTCCCGTGGTGAGGACGAACGGCTGATGCGGCTGAAGCACCTGCTCGCCGGCGTTCTTCGGCAGCCTGACCTTGGTGCCGTTGGCCGAGCCGAGGTCGGTGACAAGCACCCGCCACCCATCGAGCGCCACCTTCGCGTGAACACGCGACACGATCCCTGAGTCGTCGGCGATCCTGAGCGGCCGCGACCGGCCCGAGGCGACAGTGGCGTCCAGGCCAGGCTCGCGGCCGACGATGTAGTCGCGGTCAAGCTGGAAGACCGAGCCGTCGTCCAGCAGCAGCACGCCAAGCGGCGGCCGGGTGCCCGGCCGGTTGATCAGCGTCTGCTGGTTCATGGAGATGCCGCAAACCGCGCAGAACAGCGCCTCGGGGTCATCGAAGTGCCCGTTCTTGCAGTACACGCCCTGGATGATCGGGGATTCCGACGAGTAGCTGGTACCGGCGGGAGCATCCTTGACCCTTGACAGCGGCGCCCGCTGCTCGACGCCGAGGTCGGCCAGCCCGCCGCCGGGGGCGTCGAGCAGCAGCACCGACTCGAACTGCTCGGCGGGCGTGTACTGGGCGCCAGGTCCCTGCGCCAGGCCGCCAGGGAGACCGGGAGGCGGGCCGGGCGGCGGCTGAACCGGGGGCGGCTGCACCGGCGGCGGCTGCACCGGCGGCGGCTGCCAGAGCTCGGTGCCCACCTGTTCAGCCGCCTGGGCGGGCTGTGCTTCATACTGCTGGCGCTCGAACGAGGCCGGAGGCGGAGCGGACGCCGGCTGAGGTGGCGGTGGCGCCTGAACCTGGCCTGGAGCAACTCCGTACTGCGGCTGTACCGCTCCGTACTGCGGCTGTGCCGGGGACTGCACCTCGAAGCCGGAGCCCCGCTGTGGCTCGGGCGCTGGCGGCGGCTGAGGCTGAGGCGGCGCGGCCGGCTGTGCCTGCGGCACCGGCTGCGGCTGCTGTACCTGCGCGGGCGGCTGGTAGACATAGCCGCCGGTCATCACTCCGCCGGCGTAGAAGCTGAGGCCGTTGGCCCTGACCGTGCCCGCGTCGAGGCGTGAGAACCGGTCAGTGCTCGCCGGGCCCGTCACCGTCGCGTTCAGGCCACCGCTGACCACGCTCACTGGTGACCGCAACAGCGAGCGAAGCAGCATGCCAGACTGGCCGGCGATCCGCTGAGTACCGTGCGCGGTCGTCACGTCGGCCCAGGCAGTGCCGCTCACGGTCACCGCCAGGCCAGACGGTGTCACGCCAAACGCGAGCACGGAGGCCTCGCCTGAGTCTGCCGACTCGACCACCGAGGCGATCTGGTCAGCGAACTGCCGGCCGTCACCGCCAGCCGCCGCGGTCTGCTCGAGCAGGTCGAGCAGCATGTCGACGAGCTGGCCTTGCTCCAGGCTGCTGAGCAGGATCAGGTTGCCGTGCCTGGCCAGCACGCCCTCGCCGGGCACTGGCCACAGGCCAGCCGGATGACCGCTGCCCGCCGAACCTGGATCGCTCACGCTAGCCTCCCGCCGTGGAATCGCCACCTGATGTTTACCACGCGCATCGGGCCGTTGACCCAGAGCCACACGACGATCCAGATCACCAGGAAGTCGATCAGGAACGCCGCGAGCGGCACTGAGCCCTTCATGATTCCCGGCACGCCGGTGTACTTCAGCAGCAGGTAGACGAGGAGACCCTCGTTGATCGCGGTGACCAGGCCGAAGAACGTCGGCCAGTCCTTCTCCCACCGCCATTGCATGATGAAGTGATAGATGAACTCCCAGATAACGCCAAGCACGATGATCGTGAGCAGGATGATGAACGTCGTCTTGTACTTGGTGCCAAGCGTGCCGCCGAGACCAGGCAGTATCGGCGTGAGGATCAGCGTGATGATGCCGCCGATGACGGCGAGGAAAACTATCCGGCTCTGGATCCGGCCGCCCAAGGTGGGTAGCACTTGGTTCCTCCTGTCAGGGAAAAGTCAATAGGACGAGCCGGGCTCCCGCCGCCGCGACAAGACTGCGGGAACCCGTTCCCGTAGCTGCTTACGGCTGCTTGTTCTGCGCCCACTTGATCCACTGCGAGATCGAACGGAAGGTCCCGATCTTCTTGCAGAACCCGCGCCTGGCCAGGTCGTCGCAGATCTCCTGGGCGGCGACCTGCAATCCGAGGAACGTGTCGACCCCTGGGAAGTAGCCGCCGAGGGTGGTCGCGCCCGAGGCGTAGATCACTCCTGGTCCGTTGGCCGTGCCGCGAAGCTCGAAAGTCCGCTCGACATCGAGCCTGCCGTTGGGATTGCGGCCAACGCCCGAGTGGTCAAGCAAGTCCTTAAGCACGCGGTGCTCGGAGATGTCGGCCTCGAGCCCCGTGCAGTCGATGATGTAGTCGGCAGGGATCTCCAGCGTGCCGTTCTGGGTGCGGGCGACGCTGATGATCTTGTCGCCCTCGACCCGCATGTCGTCCACGGTGGCCTTCATGATGCGGTACCAGCCCTCGCGCCTGCCCTGGTCCATCTGGGCCTGCCAGCGCCGGCGCCACGGCGTGTTCGTGCCGCCCATCTCCTTGTACCTGGTGAGCCTGGCCTCGCCTTCGAGCTTGCGCATCTCGGACTTGAGCTGTCCGCCCCATACCGACTTCGGGTAGTTGAAGCCCTGGTATGCGAAGCCGTTACCGCCCTTGCGCTTGTTCCATGGCCGGATCTTTCCGGCCGGCTCGTTAGGGCTGTGCGCCTGGTCGATGAACGTGCGGAACAAGTGCACGATCTGGGTCTGGAGGCCGTACTTCTCCCTGTCGTCCATGAGCCGCTGCAGCACGCGGGAAGCCACGATCCCGCCGCCGCGCAGCATGACCGTGATCTGCTTGCCTCGTGCCGCCTCGTAAATGTGCTCGTGCTCCTCGTAGGCGCTGACGACGTGGTAATAGTCCTTGTGCTCGGTACGGAAGTCCTGCAGCTCCTTCAGGTAACGCAGGCCCGGGTACCCAACCGCCAGGTGCACGAACTCGGCACGGTAAGCGACCCGCTTTGTCGGGGTGACTCCGGCCTTGGGGGTCAAGATAACGAAGTAGCCGCCGCCCTGGCGCTTGCGCACCATCCGGACCTGGCCCTTGACCAGCATCTGGTTCCAGCCGATGCGCTTGGCCTCGCGCTCTAGTCCCTCGAAGACGCGCCCGGCCTTAGGCGTGTAGTAGTCCGCCCACATCGGCTCGGTGAAGACGTGCCACAGCTCGGCCCAGTTCTTTTCCTGGAAGGCCTCGGTGACCGCGTACGAGGGAAAGCCCCAGAGATTGTCAGGCCGCGAAGCTGAGTCCGACCTGATCCTCTCAGGCCTCGGGATCTGCGACACGCGAGTCAGGTACTCGTAAGTCTGCCAGGCGAAGTCAAGGTTAGAGAGCACGTACATGCGGTTAGTCGGCACTCCGGCGACTCGCAGGTAATCAACCGTAACGAACGATCCGATTCCCCCGCCAATCGACACGAAAG
The DNA here is from genome assembly GCA_035509195.1 of Streptosporangiaceae bacterium. Classification (GTDB taxonomy): domain Bacteria; phylum Actinomycetota; class Actinomycetes; order Streptosporangiales; family Streptosporangiaceae; genus Chersky-822. The sequence continues at coordinate 15,273 of DATJLT010000072.1, read as the reverse complement.
GTATGTCGGCGACAGGAATACCGGCCCGCTTGAGCATGTCATCGGTCCAGTAGTCAGACTTCAGCAGTTCGTCGGTCAGATCACCAGATCCGGGGGCCGCACCTTGCTCCGCAGGCGCGGCGAGATTCGCTGGCCGCTCGCGCATGATCGTAGCTGGCATCGACGGATCCATCGAGCCAGGAAGGTCTGGCGTGTTTGTCATTCCCGCCCCAGGGGTCTCACGCGTGGATAGGTGTCCAGATCGTACCGATCCCGGCCGCCCAGCGGTTAGCACTTCGTCCGGCGAATTGCGGCCTGGTTCGATAAACACTGAGAGTGTCGCATGCGACACGGAAACCGACAAGACGCAGAGGCCGGGTCCCCCGGCCTCTGCGTCTTGCCATGCCAACCCGGGGGACGACCCCCGGACCCCCGCCTGCCTGCCTGCCTTCGGCGGCCGGCCCTTCCTCGGGCTTGGGTTATTGCCCCTGGGCCGCCCCTCGCTGCCGCTCGGGCTCGGGTTACCTCCTCGGGCTCGCCCCCGCTTGCCTGCCTGCCTTCGGCGGCCGGCCCCTCCTCGGGCTTGGGTTATTGCCCCTGGGCCGCCCCTCGCTGCCGCTCGGGCTCGGGTTACTGCCCCCGGGCCGCCCCTCGCTGCCGCTCGGGCTCGGGCTACCGCCCCCCGGACCCCCCGCCGCCGCTCGGGCTCGGGGGGGTCGGTACGACAACAGAGGGCCAGCGATGCTGTTGGGGCCGCGTGGCCAACAGCAACGCGGGGCCAACGATGCTGCTCCTACAACGTCAGGTAGGCAACGATGCGGTTCGCCGCTGACCTTTTACAGCAACGGGTGGCCAGCGATGCTGAACGGTCGGCGAGCCGGCCGGGCTACCGGGCCGGGATCAGCCTTGCTGGCCGGTTGAGCCTGGGCCGTACGCGAAGACCACCCAGACCTGGCCGCGCGCGAACGGCATGGGCTTGCCGTTTGACTGGGTGAACGTGGTGCCGGCGTCCGGGCGGGGCCTGGACCAGCTGACCCGGTATTCGCGCCCGTTCCGCAGGACCACGGCGGTGCCGGTGCCGACCGTATTGGCGTAGGGCGGCTTGATGCCAAGCTCACGGAAGTGCGACGCGCCGACCACCACGTTCTGTATCACCACGGTCGCACCGCCGAGTTGCCCGCCTTCTGCCGCGTACGCGGGACTGCCGTCCATCCACGACAGCCATCGGTGCTTGCTGGCTGACCATTTGAAGGTGAAGGCGGCCGACGGATAGGAGACGCTGTATGACCTGACCGCCTGGCCGCCTGAAGGCGCCGGCCCGAAGACGAATCCGATGTTATGCGCCTTGCTCTCGCCATGAGCCTCGGCAAGCAGTGTTCTGGTTCTCGCGTAAAGGTTGTACGGCTCGACGCGGTTCAGGTCGCGGTAGTAGCCGCCAACGAGACCGTCGTACAGGTCAACGATGCGCGCATGCTCGACCACGGGCAGCAACTCAGGCTGTGCGCCGGAAAACGCGAAAGCCGGCCGCCCGAACTGGCGTAGCAGCCGCAGGTCCTCGGCCCGCGCACTGCGGACCGGCCCGACGACTGGCGGGATGTGCGAGGAGAACACCGCGAAGATGCGCGAGAGCCCGCCCTCGACCGGCAGCAGGTAGACGATGTCGGCCTTGGTCAGCCCCGTCGGCGGCCGCGCCTGCCTGACGTTGTCGATCTTGAAGATCAGCTCAGGGCCAAGCTTGCTGACCGGCTCGCCAGTGAACGGAGAGTAGAGCTGTCGCCCGGTCGCGCTCGGCGTGGCCGCGGTACGTCTGGCAGCCGTTGGCTTACCGTGGCCGAGCGTCAGAAAGACCACGACCAGGATCACCAAGCAAACACCAGAAGCAATCCCCGCGATGAGCGCGGGACGGCTAACCCGCATGTCATGCACCCCTCGTGCAGGCTAGCCGATCACGCGGGTCAGACCGTTGCACCCACGCTGAGCACGCCATCGTCCAACCGCATCGTGTTGTCCGCGAGGTCAATCAGAACCGGGTCATGAGTGGCAACCAGGGCAGTTATCCCCTCAGAGCGGACCACCGTACGGAGCAGGCGCATGATCTGGCGTCCGGTCTGGCTGTCGAGCTGGCCTGTCGGCTCGTCGGCGATCAGCAGCCTTGGCCGCCCGGCCAGTGCCCGCGCGATAGCGACCCGCTGCTGCTGGCCGCCTGACAGTTCACCTGGCCGCTGCTTCGCGTGATCCGCCAGGCCGACCAGGCTAAGCATCAGCCTTACCCGCTCCTCACGCTCTCTTACAGAAACGCCCGCGATGCGCAGCGGCACCCCGGCGTTCTCGGCCGCGGACAGGATCGGGATCAGGCCGAACGACTGGAAGATGAAGGCCACGGTGTTGCGCCTGAATAGCATCCGCTCGTGTTCGTTCATCGCGGTCACGTCCTGCCCGTCGACCAGGACGCTGCCATCGGTGGGCCGGTCGAGGCCGCCGATCACGTTGAGCAAGGTGGTCTTGCCCGAGCCCGACCGGCCTACGAGGGCCGTGAGCTGGCCTTCAGGAACTGTAACCGAGACGTCCTTGAGCGCGTGCACGGCGACATGGCCGACACCGAACGTGCGGCTTACCCCGCGCACCTCGACCAGAGCCGTAGTCATTGCCTGCCTCCTTCCACGTCGGGCCAGACGCCGATATGGTCGGGTTCGGCTTCTAGCCTGACACGGTCGCGCATGCCGAGCGGCTCGGTCATGCGGGGCGGAAGCTGAAGCCGTCCTGCCCGGTCGAGCACCGCGTACTCGACCGCGTGCTCGGCGGCCGACTGGCGTAGGGTCTCCGTGCTCGTCCGGCCGTCGGCGATCGCGATCGTGCGGCGGACCTGGCTTGACACGGCTGGGTCGTGTGTCACGACGAGCACCGTGGCATCCAGTTCTGAGTTCGCCGTCTGCAAGGCCGCGAACACGTCCATTGCTGTCGCGCTGTCGAGTTCGCCGGTCGGTTCATCGGCCAGCAGCAGCCTCGGCTCGTTGGCGAGCGCGGTCGCGATCGCGGTCCGCTGCTGCTCGCCGCCCGACATCTGATCTGGCCTGCGATCGGCGCAGTGCCAGACGCCGAGCGCGCGCAGCAGGTCGGCGGCACGTGCGATCCTGGCGCTACGGCGAACCCCGTTGAACCGCATCGGCAGAGTGACGTTCTGGATCGCGGTCAGGTAGGGCATCAGGTTGCGTGAGGTCTGCTGCCAGACGAACCCGACGACCTGTCGCCGGTACCGCAGCCGGTCGGCGGCCGACATGGTGGCCAGGTCATGGCCGGCCACCTTGACCGAGCCGGCGGTCGGCGAGTCAAGGCCGGCGAGGATGTTCATCAGCGTCGACTTGCCGCTGCCTGACGCACCGACCATGGCGGTCAGCTCGCCGGCGTTGATCAGCAGGTCAAGTCCTTGCAGTGCCTGTACCTCGATGCCGTCCGCCCGGTAGATCCGCACCAGCCGGTCGCAGGCAACGAGCGCGTCGTCGCCATAGGAAAGCCTGGCCCGCTCGGCCTCCGCCGCTAGTTCCTCGATGCCCGCCGCGGCCTCTATCTGGCTCATGTGCCCCCTACTCGCCTACTCGCAGCGCCCTGGCTACCCCGCGCAGCCTGGTCGCCGCGGCTTGTGCGGTCAGCGTCCCGAGCGCCAGCACGATGAGGCAGGCGGCAAGGTCCGCGATCACCACGTAATCCGCCCTCAGCGGCACGGCAACGTCGGTGCCGGTAAACGGCGACAAGTTGATGCTCGGGCGAAGCAGCGGTACCAGCGCCCACGCGCAGATCGCGCCGCCCGCCGTCGCTGCCAGGATGGCAGGCAGTGCCTCTGCCACGACGAGGCGCCCTGCCTGACGGCGCGACAGGCCCATCGTGAACAGCCTGGCCAGCGTCAGCTCGCGCGGCCTGGCACCGAGCGCCAGCATGATCAGCATGATGATCACGCCGAACGCGGCCGCAGCGGCGGCCCCTTCAGCGAACGTCGCGTAAGCGCCGCGCAGCAAGGTCGAACCGGTCAGCGCGGAAAGAACAGAGGAACGGAACGTGATCGTGGTCGCGCCTGGCAGCCACTTGGCGGTCACGGCTCGCAGTCTCGCCTCGTCGACCTGACCTGTGATTAGCACCAGGTTCGGCGTCGGCCGGGCAGCGGGGATCGCGCGATCGACGGCCCACCTCGGCACCACGATGAACGGGCCGTCCTCAGGGACGGCCGGGGTGAACTTCACCGAACCGATGACGCGAATGTGCAGGAGGCTCACGTTGACACGGAGCGACTGGCCGCCGATCGCGGTGGCAGCGCCCTTCGACGCCAGCGCGGGAACCACCTCGCCGGGGTTCCCCGCTCTCGACGCCAGCGGCGCTGCGGGGAAGTGCCTGACCGGGGTTTGCGCGATGAGTGCGTCGTAGCTGGCCGGGGTGACGATCACGACGCCGACCGTGCTGCCGTCAGCCGCCGTTCCCGACTCCACCGCTACCGCCGCCGCCCGGCGCACCCCAGGTACGGCCTCGATCGCGCGGAGGGCGGCGGGCGTGACCGGGTCGTTCGAGCCTCCGGCGTTGATGACGGCATCTGCGCCGACGGCTCGCCAGGACTGAGCGACGTCACCGGTGACCACGGCCGTGCGCAGCATGGCACCGAACGCGATCACGCTGAGCGCGAGCACGAGCGCGAACACGGGCAGGACGGCCGTGGCCGAGCCCCGCGTGGCGCGGGCGAAGCCGACGAAGCTGGTCACGCCGGCACGCCGGCCAGAGAGCCTGGCCAGCCACCTGAGCACGACCGGGTAGGCCCGCACGACCACGACCGCCATCGGGATCGCGGCGAGCACCGGCGCGGTGCTCGTGTACCAGTCGGTACCGCCGGGCGGAACTGACTGAAGCCTGAGCACCGCGAGGCCGCCAGCGGCGGCCGCGACCGCGCCCGCGTCGAAGACGGCCCGCCGCAGGCGGGACGTGCGCGGCGGCGGGGTGTCAGCCCGCTCGCCGGTCGTTCCCGCCTCGCCGCCCGCGAAAGGTGCCCTGCGAACCGCGAGCCAGGGAACCGCCACCAGCGCGATCGCCGCCGTGAGGGCGGCAAGCCACCAGGCCAGCGGCTCACCTCCGCCGGGTGTCACCGCCGCCCCGAGCAGCGCGCCGGCCAGCGCGGCCGGGATCACGATCACCGCGGCTGCGCGCGCCGCGTAAACGGCGAGCTGCCAGCGGCCCGCTCCCCTGGCCCTGACCAGGCCGAACTCGGCGGCCCTTCGCTCGGCGAGCAGGCGGGCACCGAGCAGCAGCACGACCAGGCCGACGACTGCGAGGCTCACGTACAGTGCGCCGAGCACGCTGCCGAGTTCGCCCTCTGTGATCACGAAAGGCGTGAGCACGCCGGTGAGCCCAGAGAACATCGTGAGCGTCAGCGGTGAGCTCACGCTGCTGGTGAGAACGCCGGCGTTCGGCAGTCCCGCGTTCAGTTCGTTTTCTAGCGCTGCGGCCTGGTTCGCCGTAAGGTGACCGGTCGCGAGCGGGAACTCCCAGGTCACATTCATGGTGTTGGCGGAGACCGCGGTTTCGAGGTCGCCCGCTTCTGTGTCGGAAATGAACATGCCGCCCAGCCAGTAACCACCGGACGATGACTTGTTGAAGGTGGCGTGCAGCGCGTCGGGATCGGCGGTCCAGAACGCGGACGCCTGGTGCCTCGGCCGCAAGATGCCGGTCACGATCAGGTTGATCTTCGGCACCGTGCCGGTCTGCGTGGCCGTCAGTCCCACGACCGAGCCAACGTGCAGCCGGAACTTCCTCGCCATGGCCTGCGTGACGGCGACGTCGAACCGAGCCGAGGCCAGCCCGATCGAGTCGGTCGCCGGCAGGTGGCCGGCCGCGAGCGTCGCCCAGGTTGTCAGGTCGGAGCGGTCAATTAGTTCGACGACCGGCGGCACGCCGCCGTAGTACACGTTCTGGCTGGTGCCAGGGGCGGTGATGAAGCCGGTGGCCAGGCCCCACCAGCTTTGGGCGGCATCGAGCGGCAGGCCGTCCCTTCGCAGGTTGCGCGCCAGTTCGGCGCGTACTGGCTCGAACGAGGTGCCGGTGATGCCGGTGAGCTCTGGCTGGCCGATCGGCCCGAGCGCGCCGCCGAGCGTGGGCAGGCCGATCGAGCCGCTGACGGCACGCTCGGCCGGCGTGGTCGAGGCTAGCAGTTGCTGCAGCGCCTTCGTGCGGTAAGACAGGCTGGCACGGGGGGTGGCCACGCAGACGAAGACGACGGCAAGCACGAGAAGCGCGAGGACCGCGCTGGCGCCCGCGCCCGTGCCGGTCAGCACGGCCAGCCAGTCACGGACGCGCCTGGGAAAGGCGGCAACGAAGGTCATGCCGCCTCCGCCGCGCGTAGCTGCACCGCAGGATCAGGCCGGTAAATAGCCGAGGCGGCGGCCGCGAGTACGGGAATGGCCGTGACGATAAGCGCGACACCGATCGAGGCGCCAAGCGGAATCCGCACGAGCGAGGGAATCGCCGGCGCGGACGACGCGGCCGTGATCGTCACGGCGGGAACGAGCAAATGCGCGAGCACGGCTCCGAGCAGCAGCCCGGTGGCCGCGGCAGGCAAGCTGAGCGCGAGCGCCTCGAACGCCAGCAGCCTTGCCTGAGTAGCGCCGGTGACGCCGAGCGCGGAAAGCAACGCCGCCTGCGCACGGCGCTCACGTACGCTCCCGGCGACGCTGACAGAAAACCCGAGCGCGGCGAGCAGCGCGGCGGCGATCGCGGTCGCCTGCACGGCCTGCTGAGGTATCACGGTCATCGGGTCGCTGAGCAGCGCGCTGGCGAGCTTCGCCGCGCTGGTCACCGATGTGCGAGGTGGCAGGCCAGGCGGAACCGCGCCGGTCCTGGTCGCGAGCCACCACTGCGAGACAGGGAAGGGCGGCAACTGCTGCGCGGCAACCAGGCCCGCGGCGGCGGCCTGGTCGATGATCAGGCCGCCCGCCTGGCTGGTGACGGTCGGGAACGAGCTGACGGCGGCGACGATCCGCACGGAGATCGTGGCCTGGCCCGCCGTCACTTGCAGCACCGATCCTGTGCGGACTTGGTTGGCGCGAAGGAAAGCCGTGGTCGCCACGCCGGGGATCACGCTCGTCTCGCCTGGCGCGTGCAGCGATACCTGACCGGGGATCGGGGAGGTGGGCGAGTCGAAGAAGAACCCTTCCAGGTTGACGCCGTCACCGGGATGGAAGCTGACCGAGCCAGGGGAGGTACGGCCGGTCATGCTCGGCGGCGTGCCAGAGCCTGCTTGCGCGAACGCCGGCGCGGTCACGCCAGGAGTCCAGGCGGCGAGCAGCTTCGCGGCAGGGAGCGGGCTGAAGCCAGCCCAGGCGCCGGCCTGCTTGCCCGCCGCCCCCGAGGTCGCGAGCCCGCTGACAGTGAACGTGGCGGTCCTGCGGGCCGCCGCCTTCCGCTCACCGCGGTGCGGCTTCGGCGGAAGCTGGTAGGCGGCGGTGATGCTCACGAGCCTGAGCGGGTAAGCCGCCAAGCCTGAAGGGGTCAGGGTCGCGATGAGCTGGTGCGGGCGGCCATCGAGCGGCAACTGGCCGGCGGCGATGGAGTACATGACCCCTGCGGCGTCTTGCACGGTCACCCTGACGGGAACCGGCCCGATGGCCGGACCGGGACCGGGGGCAAGGCTGGCGGTGATCTCAAGCCGGCGCGCCTGGCCGGGAAGCGTGATGAACCGGCGGTCAGGCCGCTGCGCGAGGTGCTGCCATACCACGGAGAGAGACTGACCGCCGGGCGTGAGCACGGCCTTCGGCCCCTGGCTCGCGCCTACGGCGAGCACCTGGCCGTTGCCAGGGCCGGTCAGGCCCGTGCTGACCGCCATCGCCGCGGTCACGCCTTGCGCGTGGACGATCAGTCCTGCGACGGGCAGCGTGGCCGGATAGATCGTTGTAGCCCGTACATCGGCGCCGGCCAGGAACGCCGCCTGGCTGAGCGAAGACTCGCGCCAGCTCTCGTGCTGGGCAAGCGCGAGCGTGCTCGTGCCGGTCGCGAGCAGTACAAGCAGCATGGGCGCGCTCTGCCTGGCCGCCCGCCTGGACAGCTCCCAGCTCGTCATCGCGCCGCCGAAGCGCCTCGTTCTGGCGGCCAGCCGGTCGCCGAGCCTGGCCAGCAGCGGCAGCAGTCGCAGCGGCAGTACGGTACCGGCCGCCAGCGCGATCGCGGGAGCCAGCGCCAGGACCGGGTCGACGCCACCGGAGGTCCTTCCGCCCAGCGAGAACTCCCGAAGCTGCCAGCCTGCCAGCACCGCGAGCGCGACCAGGGCAAGATCGGCCCCGGCCGAGGCGGCCACGGCGACAGCCGGCCGCCTGGCGCGGTGTGCCCGCGCCTGGCCAGGGCTGATGACCCGCAGCGTTGGCCAGATCATGACCAGCGCGCACAGCACGAGCACCGCAAGGGCCGTCAGCCAGTCGCCGGCCGGGATGCCGCTCACCCGGAGCCCTGCGGTGCGCAGCGATCCGGAACTGGCGAGCACGCCTGCCAGCCAGCTTCCGAGAACGGCCCCGGCGGCCGCCGCCAGCACCGTGATCAGCAGCGCCTCAGACAGCGTGAGCAGGAGAAGCTGCCTGCGGCCAGCGCCTCTGGCATTCATCGTGGCTGTCTCTTCTTCGCGCTGGACCGCCAGCGTGCGGGCCGTCAGAGTCAGCGCGGCGGCCGCCAGCAGCAGCAACTCGAGCTCACCGACGATCAGCAGCGACCTGGCCACGACGAGCTTGGCAGCGACGGCGGACAGCAAGGCGGGCAGCCCGCTTGCGGCCTCGAGCCCGCCGAGATCCTGCTTGCCGGAAAGTGCCCTGACCGTGTTCGCGACCCTGGTGCCGAGCGGTCCGAGCTGGCTGGCGGCGATCCTGGTAGTGCCGAGCTGGTAGAGCCAGGTGGCACCGCCGGTCGCGAGCCGGCCGCCGCCGAATGCACTGCCCGCGACCAGCAGCGGCCCGTAGGTGATGAAGCCTGGCTGCTCGCTTACCCCGGACGGCGAGATCAGGTCAAGAGCCCAGTACGTCGCGGCCGGGTTCACCGGCCGGTAGAAACCGGTAATGCGGAATGTGACCTTCGCCTCGCTGACTCGGTCACGTAGCGTGAGCACCTGCCCGACGCTGAGCCGCAGCGCGGCGGCGGCGGACGCGGGGATCACGGCGGGAAGTATGTCTTGTGCTCGCGTGGGGCCTGTGGTGGCCGCGCTGCCAGGCCAGGTGCCCGCGGTCAGCTTGACCCGGGACCTTACCTGGCTCATCGCGGCCGCCTGCACCAGCGGAATCGTTTTCGCGCCGCGCGGCGCCGGCAGGCCGATCGGGTCCGACCAGGTCGCGGTGGCCTCGCTATAACGGATACCGCCGAAGGCATGCCGCATGCTCGCGCTGATGACGGCCCGATCCTTGCGGTCAAGTGCCGAGTTAATGGCACCGCTGACCGTGACCGAGCGATGACCGGAAGCGAGCAACTCGCTGCTCACCGCCTGCGGCAGCGCAGCCGCGGAAAATCCGGCGAAGGCCGCCACCAGCGACGCCGCGACCAGCGTGCTGATCAGGACGCTGAGCAAAAGGGGCCACGCCGACCTCATCCTCGGCAGCAAGATCGCGCTTCGGGCCCTCATGATATCCGCAGATTACGGTGCGTATTCGGCGAGGCACAGGCCCGCGCCGAGACCGTTGTCCGATTGTTGCCTTTGCTTACTATCCCCGGTGCCTTAACCAGTCGTGGCACGGGAGGCCGCACGGTAGCCTCTCCAGGTGACAGTCTTTCCGCGTTCTCCTGACGTCAGGGTCAGGTTCGCTCCTTCGCCTACTGGCATGTTCCATGTCGGCTCGGCCAGGACAAGCTTGTTCAACTGGGCGTTCGCCAAGCAGCGCGGCGGTGCCTTCGTACTGCGGATCGAAGACACCGACGCCTCGCGTAACCGGCCGGAATGGACAGAGGGCATTGTCAGCGCGATGGCCTGGCTCGGCATGGAAGCGAGCGGCTACGAGGGACCTGTCTTCCAGTCGGCCGGCACAGGCAAGCACCTGGCCGCCGCCGAGCAGCTACTCACCAAGGGCCACGCCTATTACTGTGCGTGCACGCGCGAGCAGGTGGTCGCCAGGACAGGCGATGAGCACAGAGGCTACGACGGCTTCTGCCGTGACCTCGGGCTCGGGCCCGGCCATGGCCGGGCGCTGCGGTTCCGCACTCCCGACGAGGGCAGCACCATCGTCACCGACGTGCTCAGGGGCACGATCGCATTTGACAATTCCGCGATTGATGACTTCACGCTGACCAGGGCTGACGGCTCGGTGCTTTTCCTGCTTGCCAACGTCGTCGACGACATCGACCTGCGGATCACGCACGTCATCAGGGGCGAGGAGCACCTGCCCAACGTGCCCAAGCAGCAGATGATCTGGGACGCGCTCGGTTATGAGCCGCCGGTGTGGGCGCACCTGCCCGTCCTGGTGAACGAGAAACGCCAGAAGCTGTCCAAGCGCAGGGACAAGGTCGCGCTCGAGTCCTACCGTGACGAGGGCTACCTCGCCGAGGCCATGCGCAACTACCTCATGCTGCTCGGCTGGGCGCCGTCAGGCGACCGGGAGATCCTGCCCTGGCCTGTGCTTGTCGAAGAGTTCCGTCTCGACCAGGTCAACCTGTCCCCCGCCTTCTTTGACGTGAAAAAGATGCGGGCCATCAACGGCGACTACATCAGGGCACTGCCCGTCGACGAGTTCATCGAGCGGAGCGCTCCCTGGCTGAGCGAACCTTCGGCGCCCTGGCGTCCCGAGTCGTTCAGCGCCGACGTCTACGCCAAGGTGGCACCGCTGGTGCAGACCAGGGTCGGAGTCATGTCCGAGCTGACCGCCGCCGTGGACTTCCTGTTCCTCGACGAGCCAGCGGAAGACGAGCCGTCGTGGACCAAGACCATGACAGGACCGGCGGCGAAAACGGCGGCAGGGATGCTCGACGCGGTCGCCGTGAGCTTCGCGGAGATTCCCTGGGAGGCCGAGCCGATCAGGGCCGCGGTCGAGGAGGCCGGCCAGCGGTTTGAACTCAAGCTAGGCAAGGCCCAGGCCCCGGTGCGGGTCGCCGTGACAGGCAGGACCACCGGATTGCCGCTGTTCGAATCGCTTGAGGTACTTGGCCGCGAGCGCAGCCTCGAGCGGATCAGGGCCGCGCGAGCCAGGATCTGACCCGCGCGGCCCTTTCCCCCGTACCCCGTGCAGTCGCGTCACCCCGCGGGGCCGGAAGTCAGCGTCACCGTCGCCGTCTGCTTGTGATCGTTCGAGCTGGTCCAGCCGATGATGACCTTGTCGCCAGGATGGTGCTGCTCGAGCACGTGCTGCAAGTCGAGCGGTGAGGTGACGTGCTTGCCGTTGACCGAGGTGATCAGGTCTCCGGCACTCAGCCCGGCCGACTGGGCAGGCGAGCCAGAGATGATCCCGGCGACCAGCGCGCCCGCGTTAGCCGCCACGCCATCTTGCTCGGCCTGCTGCGTGGAAGAGACCTCGACGCCCACGAAGCCGGTGGCGCCGATATGCACGTCGGCCGAGCTCTTGCTCGCCTCGATCTGCCTGGCGATCGAGATGGCCTCGTTGATCGGGATAGCGAAGCCCTGGGTCGCGGTGTTCTGGCCCTCGATCTGGAAGTCGTTCGTAGAGGCGGCCGTGTCGATCCCGATGACCTCGCCTGAGGTGCTGACCAGCGGACCACCTGAGTCTCCTGGCTGAATCGGCGCGTTGTGCTTGATCAGGCCCGTGAGCCGCTCAGAGGTTCCCGCCGAGGCGTCCGACGCCGTGATCGAGGCTCCGAGGCCCAGAATCTGGCCGGTGACGACGGAGGGCGTGCCGCCCTTGCCTTCCGCGTTGCCGATCGCGACGACCTTCTGGCCCACTTGCGCCGTCGACGAGGACCCGAGCGTCACCGTGTCGAGCCCTGATGCGTTTACAAGCTGGATCACGGCGACGTCATGGCTACGGTCGTAACCCACCACCTTGGCACGGTAGGTCTGGCCGTTGCCGATGTCGGTCGCGGTAATCGACGTGGCGCCCTCGATCACGTGGTTGTTCGTGAGTACCTCGCCAGTGGAAGTCAGCACCTGACCGGTGCCTGCCGCCTCTTCCTGCTGGTATCCCAGCGTGGTGTTGATGTCGACGAGAGCAGGGTCGACCTTGCTTGCTACTTCCGAGGTCGTGAGGACCGTGCTCGCCGAACCGCCTCCCGCGTGATGCACCCCGTAGAAGGTCGTCGCCGCGCCCACCGCCGCCGCGACGACCGCGACCGCGAGGCCGCGCCTCACGCGCCGGCCACGCTGACCACCCGGACCTCCAGGGCCTCCAGGGCCACCCGGACCTCCCGGCGGCGGCCAGCCTGGACCGCCGGTCCAGTGCTGTGTGCCAATCCAGTCCTGCCCGCCCTGGTACGGGCCGCCCTGGTACGGGCCGCCCTGGTACGGCCGGGCCGGGACCGTCCAGCCCTGGCTCGCGGCCTGGTCGCCTGACCAGCGCCGGTCGCCGAACCAGCCTTGATTGCCCTGGGAGCCAGCCGGCGGAGGCGGCGGAGGCGGGGGCGGCGGCACCGGCTGCCCCGAACTCGGCCAGTTCGGCATGTCGTGGCTACTGCTCATCGCGATCGGCTCCCTCGTGCTCTGCGACCTTTTCGCTACTCCCCCATAGTTCTCCATGTACCTGGAAGAGTCCTGAAGGGACACTGACGACGGGCTCGGTCTTTGCTGCGTAGCTGAACGTGCCCTCAAAATGGCTCAGGTCAGGCCATCCCTGTCCGCCCAGCCGAGCAATTCCTCCAGCGAATACGCCGAGTCGTCGATCCTGGCGTGGAGGTCACCAAGCTTGGCGTACCTCGCGGGGACGGTCGCGATCGTGAACTCTTTTGGGTCAACGTCGTCGACCTCGTCCCAGGTGATCGGCGTGGACACGGTCGCCTCTGGCACGCCGCGCACCGAGTACGCACTGGCGATGGTGTGATCTCGCGCGTTCTGGTTGTAGTCAACGAAAAGCGATCTCGGGTCGCGGTCCTTGCGCCACCAGGTGGTCGTGGCCTCGCCTGGAGCACGGCGCTCGACCTCGGCCGCGAACGCGTGCGCTGCCCTGCGCAGCTCGGCGAAGCCCCAGCGCGGCTCGATTCTCACATAGATGTGCAGCCCGTTACCACCCGAGGTTTTCGGCCAGCCGGTCGCGCCAAGCTCACCGAGCAGTTCCTGCGCCACCCGCGCCACGCGCCGCACGGTGCCGAAGCCGCACTCCGGCATGGGGTCGAGGTCGATGCGCCATTCGTCGGGCCGTTCGGTGTCGGCACGGCGCGAGTTCCACGGGTGGAACTCAACTGTTGACATCTGCACCGCCCAGATCACGCTGGCCAGTTCGGTGACGCACAGCTCGTCCGCGTGCCGCCCGTACCTGGGGAAGTCGACCCTGACCGTCTCCAGCCAGGGAGGCGCCCCGGCCGGTACCCGCTTTTGGTGCACCTTCTCCCCCGTCACTCCTGAAGGGAACCTGTGCATCATGCACGGCCGGTCAAGCAATGCCCGGACTATGCCGTCTCCTACCGATATGTAATAGCGGGCCAGGTCCAGCTTCGTCTCACCGCGTGCGGGAAAATACACGCGGTCGGGGTTCGAAATCCGGACGACGCGGTGCCCGACCTCCAGTTCCGCCTCTGGTGCCATACCGAGAAGCTAGCCTAAGAGACCAGGAGACCGGCGATGACCGATGCCATAACCACCAAGCTCAGCGCTCACTCAGTAACTGACACGGTGGCGCGTTTCACCTCGATTCTCGAAGCCAAGAACGTGAAGACGTTCGCGGTCATCGACCAGCGCGCGGAGGCCGAGCACGCCGGGCTCGAGCTACGCGAGACCGTACTCGTCATCTTCGGCAACCCGAGGGCAGGCACCCCGGTCATGGCCGCCGCCCCGCTGTCCGCGCTTGACCTGCCGCTCAAGGTCCTGATCTGGGATGACGGCGGGCAGACGAAGGTCACCTACACCTCGCCTGCCGAGCTTGCCAGGCGTTATGACCTCACGCCAGAACTCACCTCGAACCTGGCCGCCGTCGATGCCCTGACCACGGCCCTCGTGTCCGCCTAAGCGCCCGCCCTGGCACGCACCGCCCAGGCTGCGACGGTCACCGGGTCTGGCTGCGCGTCCCAGAGTTCACGGCAGCGGGCGCGCAGCCGGTCACGATGCTCGTCGTCCAGGGAGAGCACGTGGTCGCCGACCGGGCCGACACCGAGCCTGAGCGGTGCCCACCACTCATTGAAAGAAATCCTCTGAGCTTCGACCACTATCTCTGAGGACCTCACGTCGGCGAGCCCGGCCCGCAGAGACAACGCCGCAAGCTCACCCGCGCGGGCACCGGGCGCGTTGCCCGCGCCGGTGTCGGTCGCGGGATCGAGATCAGTGGCTGCCTGCCAGAACAACGTCGTCGGGCTGCGCCCGCCGCCCCGGTCCCACACGCACGCCGCGACGACACCGCCCGGCCTGGCAACTCGTGCCATTTCCCGCAGGCCAGCGACCGGATCGGCCATGAACTGCACCACCAGTTGCGCCAGCGCCACATCAAACGAGTCGTCGTCAAACGGCAGCCGCTCCGCCGCGCCCTGCCGCACGTCGATTCCCGGCAGCCGTTCCCCTGTCGCGGCCACGAACGACACGGAAGGGTCGACGGCGCTGACGTGAGCGGTACCGAGCCGCCTCACCAGTTCGGCGGAGAGCGCGCCAGGACCGCAGCCAACGTCAAGCGCCCGCTGGCCCGCGCGGACCCCGGCCAGGTCGGCGAACCGGCCCGCGAGCCGGTCGGAATAACGCGCCATGAACCGGCCGTAAGCATCAGCAGAGACCTCAAAGCTCATCCGGCCAACGCTACCCTTGACCGGTGGTCACCAACTGGGCCGGCAACGTCTCCTTCGGCGCCGCCCGGTTTTCTCAGCCAGCTTCGGCCAGCGAGCTGCGCCTGCTGGTCGCCAGGAGCCAGCGGGTCAAGGTGCTCGGCACCGGGCACTCGTTCAGCGAGGTCGCCGGCACAACAGGTGACCTGGTTTCCCTGGCGCGCCTGCCGAAGACAATCACCATTGACGCGGGCAGGGAACAGGTAAAGATCAGCGCAGGCGTCCGGTACGGCGAGCTTGGCACGCGCCTCGACCAAGCCGGGTACGCGCTGGCCAACCTCGCCTCGCTGCCGCACATCTCGGTGGCCGGCGCCTGCGCGACCGGCACCCACGGCTCGGGGTACTCGACCGGTTCGCTCGCCACGCAGGTGGCGGCCATCGAGCTGGTCACGGCCGACG
>DATJLT010000071.1:0-12203 GCA_035509195.1 Streptosporangiaceae bacterium | reverse complement strand
GACCTGGCTCGTCGGCACCGGCTTGAACCAGACCGGCTGCAGCTTGTTGTTGAGGATGAGCGGCCCGCTCTGGCCCTCGAGCTTGCCGGCGCTGAGGTCGTAGAAGTCGGCCACCAGGATGTAGCCGGGCTCGAGCTGGCTGTTGACGGTCGGCTCGTCGGCCACGATCATCGGCGGGTGCAGGTTCGGTGCGGTCACGAAGCTGTAGGAATTCTGCAGCGAGTACGCGCCGATCGGTGCTCCGGGAGCCCCGCAGAAGATGTAGTCGGCCGCGAAGAAGACGACGATCACGGCGGCGATCGTGGTCGGCAGCACCGGGAACCTGAGCCGGGCCCTCGGCTTCGCCGGAGGTGCGCCGGCCGGCGCGGGCGGAACCTGCTCGCTGGGCGAGACCTGCTCGGGTTCGGGCGGAGCCGCCGGGGCCGGGGCCGGCGCGGCGTGCGCCTGCGGCGCCGGCGAATGCCTCGGCACCAGCGTCAGCGCCATCACCGCAGCCGTCAGCACGAGAGCGACCTGAATGAAGTAAGCCAGCCGGAAGCCGTCCGTGAGCGACGGGTTCAGCGGCTTGTTCTCGCCGATCAGGCCCGAGGTGTAGGTGGTCGCGAGAGAGATGAGCAGCGCGATCCCCACGGCGCCGCCGACCTGGCGCGAGGTGTTCACCAGGCCCGAAGCCAGTCCCGCCTGAGCTGGCCCGGCACCCTGAGTGGCCACGATGGTCGAGGGGACGATCGACATGCCGATCCCCGCCGCGACCAGCAGGCCAGGGAATACCACGAACCCGATCGCGCTGCCGCTTGGTCCGATGCGCGCGAGCAGCAGCATGCCGCTCGCCATCATGATCAGGCCGCTTGCCAGGACCGTCCGGACCCCGAACCGGCCGACAAGCTTGCCAGCCCGCTGCGCGACCAGGAAGATGACCAGCGCCATCGGAAAGAACGCCAGGCCCGCCTCGAGCGGAGACAGGCCGAGTACCTGCTGCAGGTACAGGGAGCTGACGTACCACATCGGGAACAGCGCCGCGCTGAACGCGAGCACGATGCCGTTGGCGACCTTCAGCGTCTTGGTGATCTGCTTGAACGGCACCAGCGGCGCCGAAGCCCACCTGGCCTCGATCACCGTGAACAAGACGAGGATGACCAGCCCGAGCACGATCGGGCCGTCCGCGCGGAAGGAGAGCCAGCCGTAGTTACCGCCGTTGACGAAACCGTAGGCCAGGATGACCTGGCCAATGGTCAGCGTCAGCGCACCGGCGATGTCGAACTTCTTGCCCGTGTCCTTCTGCCCGTGATCGACGATGACAAAGTACGCCACGACCGCGGCCGCGATCCCGATGGGCGGGTTGATGAGCAGGACCCAGCGCCAGCCGAGTTCCTGCGTGATGACTCCTCCGAAGAGCGCACCCGCGGCACCTCCGGCACCGTTCATCGCGCCCCATAGGCCGATGGCACGGTGCCTGGCCGGCCCGGGCGGAAACGCCGCCGTGATCGCCGCCAGTGAGGCAGCGGCCATCAGCGCTCCGCTCAGGCCCTGTACAGCCCGGGCGGCGACCAGCATCTGCTGATCGAGGGCGGCGCCCCCGGCCAGCGAAGCCAGCGCGAACAAGGTGAGCGCGGCGACTAGCGACTCGCGCCGACCGAAACGATCGCTTACCCTCCCGCCCAGCATCAGGAACCCCGCGAAGACGATCGCGTAGGCATCGACGACCCACTGCAGGTTGACCGACGAGAAGCCGAGGTTGTCCTGGATGGATGGCAGGGCGACGTTAACGATGGTCAGGTCGAGAATCACCATGAACTGCGCGACACAGCAGACTATGAGCAGCCAGGTGTGCCGCGCGCTCTGCGATTCCTTAACTTGTTCCGGCGCCGGCGGCGATGCTGGTGCCGCCTCGGGGTGCCGCAGGGTGCGGAAACTCATTTCGCGGCGGCCAGTTCCCGCTGGTCGCCCTGCCACTGGCCGAGCACGGCCAGAGCCGCGTCAACGATGCGCTCGTTGAACATCTTGGAGTCGTTGACCCTGGGAAGCGGTGCCTGCGGAACGGGCTTGCCGAGGAACTCGCAGAGCGGCTCCCAGCCGTCAGCGGGCTGCCAGACAAGGAGCCTGTCCGCTGGAACCGTCGCCTTGACCTCTTCGTTGTACCGCACGAAGGCCCCGGCGAGCTCGTCCAGGTCGGGACCGGCAGCACTGGAGGGGAGCAGACCGCTCTTCTCCCACATAGCAGTAATGAGGTCCATGTAGTCACGCCAGCCGGGGTCGACCCGGGTACGCGCTTGGGAGAGGTCATGCACCAGGTTGTCGCCGTAGACGACATCCCAGATTGTGTTGCTCATGCTCTTAGCCCATGCGTCGGCCGGGCGGACGGACAAGATGACCTTCGCCTCGGGGTAGTAGTCGATCAGTTCACGCCAGAAGAACGAGCCCGGCCAGTCGACGGTCGCCTGGCAGCCGGCGAAGATCTCGTCCCAGTTGGTGCCGCCCTCGAAGGCCTTGGTCCACTGCGGCACAAGGCTGAGGTCACTCAGGACATTCACCATGTGATAGCAGGGGGCATATCCGAGCATCTCTAGAGCGATCTTCTGGGTAAGCGTTGCGGTCCGGGGCAGCCCGGCGCCGATTATCTGCATCTGGTCCTCCGTTCGGTTCAGATGTCCGAGCATGGCGCATCCCATGTGGTGGTCGCTGCCCGATTAGCTCCGAGTTTGCTGCCAATAACTTTAAAGATCACCCAGAACCCTGTGAGTTCGCCGAGAACACGCGACGCAAAGCCCTGCTGGCCTGGGCATCTGTGCTGAGATCGCGCTCAGGTTGGTCTCAGGCTCACTTTGATCGCGTCCACACGCGGGATGCCAGCTACACGCGCGCGCGTAATACGATTGTGCCTTAAATATTTCCTAACCGATATGGTCTGCGCGTCGCTATTCCAGTGAGATTCCCGAGCGATTTAGTGGGTAATTGTAGCGTTGCGCAGCCGGCGGAACCGGTGCGATCCTCGACTCATGGGCACAGCGACGCAGGAAACCGAGGTCACCGGGCACCTCGACGTGATCATCGTGGGAGCCGGACTGTCCGGCATCGGTGCCGCTTGCCATCTCGAGACCGGCGTGCCTGGCCTCCGCTACGCGATCTTCGAAGCACGCGGGGCCAGCGGCGGCACCTGGGACCTGTTCAGGTTCCCCGGCGTGCGGTCAGATTCCGATATGTTCACGCTAAGCTTTCCCTTCCGGCCGTGGAAGCAGGACAAGACGATCGCAGACGGCGGCGACATCCTGCGTTATCTCCGCGAGACGGCAGCCGAGTACGGCGTCGACCAGAAGATCACGTACCACTCCCGCGTGCGAAAGGCCGACTGGTCGAGCGACGAGGCGAGTTGGACGGTCACCGTAGAGAACGCTCAGACCGGCGAGGTCACGACCAGGACCTGCGGCTTCTTGTATGTGTGCTCGGGGTACTACAGGTACGACGAGGGCTACACCCCGAACTGGCCGGGCCTGGACAACTTCGCGGGAACGATCGTGCACCCGCAGTTCTGGCCTGCCGGCCTTGACCTGGCGGGCAAGCGCGTCGTCCTCATCGGCAGCGGCGCGACGGCCGCGACGATCCTGCCGGCGATCGCCGGATCAGCGGACAGCGTCACGATGCTCCAGCGTTCCCCTTCTTACGTGATGTCGATGCCGAACGCCGATCCGGTCGGCGACCTCCTCCGCCGCGTGCTGCCCGAGCGGCTGGCCTACCGGGCCGTGCGCTGGAAGAACGCCAGGATGGCGACGTTCATCTACAGCTTCTGCCGCAACCACCCGCAGCGAGCCAGGCGGATGCTGCAAACAGGCGCGGCGAAGCTGCTGCCTCCTGGCTACGACATCGCCACTCACTTCACTCCGGCATACGAGCCGTGGGACCAGCGCATGTGCCTGGTGCCCGATGGCGATTTCTTCGCCGCGATCAAAGCCGGCCACGCCGAGGTGGTGACCGACCACATCGAGGAATTCACTTCAGATGGCATCAGGCTCCGCTCGGGCAAAGAGCTGAAAGCCGACGTGATCATCACGGCGACCGGGCTTAACCTGCTTCCGCTCGGCGCGATCAGCCTCACCACCGACGGCACGAGCGTGTCGGTGCCCGAGCACGTGGCCTACAAGGGAATGATGCTCGACGGCGTACCTAACCTGGCTTTCGCGCTCGGCTATACCAACAATTCCTGGACGCTGAAGGTAGACCTGGTCTTTTCCTACGTGACCAGGATGCTCAGGTTCATGCGCGAGAAGGACTACGCGATCGTCACGCCGAGGCTGCCTGCCGGCGCCATGAGCACGTCACCTTTCATCGACATGACCTCGGGCTACTTCGAGCGCTCGCGCGAGACGCTGCCGCTGCAGGGTGACCGCGCGCCCTGGCGGCTGCGCCAGCACTACTTCAAGGACGCTGCCCTGTTCCGTGGTCAGGTCGACGAGAAGAACCTCGAGTTCCGCCGGGCCAGGAAGCTGGCGGCGGCTCGCTAACCCAGCGCACCGGCACGCGCCCTTCCTCGCGTCTCACCACTGACCGTGGTGGTCAGGTACCAAGAAGACGGCAGGCACCAGGCAGGCGAGCACGATCGCGAGCACGACGAACGAGTGCGCAAGCGCCAGACCGGGATCGGCGCTCCTGGCGACGACCGCGGTGATCAGCGAGATGCTCGTGATGCCGCCAGACTGCCTGAACATTCCCCGCAGCCCGGCCACGGCCGCGGTGTTGTCAGGAGCTCGCTGCAGGGTCGCGTTGTTGCTCGCGGGCAGTGCCATTCCCATGCCGATGCCGGTCAGCCCGGCCGCTATCGCCAGCCAGTCATAAGGGCTGAAGGCCGGCGGCCCGATCGCCATGAGCACCAGGCCGGCCGCGCCGAGCGCCATTCCGGCGATCATCGGCAGCCGGTAGCCGGTACGTCGCAGCGCGAAGGCGGCGAGCGCGGCGATCGTGATCATGCCGATTGCCCTGGCGGTGAGCAGGGTGCCCGCGGCCAGGGTCGGCAGGAGATACCTCTCCTGCGCGTAGAGCGGCACCAGGGCGCCGAAGCCGAGTATGGCCGCGCCGATCACGAAGTTGATCGCGTTCATCACCGCGAAGTCCCGGCCAGCCAGCAGTTTCAGCGGCACGAACGGCTCGGCGGCGCGAGCCGAATGCCGCAGGAAGCCCGCGATCGCCGCCAGGCCGGCCGCGAGCGGGACGATGAAGTCCCAGCTGAGCGGCGTCGCCGTCGCGCTGCCAAGGTAACTGATCGCGAGCATGAGGCCGAGCAGCCCTGCGGCGAGCAGGCCGATGCCCGCGACGTCGAGCCGCCGGGCGCTTTTCTTGCTGCTGTCAGGTACGAAAACTGTGGCCAGGCAAAGAAGCACCGCACCAACCGGCACGTTGACCAGGAAGATGCCGCGCCAGGACCAGTAGGTGACGAAGACGCCGCCGAGGACGGGACCGACGATGCCGCCGATCGGGAAGACGCTGCTGAACAGCCCGACCGCGCGATCGCGATCTTTGCCGAACTGATCGGCGACAATGCCGGTCGCCGACGGCATGAACGCGCCGCCCCCCAGCGCCTGAAGCCCGCGCAGCGCGACGAGGACGTAAATGTCCCTGGCCAGGCCGCAGCACAGGGAAGCCACCGTGAACAGCACGATCGCGCCGATGAACACCTTCTTGCGCCCGTACATGTCGCTGATGGCGCCGGCTGTGGGCATCGCGATGATCTGCCCGAGCGCGTAGATCGTGATCGTCCAGCTACTCCAGTTCACTGGCGCGCGCAAATCGTGCTGCAACGCTCCAAGCGCCGTCGCGACGATAGTCTGGTCAACCGAGGCCATGAAAAGGGCGATAGACACCACGGCGAAGACAAGCCGGCGTCGCGGGTGCGGCTCACCGCCCTGCGGAACGCGGTCGTCGCCCGTCAGTTCGCGGGTGCGGGCGACGGTCACTGCATGATTATTACACTGCTTGCCGACAAGCAATTAAGAACCGCAGCCCCTGGCGGCGTTCGCGAACCGGGAGACATCGTGGAAGCGGATGAGGCGGTACGACTTCGCCGGGCGATCAACAAGCTGGCACGGCGCTTCAACACCTCTGCTACCGACGAGGGCCTGACCCCGACGCAAGCCTCGGTACTCAACCTGATCGCCGGCCGGGGCCCGATCGCGATCGGCGAACTGCTGCGGCTCGAGCACATCAATCCCACGATGCTGTCGCGCGTGGTCGGCCATCTCGACGAGATCGGGCTGATCGTGCGGACCCCTGACCCCGGCGACCTGCGCAGCGCGACGCTTGTGGCCACGGAAGACGGCAAGCGTGTCCACGCCCGCATCCTCGCGCAGCGCGCCGAGACCGTATCGAGCAGCGCCAAGCGGCTGACTGCCGGAGAGCACGCGAGCCTGATCCAGGCTCTTCCTGCCCTGGAGAAACTAGCCGAGGACACCGAGTGACGGCCGGCCGGACCGGGTAGGGCTGACCGAGCACTAGAGAGCGAACGGCGGGCATCACCTACTGCATGTTTGGGGGGATACCGACATGTCGCATCATCTGGACACCCCGCTTGCCCGGCAGAACGGCCGGCTCTATATCGACGACCTGTACGTCTTCCCTGGTGACCAGAGCACGGTCTTCGTCATGGACGTCAACTCCACCGTCACAGGGCCTGATGTGCAGCCGGGCTTCCATCCGGATGCACGTTACGAGTTCAAGATGCACTTCGACGGCGCCGAGTACGAGGCGCTCACCTACCGCGTCTCTTTCGGCGAACGGGACGCCAACGGGCAGCAGGCCTTGCGCCTGCAGGAGCTGACCGGCGAAGATGCGCGCTCGGACGCCGCTGAAGGCACGCTGCTGCTCGAAGGCCGCACCGGCGAGCCCGCCAGCCAGGGGGACGTGCGCCTGTGGGCAGGAAGGATCGCCGACCCCTTCTACATCGACCTGTCGCTGCTCGGCATCGTCAACTCGGCGGTGAAGGAGGGCAGCCAGGCTCGCCTGTCTGACTGGCAGCCATCAGGCGCCAGGAACAGCTTCGATGGCACGACGGTCGAGTCGATCGTGCTCACGGTCTCCTACCAGCATCCGCTGCTGCGGCCAGGAGCCAGGCTCGGCGTCTGGTGCGCTACCAAGCTGGCCACGGACGCCGGCGGCTGGCGCCAGGTCAACCGGGCCGGGCACCCGATGATGTGGCCGATCTTCTGGCCCGACGACATCCGCTTCGCCAACCCCGCCAACGGAAGGCACCCGTCAGAAGACCTCGGCGCCGAGGGCCCTGGGCTGAGCGACAGGATCGCGGCAACCGTCTCGGCCAGCGGTACCTCTGACGACGCGCAGCGCTACGGGCAGACCGTGGCTACGCAACTGCTCCCCGACGTTCTCCCCTATGTCGTAGGCACGGTCGCGACTTACGGGTTCGCGGTCCGCAACGGCCGCACCCTCGCCGATAACGCGCCAGAAGAAATGCTCTCCCTGGTGCTTAACACGGCTGTCCCTTCAGGGCTGACGCCGGCGATCGCGAGGAATCAGCGCTCACCTAGCTTTCCTTACGTCGTAGCCGCCTGACGGGGGAAGACGCCCGGCGCCCCGGCGGACGCACTTGACGAATCATATGAACGTTCGTTTAATTTCTACATGGGCCGTATCGCCGGGGTTGCCGCGGCGCAGACGAGAGAACGGCTGCTGCGCGCGGCCGCCGATGTCTTTGCCGAGCGCGGTTACGACGGCACTCGGGTCGCTGATATCGCCGCGGCGGCCGGCGTCAGCAACGGGGCCATGTACGCGCATTTCAGCTCGAAGGCCGATCTGCTCGTGGCGGCACTTCAGACGCATGGCAGGCGCAGGCTGGCGGAGATGTTCGCCGCCGAGCCCGACCGGTCAGTCACCGACCTGCTGTTCGTGATCGGCCGAGGGCTGCTGCGACGGCAGGAACCAAGGAACGCGCTCGTCATAGAGGCACTTGCCGCCGCCAGGCGCGACGAGGATGTCGCTACTCCGATGCGGGACTACATGGGCGAGCGGGCCAACTGGCTGGCCGGCCTGATCGAGGTAGCGCAGGCCGACGGCGAGGTTGACGAGGGGCTGTCCGCGAACGCGCTGGCCCACTTCTGCCTGCTGCTCGCGATGGGCAGCGCGCTGGTGACCCCGGACTTGCACGCCGTTGAGGTGACCGAATGGGCGGCGCTGCTCACGCGCGTGATCGCCGGGCTCGGCCCGGCGAACGGACAGACAGGAGCCGCGACATGAAGGTGCGGATCGACACGGGCAAGTGCCAGGGTCACGGGCGCTGCTATGACCTCGTCCCAGACCTGTTCGGCGAGGACGAGGAGGGTTTCGGGCAGGTTCTTGGCGACGGAGTCGTGCCACCAGGCAAGGAGCGCGAAGCGCGCCTCGCCGCGGCGAACTGCCCGGAACGGGCGATCGAGCTTGACGAAGAGCACGGGGAGAGCTGAGATGGCGGTCGACGAACGTTTCCCTCGCGACCTGAAAGAAGACGACTTCGAGGCCGAGGAGGCAGAGGGCGTCAGGAGCGAGATCATCACGGGGCCAGTCTCCGACTGGGCGACCGACTTCTCGCACCTCGAGCCTGAGTGGTCAGCTGACCCTTATCCGATCCAGGACGACCTGCGGCAGCACTGCCCGATCGCGCACACGAACCGGTTCGGCGGCGGCTGGCTGCCGGTGCGCTACGAGGACGTCGCGGCCATCGCCTACGATACTGACCGGTTCTCCTCCCGTTCGATCATCATGGGCAACTTCCGCCCGCCTAAGGACATCGCGCCCGTCGGCGGCACGCCTCCGATCTCGTCCGACCCGCCGTTTCACCACGACGCCCGCAAGCTGCTGCTTCCCGCCTTCACCAAGTCAGCGATCAGCAAGCAGGAACCAGCGACCCGCGCCTTCTGCCACTCCCTCATTGACGCGTTCGGTGATGCGGAGGTCGTCGATGCCGCCCGCGACTACGCGCAGCACATCCCCATGCGGGTCATCGCGAACATGATGGGATTCCCTCCCGAGGACGGACCCAAGTTCCGCGTGTTCGTCGAGGACGCACTAGAAGGCATCAACCGCGCCCCTGAAGAGCGGATCGAGCGCATAGAGAGCCTGTTCGACTATCTCGTCGCGCAGGTACACGACCATCTCGACAACCCGCGTGATGACCTGACGAACTACCTGCTCAATGCCGAACTGTACGGCGAGAAACTTGAGGCCTCGCACGTCGTCGGCGCCATGGCGCTGCTGCTGATCGCGGGCATCGACACCTCGTGGAGCGCGATCGGCGCCTCCCTCTGGCACCTGGCAAGTACGCCATCAGACAGGGAAAGGCTGGTCGCTGACCCAGGGCTGATGCCGACCGCGATCGAGGAGTTCCTGCGCGCTTACGCGCCGGTCACGATGGCCAGGCTGGTCAAGGACGACATGCACTGGCACGGCGTGGACATGAAGGCTGACGACTGGATCCTCCTGTCGTTCCCTGCCGCCAACAGGGACCCGGCACAGTTCGACCGGGCCGACGAGGTCCTCATCGACAGGGAAGTCAACCGGCACGCCGCGTTCGGCCTTGGCATTCACCGCTGCGTCGGCTCGCACCTGGCCCGTCTGGAACTCAAGGTCGCGCTTGAAGTCTGGCTGGAGCGCATCCCCGAGTTCAGCCTCGCCGACCCTGGCGCGGTCGGCTGGTCGGCGGGACAGATCCGCGGCCCTCGCGCCCTGCCCCTCCGTATCAAGGGCTAAGCCGGATCGGCCGGGCCGTTCCAGGAGAACAGGTCGGGTGCCGGCGCCGCACCGCGGCCAGTGTCCTTACGCAAGGCGGCGACCGCGCTGCTGAACTCGGCGATCCACTGCATCGTCTCTGACTCGGTGATCCGCCCGACCTCGGCGACCAGGTCGTCGATGTAGTCAAGTGCGAGGCTGACGGTCCCCGCGGCTGCTTCCACGCTCGCCGTGCCGAGCGCCTTGCCGTGCGTCGATTCCCACCGGGCCCATTCAAGGTGGAACCTGGCCAGCCTGCCCTGCAGCGCCTGAATGGCGACGATGTCCCGCATCCAGCCCGCTGACAGACCGTAGAAATGATCGAAGGCGATGCACCCGGCGGCCACCGCCAGCAGCACGTACCCGAGGTTGGCGTTGACGCCGTGAGTGCTGATCGAGACCAGCGGAAGCACCGCTCCCGCTATCGCGAACACGATCGCCGCAGCTCGCAGCGACCGCGACGCGAGGCGCTTGAACCGCTTGTCTCGCAGGTACCAGTTGATCGTCTCGACCGTACGGGCCTCGGCCCAGCGCGCGAGCTGCTCGAGCGCACGGACCTGGTCGTCCCACTTATCGGCGGTAACGTCCGGCCGGGTAATGGGAGACAGGTCACCACGCTCCCAGAAGGCCCGGCGTGCGCCGCCGCCTGGCAAGGTCGCAGGCATGAGGTCATTCTAGATCGGCGAGGCGCAAGCCCAGGCGAAAAGGGCATCACCGAAGTGCTGACCAGGCCGCAGGCCGGGGTGAAACAGCATCACTGGCTACCTGTTGTCGTTCACGGTCCGGGCCCAGGGACAACGGTGACTACTTGATGCGGTTCCCGCAGCATCGCGGAGCCACCGATGCTGTTCGCGCCGGCCTGGCTACGACATCGATGGCTCCGCGATGTTGTTGCGGGGGGCGGCGGTGCGCGTGAAGGCGCGTTCCGTTTTCGCGGCGGCTGCGGGGCCGGCGGAGAGCAGCGTGACGGGCGCGCCGGCTTCGGCTTCGACGACTTCTGCCCAACTCGCAGGCGGCTCGTGCAAGACCGGCCGGGCGCCGAGCAGCACGCTGGTCAGCCGCTGCTGGTGATCAAGATCATGCGGCGGACCGGGCTCGATGCGGGTCAAAGGCTCGCCGCCGACCAGGTAGGAGCGGCACACCCGCAGCTCAGGATGCTGTTCCGCGACGTCCAGGTGAGTCAGGGCGATGCCGTCGATGCCGCCGGTGACCTCGACCGCATAGCGGAGCGCGACGAGGTCAAGATGACCGGTACGGAACTCGCCCTGCCAGGCATTGCGGCCGTTGTGGCGCTCGGGCAGTTCGAGCGAAGGATCTTCTGTGACGAAAGGCCCTGGCCCGTGCCTGACCTGATAGCAGCGGGTCACCCCGAGCCTGACCGCGCTCTGGCCCGCCTCGGCGAGCAGTTCCTCGGCGTTCGCGAAAGTCGTCGTCGACCAGGTCGTGTACGGGTGAAAGCCCCGCCACTCGTCGAGCAGCACGCCCTGCGCACCCTCGAACACGGCTGGGCCCGATCTGAGGAGCCTGCGCAAATCGGCACCGCCCGCGAGCTTCACCCGCCCGGCGAAGGCCAGGTAAGCATCGCAAAGATCGGCTAGCGGCGGCCCTCCGAGCGGCCCGAGCGGCCCGAGTTCATCCGTCAGGTGATCGCGGAGAGCCTTCAGTTTCCTTTCCAGTGTCCGCGGTGCCAGGCAGTCGCCTGCCCTCGGTGCCTCTGCCGGACGGGCGAGCGCGTAACTGGCCGTCTCGCCGATGCCGAGGCCGCACGATCCGTGCCTGGCACCGCCCCTGGCCAGTTCGCGCGCCCGGTTAGCGGCCCTATGGTAGGGCGTGGTGAGCAGGGCGTCCTTATCGACGGTGACCAGGTCGAGTGCGCCGGTCACGCCGAGGCTGGCCAGGTGCGCCGCCTCGGCCGCTAGCGCCAGCGGGTCAACTAGCATAAACCTGGACAGCCAGGTCCTCACGCCCGGCGTGAACGTGCCCGAGCCGAACTGCGCGAACGTGTGCTGCCGTCCGTCGTCCCTGATCACGTTGTGCGCGGCCTGGGCGCCGCCGTTGAACCGGACGACCGTGCGGTAGCCCCTGGACGCCGAGCACAGCCAGTCAACGACGCTGCCCTTGCCCGCGTCGCCGTAGCCGAGGTCGACGACGATGACGTGGTTCACAGCCGCACGTTCCCGCTCGGACCAGACAGGTCCGCCGGTGGCTCGGTGACAACAAGCTCGCCTCGGGTCGCCCCGATCGTGGCAAGTGCCTTCGAGACCGCCGTGCCGGCGGCCGATCCGACGTCCTGCAGGTCGGCCAGGCCCTCGTCGAGGTCTATGGCTGCCTCGCCGAGCCCGATCGTGAGGGCGATGGTCTCGCAGACCGCGTCGAGGTCGGCCAGTTCGATGACGTTCTGCCCGAGCAGCGCGCGCCAGAAGTCGAGCACCTCGCTGTCACCGACGTAGCTTGAGCCTTCAGGC